>CP134492.1:2844572-3160635 GCA_031761875.1 Bacillaceae bacterium IKA-2 | reverse complement strand
GCCACAACATATGGGAATGCCAGCACCAGGAATGATGCCACAACATATGGGAATGCCAGCACCAGGAATGGGGCCGCAACAAATGGGAATGCCAGCACCAGGAATGATGCCACAACATATGGGAATGCCAGCACCAGGAATGATGCCACAACATATGGGAATGCCAGCACCAGGAATGGGGCCGCAACAAATGGGAATGCCAGCACCAGGAATGATGCCGCAACAAATGGGAATGCCAGCACCAGGAATGGGGCCGCAACAAATGGGAATGCCAGCACCAGGAATGATGCCGCAACAAATGGGAATGCCAGCACCAGGAGTGATGCCGCAACAAATGGGGATGCCAGCACAAGGAATGATGCCGCAACAAATGGGAATGCCAGCACCAGGAATGATGCCACAACATATGGGAATGCCAACACCAGGAATGATGCCACAGCAAATGGGGATGCCGGCACCAGGAATGGGCCCACAACATATGGGGATGCCGGCACCAGGAATGATGCCACGACATATGGGAATGCCAGCACCAGTAATGACCAATGCATTAGACTATGAAAATGATTTAGAAGCATTACAGCTTAATTGGGATAATAATTAACAACAAAAAAGAGCTGATCAGAGTCAGCTCTTTTTTGTTGTTAATTAAATTGTACTTACTATCTCTGATTTTTTAATAAATTCATTCGCCGATACAATAGTATCGGTTTTTTTTGTAGGAACCTTCCAATGCACTTCGTTTCCAGGTAGATCGTCAAACCAAGCAGCGCCTTTAGGACAGTCTAAGACCATGAATTTACCGTATTCTTTATCTCTAGACTGGTGGTATTTTAAATAAGCTTTACCGTCTTCAATGGCCAAAATTTCAATTTTTCCGGAAGTATGGCTCATCGATAAACGAACGCGTTTGCCAAGACCGGAAGTACGTGCTTTTGCTTGTTCAACTATCGTATAGGCCTCTTCAAGAGACAAAACAAAGTCATTATTACCAGCAACCGGTCGATTAATAAAGAAGTAATAAGGAGTTACACCGGCCCATGAAAGGCGATCAAGAAGTTCACCCAAGACAACAGGATCGTCGTTAATGCCCTTTAGTACTGGTGTTTGATTGACAACAATCGCTCCAGCATCATGGAGAGCATTAAAGCCTTTTATGGCTTCCTCAGTAATTTCCCTGGGGTGATTAATATGAGCCATTACGTAAATACGCTTTTCTGGTGTTGAATATTCACGAATAAGAGCTAGTAATTCTGGATCTTCATAAATTCGCATTGGATTGAACACTGTCATTTTCGAACCTAAGCGAATAATTTTTACGTGATCAATGGCACGAAGACGCTCAATAATTTGACGTAACTTTTTTGTAGCCAAAATTAATGGGTCACCACCAGTAAGTAAGACATTATTAATTTCTGGATTGTTAGCAATGTATTCTATTCCTGGATCAACATCATTCATTACTTCTTTAATGTCATTTCGGAATAATCGTTTTCTAAAGCAGTAACGGCAATAGGCACCACATACTTCTGAAACCATTAAGAGAGCAGTAGTTCCGTATTTGTGCTGACAGCCAGGAACAGCATAATTTGTGTCTTCATCGGAAGCATCCCAGCGCCCATATTCAGCAAGTTCACCCTCATTTGGGATTACTAGTTTACGAATGGGATCGTTCGGATCATTCCAATCAATAAGTTTTAAATAATAGTCATTTACTCTAAAAACATATTTTTCAGTAATTTTCTTTAATTTTTCACGCTGATCCTGTGGAATACCTTCGATTTGATCAATATTGGTAATATATTTAGGCATTGCCATGTGCTCATCTCCTTTAGCAGTTTCTATCATTATTTAAATTATAGCAAAATAAACTGAATTTCGTCAAAAACGGTTTAAATCATTAATAAACCACTATTTTTGAAGTAATTACTTCATTTCAGTCTATTTTAAGCAAACTGAAATTTTGAAAACAGGTTTAGAGCAACTGTTCAATAACTATGGAATCGTAATGAAGGCGGTTGGGTAGGTTCTATTTTTAGTGTAGTATTAACTCATAAGGAGATAATACTACATTATCGGGATGACCAACAAACAGACTTAGCTCTTCGTAAGAATATCGATATGCATCTCTTAAACAAAGGGATATACACGAAACTTCTTAATAGTTATAGACTTTCAACTGCTCACGGAGAGAAAGAAATTGATGTGACGTTAAAAGGCTTATGATAGAGTTTTAAGGAATGTTTGTGGCGATCACCTTTAACTATGATATACACTTAGATAGGAAAGGGGGCCTTGCGCTCTGCTACCTTTAAAGATAGTGTAAATCTAAGGGGGTGAAAAGGATGCTATCAAGCGAAGTTTATCGGAGAATGATTGAAAAGCGAGAAGTAATGAGTAAATCTAATAAAAAAATCGCTAGCTACTTAATTGGAAATTCGGAGACAGCCCCTTTTTTAACTGCGTCAAAACTTGCAAAATATGTAGGAGTCGGGGAAGCAACAGTAATCCGTTTTGCAGTTTTTTTAAACTATAAAGGGTATCCTGACTTTCAACGTCATTTACAAGAGGCCTTGCAAAGAAAGTGGACTTCAGCAGAAGCATTTGTGAGAACAACAGAAGACAACGAAGAACCAGAAAATGTTATTAAAGAAATCCTTTCGGATGACATCCAAAATTTAAAGGTTACCTTAAATCAAATTGAACCAGAAATTTTTAAGGAAGCGGTCAATGATATCCGTAAAGCGAAAAGAATATACATAATTGCTTACCGCAGTGCTACTAGCCTCGGCCTGTTTTTGGAGTTTTACTTAGACTTAGTTTTACAAAATACCGAAATGATTCGCCAGGCAGATGGAGTTTCTGAACATCTATTGGATATTAAAAGCGACGACTTAGTTATTGCCTTTGGTTTTGCTCGTTATACAAAAAGGACGGTTGAAGTATTGAAATATGCAAAACAGCGAGAAGCGAAGACAGTTGTAATTACTGATCATTTATTATCGCCACTTGTGCCTTATGCTGACAAAGCTCTTATAGCTGCCACTGAGATTAATTCATTTATTGATTCTTTTTCAGCTCCATTAAGTATTGTTAGTGCATTAATCACAGCGGTAACAAGACTTGAACAGGTGAAAGTCGAAAAACGTTTAAATGAATTAGAGAGTTTATGGGACAACTTTGATGTATTTTATGATTAAATCGAACGAAAATACGCAAGAACAATAAATTAACAAAAAAACTTGACTTGCTCTATGACACATCCTTGAGTGCTACTTCATAGCAGGTTTTGCGACGAGTAACCGAGAGCGGCATCAAAAAAGTATTGGCAGATGATGTTTTTTTCAGTATGATAGTTTTAGGAAAGGTGCAAACGTTTGCGCAGCGAAAAAAGGAGTGGCGGAATGAAAGGTAAACGAAGTACAGTGAAAGTAATCCATAAGTTGTTTTTATTAATCATTCTCTTAATTTTTGTTATTGTTGGTTCAGGTGGATTTATTTATTTTTTTAACGTTAAGGTTACTTCTGAGTTTCATGATTTAAAGGAAGTTGATCTCGTTCAAGAGGAGTATCATCAGTACATTAACTTAATGAATTCTATTGCTATTACAAACTATCAATTAATTACAACGGGTTATTTAAAGGCCAATGTGACTACTCTAAATGAAAGACTAACAGAAGCAAATGATCAATTTGTGAAAATTACCCCCTTTTTCCAAGGGCAAGAGGAATTAAAAAATTATCTTCCTTATTTAGAGGAGGCACTTGTTTCATATAACGATATTGCAGACACTTATTTTTCCAAAATGTTCGTTGGTGAAGAAATTGAACGAATTAAAAATAGGATAACACCTATCGTCTCAAGAAACGAAATTAATACTGCAAATGTAAATGAACGCATTATCGCTTATTTTAATAAAGAAAAACAATCCTCAGAAAAAGATCTTCTCCAAACTTTGGAGCAAAGTAATGTAACGTTGTTTACTAGCATAATTATGACGATTTCTTTTTCAATCTTTACAGTCATTCTCTTTGGTAGAAACATAAATAGCGGCGTCGATATGACTGTTCAGAGGATTGAAGCATTTAAGCGGGGAGATTATTTATATACAAGAAAGTCGAATCGTAAAGATGAATTTGCTTATATTGATTTTGCATTGGTAGAATTGGGTGAAAATATTCATAAGACAATTTCGAAAAATAAAGAAATTACAGACCAGGTATTTAATTCAACAAAGGAGTTAATGGTATATTCACAAAGCAATGTAAGAGCATCTACAAATATTAAAAGTTTTATTAGTGATATCCATGCACAAGTTTCAGGACAAGTCGATCATACCAACTCTATATCTTCTGTCACGGAAGAAGTTTCTGCAAGTTCTGACGATATCACGGTTGCAGCAGAAGTTATTCAAAGAAACATGGAACGAATGAATCAAGATGCTAATGAAGGTATGGATATAGTTTCTAAATTAAATATATCAGTAAATGAAGTTTCTGAAGAAATGAATTCCCTGGTTCCTGTCGTGAATACGGTTGTAGAAAGACTAGATCATATTTCGAAGTTTCTAACTGGAATTGATGAGATTACGAGACAAACAAATTTATTAGCTTTAAATGCCTCAATCGAAGCAGCACGTGCTGGTGAAAGTGGAAAAGGGTTCGCCGTTGTTGCTGATGAAATTCGAAAACTCTCTACACAGACAAATCAATTTTCTGAAAAAACTAAAAATGTTATTTTTCTAGTTCAAGAAGACACAAGTAACGTAGCTCATAAATTTAAAACGTTTCATGAACTCTTTTCTGAAGCAGAGAAAGTGGCTAACGCTATTACAATCACTTTTAATAGAATATCCACTAACTCAAATAGTTTAAATAAACAAAATGCCGATATAACTACTGCTATTGAAGGGATTTCTGGTGGGATTAATGAAGTTGCTCAGTCAATATTTGACCTCGCGGAAACTTCATCAACCTTGTCTAGTCAGACCGAAACTATTTTGCAAGACATTTCAACCCAAGACCTCAATACAAATGAAATGGATCAATTAGTGAAACGTTTGCAAACTACTGCGAATGATTTAATGATAACGATTGCACTGTTGAAAAATGAGAGTCTAAATAAGTCAAAATAAAAACCAAGAAACATAAAAAAATACTTGATATTCTATGTGATCATAGTATAATTAAGATTAAAGACAAACAATGCAAGCGATTTCATATTTTTGAGTAGCTTGCATTTATTTTTACGGTTTGTGCAACCGGTTGTCTTTGATTTTATCTTTTCACGTCACGTGAGATGAAACGGCTAAGACAAGATTCGCTGTTTTACGAAATTACTAAATGCGTTATTAAACAACGAAATCAAAATCCTTAAAATTATTAGTATTAGAATTGATATGTGTGACAAACTATTCTTGACTATTGGTTTACGGAGGAGACTCGTTTAATAATGCTAGGTTAGTAAGCGCTTCATTTCAGATCTGAAAATCTTTACAAACTAGAAGGGGGAAAAAAAATGTTTAAAAAGTCAACATTACTTACTTTTTTATTAATGTTAGTGCTTTCTTTAGCGCTAGTAGCTTGTGGTCCAGACCGTGAGGAAACTCCAGAACCAACTGAAGGAGAAACTACAAATGAAACTACAAATGAATCAACAGAAGGAGATCAACCTGCTAAGCCAGATAGCTTAACGATGTGGGTTAATGATGAAGAAAGTCAAGTTCAAGCATACGAAGAAATTGCTGCAAAGTACGAAGAGGAAAACGGGATTAGTGTTAATATCGTACCTCAATCTATGTTTGATCAACTTGATGCTCTTTCATTAGATGGTCCTGCTGGACATGGTCCTGACCTTTTCTTCCATCCACATGATAGAGTAGGTGCGATTTACTTACAAGGTCTTGCTGCAGAGTTAGAAGTAACAGCAGACCAATTGGCTGGTTATCCTGAAGGGGCTCTTCAAGCACTTAGCTATGAAGGTTTCCAATTCGGTATTCCTGCTGTAATTGAAACTTATGGTTTATTCTACAACACTGATTTAATTCCAGAAGCTCCAGAAACAATGGATGAGCTTCTCGAAATTGCTAAAGAATTAACAAATCCTGCGAACGACGAGTATGGCTTCTTAATGGAAGCGACTAACTTCTATTTCACATACCCATTCTTAGCTGGACCTGGTGGCTACGTATTTGGTCGTGATGCTGACGGAGGCTATGACATTGAAGATATTGGTCTAGGTAACGAAGGTGCAATTGAAGGTGGACAATTAATTCAATCTTGGTTTGAAGATGGACTAATTCCACAGGGGATTACAGGAGACGTAATGAATGGATTATTTAGAGAAGGAAAAGTTGGGGCCGTTGTTACTGGACCTTGGAGTATTCCTGACTATAGTGCAGATTTAGGTGATAAGTTGAAAGTAACAACTTTACCTACAATTAACGGGGAAAACTTAAACTCATTCTCTGGAGTTAAAGGTTGGTTCGTATCTGAATACAGTGAGAACAAGTATTGGGCAACTGACTTAGCATTATTTATTACAAATTCAACTAACGGTGAACATTACTTTAATGTTGCTGGTGAAATTCCTGCTCGTACTGATATAAAGATCGATGACGAGTTAAGAAATGGTATTTTAGCTCAGGCAGAATTTGCTGAACCAATGCCAAATGTACCAGAAATGTCACAAGTTTGGGATCCAATGGCAGATGCTCTTGAATTTATTGCCAAGGGTGATGATGTATCTGAAGTTTTAGAAGAGGCAGTAGAACATATCAAAGAACAAATTGAACTAACGGCTGGAAACTAAGTCATTTTCAGGGGCGAGAAAGGGAGACCTTTTTCGCCTCACTTATTCAAGCAGGAGGAAACTGACATGTCGTCTAAAAACACACAGCAAAATCACGAAATGAAAAATTCTACTAGTCATAACCCAACCTTAGCTACCCTATTATCAGTTATACCTGGAATAGGTCAGCTATATAACCGCAGATATATTAAAGGCTCAATCCTTTTTATTCTCTTTGCAGCTTTCATAATAGCCTTTTATGATTTTATATCTATTGGTTATTGGGGATTAATTACCTTAGGTGAAATCCCACGTATTGATGACTCAAGGGTTTTATTAAGTCAAGGGATAATCTCACTTATTTTGACAATCTTTGCATTAGCATTTTATGTAATCAACATCATTGATGCTCGTAAGGACGCAAAGAGAATACAAGAAGGCTGGACGATACCTTCAATGGGCGAAGCGTTCCGTAATGCATGGGATAAAGGATTTCCTTATCTACTTGTAGGGCCTGGTCTTTTCTTATTAATTTTCGTAGTTATTTTCCCATTACTTTTCATGTTATTTATCGCTTTTACAAACTACAGTTTATATAATTCCCCCCCAAGACATTTATTAAGTTGGGTAGGATTTGACAATTTTACTGCTCTAGTGACTTTGCAAATATGGCGTCGAACTTTCCTTACAGTTCTTTCATGGACACTAATATGGACATTTATTGCCACGACTTTACAAATTGCGCTAGCGATGTTTTTAGCAGTTTTAGTAAATGATCCAAGACTTAAGTTTAAACGTCTAATTCGTACAGTTTTAATCTTACCTTGGGCAGTACCGGCATTCGTTACAATTATCATATTTACAGCTTTATTTAATGATAATTTTGGTGCCATAAACAATGATATCATTGTGCCTCTCTTTGGTTCTGCAATCCCGTGGTTAACAGACCCATTTTGGACAAAAACTGCTTTAATTTTAATTCAAACTTGGTTAGGATTCCCATTTGTCTTTGCTTTATTTACAGGAGTACTCCAAAGTATTTCAAGTGATTGGTATGAAGCGGCTGACATTGATGGTGCAAACCGTTGGCAGAAATTTAGTAATATTACATTTCCACATGTAATGTTTGCGACTGCACCATTACTAATTATGCAATATGCTGGTAATTTTAATAACTTCAATATTATTTACTTATTTAATCAAGGTGGTCCAGCAGTACGTGGACAAAATGCTGGTGGAACAGATATTTTAATTTCATGGGTTTATAAGTTAACATTTGATACTCAAAACTTTAATATGGCCGCAGCAATTTCAATTATACTTGGATTAATGGTTGCAACATTTGCTTTCTTCCAATTCAGAAAAACACGTTCATTTAAAGAGGGGTAATTACTAATGCCGATGACAAAAAAGACAAGAAACATACTTGAACTAACTGTTATTTATGCAATTATCGCGGTAATGTTTGTGATAATTTTTTATCCACTCATGTGGGCATTTGGTCTTTCGTTAAACCCGGGGACTAGTCTTTACGGTGCCAAAATGATTCCTGATAATTGGTCATTTGTGCACTATGAGTGGTTGTTTTTTGACCCAAGAAGTAACTATGTAACATGGTACAAAAATACACTTATTGTTGCTTTTGCAACTTCTATTTTTTCAACAGTCGTTGTATCTCTTGTGGCATATGCTTTTTCAAGATATCGCTTTACAGGGCGTAAGTACGGTTTATACACATTTTTATTATTACAAATGTTCCCTGTATTAATGGCCATGGTGGCATTATATATCTTATTAAACATCATTGGTTTATTAGACTCATTAACTGGGTTAATTCTTATCTATGTAGGTGGATCGATTCCAATGAATGCCTTCTTAGTAAAAGGATATTTTGATACGATTCCAAGAGAGTTAGATGAAAGCGCAAAAATTGATGGTGCTGGTCACTTTAGGATTTTCTTCCAGATTATGCTACCACTTGCAAAACCTATCCTAGCAGTTGTTGCGTTATTTAACTTTATGGCGCCGTTTATGGACTTTATTTTACCGAGGATTGTTCTTCGGAGTCCCGAAAAATTTACGTTAGCTCTAGGACTATTTAATTTTGTTAACGACCAATTCGCCAATAATTTCACAAGATTTGCAGCAGGGGCGATGCTAGTTGCAATTCCAATTGCGCTGATATTCTTGCTATTACAGCGTTATCTAATTAGTGGACTTACTGCAGGAGCTACAAAAGGTTAAGGAATTACTATGTTTTTTTAAAAGGTACGATTAAGGATCAGTGGAGATGATAAAATTCCCTCCTTAGTCGTATCTTTTTATATTTGAATGAATTTAATAATACCATTATATTAGCCACATCAAGCTACATCTAGTTGGCACAGAATCTGCTTTATGAAATTTAATGAAAAAAATTTTACATTTTTTTGGAATTTAGGAGGATTTATGTATGCAAGATACGAGCTTTGCAATTCACCCTGGGACAAAGAAGCGATTAATCGGAGAAGAGTATCAAGATATTGGAAACTTTATTTCTTATAAAATAAAAAACGGCATTGTTTTTTTAAAGGCTGAAAACAGTTTTGTAGCTATATTATTTTACGGTGACAATACGGCCAGAATTGTCATGAATCAAAATGAAGAGCCTTCATTAAAAACTAGTTTTGCTGTCATTAAAGAACGCGAATTAGTTATCCCTAAGGTAAATGAAGAGAATGAAACTATTGAGATAAAAAATGGTGATATCATTGTCAAGATAACTAAAACTCCATTTCGTGTTTCAATATTAAATAGCTTTGGGAAACTTCTACTTGCTGAAGAAAACAAAGGTTTTGGCTTTAATGAAAAAGGTGAAGTTATTTGTTTTAAAAAAATGGAGAAAAATGATCATTTTTATGGGTTCGGTGAAAAAACAAATTATCTTGAAAAACGTGGTGAAAAGATGGAAATGTGGAATACAGATGTTTATGCCCCACATAATCCGGAAACAAATTCATTATATCAATCAATCCCATTTTTTATCACATTGCGAAAAGGAAAAGCACATGGTGTTTTCTTTGATAATACGTTCAAAACAGAATTTGATTTAAAGTCTGAAGAAGATACGTATTCTTTTAAAGCTGATGGAGGACAACTTGATTACTACGTTTTCAGTGGTCCAACAATAAAAGACGTTTTAAAGGAATACACTACATTAACTGGTACGATGCCGATTCCACCAAAGTGGGCATTAGGTTATCATCAATCAAGATACAGTTATGAAACAGAAGCTGAAGTAAGAGAATTAGCCAATAATTTTGTTAATAAAAAGATTCCTGTCGATGCTATATATTTGGATATTCACTATATGGACGGGTATCGAGTGTTTTCGTTTGACCATGAACGTTTTCCTAAAGTAAAAACGCTAATTAATGACCTTAAAAAAGCTGGGATTAAAATTGTGCCCATTGTTGATCCGGGTGTTAAAGAAGATCCAGAGTATCAAATATATCAAGAAGGCGTGTTAAAAAATCATTTTTGTAAGTATTTAGAAGGAAATATTTATTTTGGTGATGTATGGCCTGGTAATAGTGCTTTTCCAGATTTCACCAGTACAAAAACTCGCAAATGGTGGGGAGAAAAACACAAATTTTATGCTGACTTAGGAATTGAAGGAATCTGGAATGACATGAATGAACCGGCAATTTTTAACGAAACCAAAACAATGGATGTTAAAGTGATGCATGACAATGATGGACAACCGAAAACTCACCGCGAATTGCATAATGTCTATGGATTTTTAATGGGTGAAGCAACATATGAAGGTATGAAACGACAATTAAACGGGAAGCGAACCTTTTTATTGACGAGAGCTGGTTACGCCGGTGTTCAACGATATGCATCTGTTTGGACTGGTGATAATAGAAGCTTCTGGGAACATCTTCAACTTGCTATACCTATGTGTATGAATCTCGGGATGTCAGGTGTTGCATTTTGTGGACCTGATGTTGGTGGATTTGATCATGATGCCACAGGGGAGTTGTTAGTTCGGTGGACACAGTTTGGTACTTTCACACCATATTTTAGAAACCACAGTGCTATTAACACAGTTCGACAAGAACCTTGGGCCTTTGGTGAAAATGTTGAACTGCTCACAAAAAAATATATTGAACAACGTTACGTATGGTTACCACATCTTTATACGTTATTTCGTGAGGCGAATCAAGCTGGTATTCCAGTGATGAGACCACTTGTGTTAGAACATCCAACAGATGAAAATACATTTAATCTTTCGGATCAGTTTATGATTGGAAACAATGTGATTGTTGCACCTATATTAACACCAACAACAAAACATCGCGTCGTATATTTGCCTGAAGGAACTTGGGTCAATTATTGGACAGATGAACTACTAGAAGGTAGTAAGCATCATTTAGTTGAAGCCCCCATTGATATTTTACCGATTTTTATTTTGCAAGGGACAATTGTGCCGCATGGAACTGTGAAACAATCTACCCAAACACCAGAAGAAGAGCTTACTTATCATGTTTATGTTGGTGATGAAGGAATTGCTACTTATCGATTATATGAAGATGATGGTGCAACATACGATTATGAAAATGGGAAAACGTTTGAGCAAGAAGTTATCTGTAATTACGAAAAAAATTCTATTGCGATTTCGGTGATAGAATCAAAAAGTTCCTATACTCCAACTTGGAAAAAAGAAACATTTATCATTCACAATCTCAATCTAGACGTGGAAGTATCAATAAATGGAGAAGTAAAGGCAAATAAATTTTATGATCACAGCAAAAAAACGTTAAAAATCACGATTCAAAGGTAAAAATGCATTGTTAATATATAAGAAAATAGCTAAACTGTAAATGAAGAAAAATATAAAAAAATTAAGATCAAATGGGGGAGAGCTATGGCAGTAACAATAAAGGATGTAGCAAAAATAGCAAAAGTGGCGCCTTCCACCGTTTCTCGTGTAATTGCAGATAGTCCCAGAATAAGTAAGAAGACGAAAGATAAGGTTCGGGAAGTAATGGAAAAATTAGGGTATCATCCGGACTTTAATGCAAGAAGCTTAGCAAACAAAAGTACCCGTACAATAGGGATTGTCATGCCAAGCTCTGTTAATATGGCGTTTCAAAATCCATTTTTCCCAGAGGTAATTCGTGGTATTAGTACAAAAGTGCACCAAGTAGGTTTCGGGTTGTATCTTTCTACTGGACAGACAGAGGATGAAATATTGGAAGAAATTGTTCATATGGTTCAAGGGAGAAGAGTTGATGGTATTATCCTCCTCTACTCTAGAGTAAATGACCGAATTATGCCTTACTTACAGCAACAAAATTTCCCGTTTGTACTAATTGGTCGTCCATATGAAGACGTTGATAAAGAGATTAACTATGTCAATAATGATAATTTAAAAGCTGCAAAAACAGTAACAGAGTATTTAATTTTACTCGGTCATCAACATATTGCCTTTATTGGTGGAGAGTTAGACTTCGTTGTAACTATTGACCACAAGAAAGGTTATGAGCAAGCGTTACAAAATGCTGATATTCCCTTAAAAGATGGTTATGTAGTATTTCATCAGGAGTTACAAGAAGGGGGACAAGATGCAGTCATTGAATTGATGAGTTTGCAAGTGCCACCGACCGCTCTTGTCGTATCTGATGATATTATGACCTTTGGTGTGATGCGAATGCTTAGTGAAATGGGGCTTCGTGTTCCAGAAGATATATCTATTATTAGCTTTAATAATGTACTCATTTCGGAACTCTCTAGCCCACCAATGACGACAGTCGATATTAATATATTCGGACTTGGACATGAAGCGACAAATTTATTGATTGAAAAAATCCAACAACCGACTATGGAACCAAGAAATATTCTCATTCCACATAAATTAATAAAACGACAAACATGTAGTAAATTAGTTGTGCAAAAAAAGTAAAGTTAGTGTGTTATAATAAAAATAATTTAGATGAATGAATTTCATAATACCATTATATAAGCCAAATCTAACTACCTAGTGGCGTTGAATCTACATAATGAAATTCATTTAAATATCAGGCTAATTATTTTCTTAAAAGTAGGTGAAGTATGTTTGTCACAGCATAAGTGGTTTCGGATTGCACTTGGCATTATTATGGTGTTTTTAATTATTTTTTTAGGTTCACATATTCAATTTATTTTTAGTCCGATTGTTGTTTTTGTTGAAACTTTATTTTTCCCGTTCATATTAGCTGGGGTTTTGTACTACTTATTCAGACCCATTGTCAATTTGTTAGAGAATTATAAGCTTCCGAAAACATTAGCAATAATTTGTATTTATTTAGCTGTAATCGGCTTGTTTACTGTTTTAGTGTTACTAATAGGCCCTCTTCTTCAAAAGCAAGTAAATAGCTTAGTAGAAAATTTGCCTTTTTTGGTAAATGAAATGCGTGGGGTTATTATTGAATTACAAGAAAATGAATGGTTTAACCGTTTCCAGGCTACTGAGACACTTTCTCTTGATAAATTGTCCGAAAATTTGACTGACTATATCACGCAGGCATTCAATCTTATTAGTAACAATATTGCTGGACTACTTGGGTTTGTTGCAAATGTAGTTATCTTATTTATCATTATTCCATTCATTCTTTTTTACATGTTAAAAGAGGGTGAGAAGGCCCCGAATCAAGTTTTGAGACTTTTACCAGAAAAGCAACGGATTGAAGGAAGAAAAGTACTATCCGATATGGATGTTAAGCTTAGCTCTTATATCCAAGGGCAAATTCTCGTCAGTTTTTGTGTTGGGGTGTTAATGTTTGTCGGATTTTTAATTATTGGGATAGAATATTCATTAATACTTGCATTAGTAGCGATGTTTACGAATGTTATTCCTTTTGTAGGGCCGTGGATAGGAACAATACCAGCGCTTATTGTGGCTATAATTGACTCGCCATTTATGATTGTAAAAGTACTTGCTGTTATTATTATTGTTCAACAAATTGAAAGTAATTTTATATCGCCACAAATAATGGGTAAAAAGCTAGCTGTGCACCCACTGACAATTATTTTACTGTTAATAGTTGCCGGTCGTTTTGCTGGAATTATTGGAATGCTTTTAGCCGTGCCAACCTATGCGGTCTGTAAAGTTGTCGTTAGTCATACATATCGGCTATTAAAACTAAGAAATAGGGTAGAATAGGGAGGAAGGGCAAAGCCTTTTCCTTCCTATTTTAATGTACCATTAATGCTAAATAGTACTGGCTTGGTTAAAGTAAACCAATATTGTCAAGGCATTTCCAAAAAAAATCAGTATGATAAATTTCATAATTATATTTTTTACAATGGCTAACTAGAGAAAGTGAGGAATATGTATGTCTTTTGTGCAAGAGGGAATTAAACAAATTGAAGTGGCTGAGTTAAAAGAGATCCTAAAAAATAAACCAGAAAATATAGTTGTTATCGATGTCAGGGAAAGAGAAGAGTATCAAGAATTCCATATTCCCGGAATTCCTTTAATACCAATGCAAAATATTCCTAATATTGTTGCTGAGTTAAAAGAAGATAAAGAATATATTTTTGTTTGTCGTAGTGGTAATAGAAGTCATCATGTAGCCCGCTTTTTACAAGAAAATGGTATCAAAGAAGCACACAATTTTTATGGTGGGATGCTGGCTTGGGACGAAGAGATTCAAACAGGATTAGAAAATGTTATCACCGATGTTTCAAAATTGTATGAATAAAGCAGACGAGATCTGCTTTATTTTTGTCTAAACATTTATAATATAATATGTTTGAATATATAAGCGGCAGTTAAAAAAGAGAGGCCGATATACATGCAAGTGAAGATGGTTGCTCTGCCGGGTATAAGCTGACAAAAAAGAAAAGCAATAGCGCCTTAATCAACTGAGACAAGCACTGAAGCTAGACAAAGAAAAGCGCAAGCGCTTTTCTTACAAGGTAAGAAAGTATATACGTTTTTACTTAGAAATCTGTCTAGCTCCAGGCGCCATCGGCTCGAACACTTCAGTCCTGCACTTGCGGTCTAAGAGCTGACCGCTACGTACTACATACAGCCCTTCTAGTGTTTTTCGCCGATAGGCGGGCGCCTTGCGCTTTTCTTATAAATGGTTTGTTTTCTTAGAAAATTGACGTTCGCCACGTTCTTCAGCATTCTTTTCTCGTTGTAAGTTTTTCAGATGGCGTTTGGCATTATTATCTTGTTTCTTTTTGTCATCATCTTTTGTATGGGACATAGAAATAAACTCCTTTCAATAGGGTCCATGATGAAATTTAGTAAGTTCAATCTTGTTTTATGGTTTCCATTCAAGCTTTAATTATGTAAATCATAAAAATTTGAAAAGTAGTTTGAAACGGATCAACGAAAATTCGTACGAAAGTGTTCGGACTTTCTTTGTTTCATGAATAGTAACAAATGATGAAAGGAGCAAAAAACTTGGAAATGGCAAAAAAACTTATTGTCTTTACTTTTGGTTCATTATTATTAGCAGTTGCCTTAAATTTCTTTCTTATCCCAGCCAATGTATTTGCAAGTGGTTTTACGGGAATAGCCCAAATATTAGCTTCTTTAACACCGATATCGACAGGGATTTATTTATTTATCTTAAATATCCCAGTAGCTATTATTGGTTGGTTAAAAATTGGAAAACAGTTTACGATTTTTAGTTTTCTTAATGTGGCTATATCAACATTCTTCCTCGAAGTATTACCAGTTGTCTCAATTTCAGAAGATATTTTGTTGAATTCAGTTTTTGGTGGCGTAATTCTAGCTACTGGTGCTGGGATCATTTTGAAATATGGAGCTTCAACAGGAGGGGTCGATATTATTGTTTTGATACTAGCTAGATATAGTGACCGACCTTTAGGTACATATTTTTTCATCATTAATGGTTTTATCGTTGTAACAGCGGGTCTCATCCTGGATTGGGAAAAAGCATTATATACATTAGTCACCTTATATGTTACGTCAAGAATTATCGATTCAATTCATACGCGTCATGTAAAGTTAACAGCAATGATTGTTACAAGCAAAGCAGATGAAATGCAGAAGGCTATCCACGAAAAACTTACAAGGGGAATTACGAGAATTCCAGCTAAAGGAGGCTATTCTAAAGAAGAAAAAGAAATGTTGATGATTGTGATTACACGATATGAGTTATATAATCTAAAAAAAATAATAAGTGCGGTTGATGATCGTGCTTTTACTAATATTGTTGAAACAGCAGGTATTTATGGGATGTTTCGGAAAGAAAACTAAAAATAAGTGAAGCAAAAGAGGAAAGTTGGAATGTTGGAAAGGAAAAGATAAATGTCAAAAGATAGATCTACTAACTTAAGGTCTTTTGACTTACCTTTCCCAAAAGCCAACATTACCGTTATTTTTTCTTTTTATATATCTTCTTCAATTCGTTTTTTGATTACGTTTAAAAAGTCATTCCAATCTTCACTTAAATTTTCTTTATTGGAAGGAGCATCTTGTTTTGGAAGCTTTGTTTGCATCATCCAATAATCTTGAAATAGGTTTGGTAATTGTCCTTTTCCCATTTAATCATCTCCCCCATTTATCGAATCTCCCATGGCACTTTATCTCGCTCAAAGTGCCATAGGCTGACCACTTCAGTCCTTAACTGAACCGTCCAGGCCACCATCGGTTTTACCATTAAGCGGCAACCCACGCTTTTCTAAGCTAAACTAGATGATCGTAACTTTAAAAACTGCTCTAATTCGCCAGTTGTTAGTTCAGATAATTTGTTTTCATTTGTATTTAGAATTTGATCAGATAATGCCTGCTTCCTTTCAAGCATTATCTGGATTTTTTCTTCTAAAGTGCCATTTGTTAAAAGTTTATGAACGGTAACGTCTTCTGTTTGACCGATCCGGTATGCTCTGTCTGTTGCTTGATTTTCGACAGCAGGGTTCCACCAACGATCATAATGGATCACATGAGTAGCTGCAGTTAAGTTAAGCCCGACCCCACCAGCTTTAAGTGAGAGAATAAAAAACGGCGCATCTGTATTAGAAAATTCCCAGATAAGCTCCTCGCGTTTATGGCGCTGTAAACTTCCGTGTAAAAATGGGATTTCAGTGTTAAATCTTGCTTCAAATCCCTTTTTAATTAGCTCACCCATTTGTCTGTATTGAGTGAAAATCAGCGCTTTTTCGCCATTATCAGCAATCATCTCTGCTAATAACATTAGCTTATCCCATTTCTCAGAACGTTCTTCAAGCTCACCACCGTCTTTTAAATAGTGAGCAGGATGGTTACAAATTTGTTTGAGTCTTGTTAAACTACTTAAGATTAAGGCTCTTCGTTCCATTTCTGAAACGATATTAATTCGATCAAAAAGGTCATTAATAACGGCTTGATACAAGCTTGCCTGTTCAACAGTTAAACCGACACGATGGATGATTTCTGTTTTGTTTGGTAGCTGCAAGTGGACCTGTTTGTCTTTCTTTGTTCTTCTCAGTAAAAAAGGTGAAATAATCGTACTGAGCTCGTTTAGTTTTTCTTTATTTTGCTCAGTTCCTTCAATTTCTTTAATATAACTTCTGTAAAATTGTTGATAAGATCCAAGAAAATGATTGTTAAGCAAATCAATAATCGACCAAAGTTCTTTGACACGATTTTCAATAGGTGTTCCTGTTAAAGCAATCCGATGCATAGCATCAATTTGCTTAATACTTCTTCGTTGTTTCGTTTCAATATTTTTCACGTGTTGAGCTTCATCTAAAATTAGTCCAGCCCATGTTCTATTTGTCCATAAATCTTGATCTCGAACAGCTAAGGAATAAGAAGTTATGATAATATCAAGATCATCTATCCCTTTTTCTAGTTTTGATTGACTAGAGCGAGCAGTACCGTGATGAACATATACTTTTAAAGAAGGGGCAAATAACTGAAGTTCGTGCTCCCAGTTACCAATTAATGAAGTAGGACAAATTAGTAAAAACGGGTTGGATAATGTTTCTTGATTCGCTTCTTTTACAGCTAGCAGATAAGAGATTGTTTGAATTGTTTTTCCTAATCCCATATCATCAGCTAAACAGGCCCCAAAGCCAACTTTTCTCATATTTAAAAGCCATGAATAGCCGTCATGCTGATAAGGACGAAGTGTCCCATTAAGTGATTCGGGAACTGGGAATTTATCCCAATTATGATCAGTTAACTGGCCTAGTAAGTCTTTAATTTTGTTATTCCAATGGGTTTGCCATTGAATAGTATTATCCGCATCATTTTGCTGCTGAAGTTGGTATGCTTGCATATATGTTAACTTGCTATTTCCTTTAAAAGAATTTATTTTTGATTGAATTTGTTCTGCTGTTCGGGCGTCCCAGAAAACCCACTTACCTCTAACTTTCACAATAGGTCGCTTATGATTGACGAGCTCCTGAAATTCTTCATCAGAAATAGTAACGCCACCAACAGACACTGCATAATCAAACTGAGCGATTTCCTGCCAATTCAAAATCGGATCACTAGAATAGCTAGTATTTTCTAATTCTTTTTGTTTTAGTATGACGGAGAAGTTATCCTCTCTTTTTTGCCACCAGCTTGGAACAAGTATTGTGATTCCTAATTGTTGAAAATCGATTTCGTTTTCAGTTAGGAGTTTATATGCGTCGTCAACTGAAACTTGAATAGAAGGAGTCGTTAATGAAAATTGCTCTAACCCGTTAATTTGTTTTTTTGCTTTTGTTAAAGCATTATTAAAAAATGTTACTGGGTTATCACGCCAAGGGTGCTGACCTAATAGCAACTCACTGACATCGATCATTAAAGAAGCGTCACTACGATCTAGTATAAACAGCGTTAACTGCCATTTATCTCGATCTTTTTGATCTTCAACTCTCATGCCAAGCTTAAATGGAGCAACTTCAATTGCCCCAATATTTTCCAATAAATGGTGATAGGATTCTGATGATTGTGAGACTGGCTTATCTTCTTGGAGCCCAGTTAATAAGTTGTTAACTACTTTTGGTTGGTTTTGTTGAAGCTTGTCAAAGGCATTGATAATTCCAGTGTCTGTCTGCAGAAAATCGGTAATATAGGTAGTGATTAAAGCTATCGAGAAGTCTCTTAAAGAACTTTTCTCCACCTCTTTATCTAAAAAAGAGTTATTAGTAGGGGAAAGTGCTAAAAATGATGCGGGCGCTGATTTGTGCCATTGTTTAAACGAGAAACGCGGAAGGTCCCAACCACCATTTTGACTAGGAATAATTTCACCATGTTTAAGTTCATCTAAAAGAGCAGCTAATAGCTTTTGAATAAACAAAAAATCATCAGCCAAAACTCGCTCAGAATCACCATTTATTTGAAGTAAAGTAGAACTATACTGATAAATTTCTTTAAGTGAAATCTCTAAGCCTTGGATCGGAAAAAGATGTTTTTCATGTGTAGCTGGAACATGATACACGGGTACATTACCAGCTAAACTATAAAATAGCCGATTGTCTAAAGGGACTTGAATATGACATTCGGTTGTTTCGATAAACGTTCCATAAAAAGAGGCTGGGTGCCCACGAAATAGGGATAATTTTAACTCGAAAGGCGAATATTGAAATGGATATTTAAATGGCTCTATATCAATATATTTTTTGTGTTTTTTTTGTTCTCCCCAAATAAAGATACAATAACCTGATTTCTTTTTCAAAAGACCAGCATGAATGATAATTGGGTTTGGGTTGTAACTAATAATCAATTTTGTTCAACTCCTGAATAAATGCACGAAAAGTTTTAAATCTCTTTTTAAGTCCTTTTAAATAAGTGTCAAATGTTTGTCTCATATTTATTTTTTCATAAATGGGTTTTAATCTTTTTATGAAATACGTTGCTTCTTCATAATGTACTCGTGATTTTTTTTGAACTAACCTTTCCACTAACTGATGGTAAAAGGGAAGGAGTAGTTCTGGCTGTTTCATATTAATCGTTGTTAATAGCTTTTCAATTTCAGGCGACATAAATGTAACATCTTTATTACTCGTTAATAAAGAATGAATTCCTTCTTCAAAAAGCTTTTCCTCTGTGATTATTTGATAATAAGTTGCTTCTGTTTGTGGTCGATATAACTCTCTTTTTAATTTTGGTAGGATAAACTGCAAAGCTTTTTGTTTTTCTATTTCTGTACTTTTTGAAACCCTTGATTTATATGTTTTGAAATTAGGTTGATTAAGCCAATTATTCCAAACAATTGCTATTTTTTCTTCGCTTGTACCTGTTTCAATTAACATATCCTCGTAAAGTTTACCAAGGATAGTTCCTTGCTTCGGTTTTTCAAAAACAAAAAATAAATCAAACCAATGCTTCATCATGACATAATCTTGTTTTTGTTCCATGATTAAAAAATGGTCAATTAACTCACTATGATGAATCGGTGTTTGCAAAGATTTTAGCAATGATAATGAATGAGCTCCATCATTTGCTTGTAAATACAGAAGGCTACTAAGCTTGGTTAAAAATAAGTTAGCATTATCTTGAATATCTGCCAGCTTTTCAGCGTGTTCTGTTAATTTAGATGCGCTTTGTTCAGCTAGTAACCAAGTAGCAATTAATTTTTCGTATGGTGAGCCTTGTTCTACATGTCCAATTTGTTTGAACAAGAAAATTGAAAATTGATTATAAAAACTATCCGCCTTTGCTACCTCACGCTTTAAGGCAGGGTGAGCATAATGAAATAGTTCATTAAAAAAAGCTAAAAAGCGGTTTTGGCGAAATTGGTATGTATTATAATCATTAGCTTTTTGTAACAGCTTATCCATTAAAATAGTCATTGCGATTATTTGTAGTCGATCTCGTTCTGAATCGTCTCCAAGTTGTCCGATCTCCTTATAAAAAGAGTCGACAATAACACCAGAATTATCATGACTGAAATAACCTGTCTTAGAAAGGGTTTCATAAATCTTTTCAACATGATGTTCTAAAACTTGGTTTAAGTTATCGAGTAATAAAATAGGGACAGAAAAATTATTTTCTGAAAAAAATTTAACATCAATTGGAATTTGGTTGTTATTCATAAGTCACCACTGTATACAAATTTTCTTTATCACCTTATTGTAATATGAAACGCACCTCAAAAACAAATTTATATTAAAAATGAATATAATGTTAAAACAGTAATGGCACTTATAACAACAATAATGATATTAGCTCCTAGTAAAGCAACGATGAATGCTGTTAAGCCACCAATTATTCCAAACCAAATGTCATCTTGAATAAATAAGATCCCAGGAAAAATTAAAGCTCCTAGTGCTGCATAAGGAACATTTTGCAAAACGGCTTTTACTTTTGGCGATACTTCCTTTCCGTTTATTGTAACGAGAGGAAGAACTCTAGGTATATATGTAACGATTGCCATCCCCAAAATAATTATTAGCATCGGATTAGAGATCATTAGTTGGACTCCTTATTTTTATTATTTGAAGATTGCTGGTTCTCATAAGGATTTTGTTTTTTATCATATAAAAATTCAATCAAAATTGCTGAAGCCAAAGTTGCGATAATAATTGCCCATCCGCTAGGAATAAAGAGTGTTAAGATTGAATTAAGAATCGCCGCCAAAACAGCAAGGAAAATGATTTTGCGGTGTTTTTTTAACGATGGAACTAACAGGGCAATAAATAAAGCATATAACGCTATAGACATACTTTGCTGCAATGTTTGCGGTAATGACGTGCCGATTACATAGCCGATCCCTGAATTAATGACCCAACTTGAATAAGCAATAAGGGCGACACCGCCAATGTATAAGCTTGTCAACTTGCCTTCTTTTGTTGAGGTGACAGCAAATACTTCATCAGTTATACCGAAGGCATAAATTGCTTTTATTAAAGGGTGATCTTGTTCGGCTTTTTCACTAATCGCTGTACTCATTAATAAATGACGTATATTTATGATAAACGTTGTAAAAATAATTTCCAATGCACCTGTTCCAACTGCCAGTAAACTTAACGACATGTATTGTGCGGCACCTGCAAAAACAAAGGCACTCATTCCAATTGTTTCAAGTAGTGAGAGTCCAGTCGTTTCTGCAATAAATCCAAATGTTAGGGCAACAGGCAAATAACCTAGTGCAATACTAATACCAGCTATAATGCCTTTTCTAAAATCTGATTTATGACTTTGAAGAGTTGCTGAAAAAAACATGACTTTGACTATCCTCCCTTTTAAATACACACTAATTGTAAATAATAGTTTACTCCTAATTGACGAATGCTGTAAATGGGGAATTTTAATTAATTAATCTGAAATTTAAATTTGGAAACAGATATGATCAATACCGAAAAATTCCCTTTAAAGTAGATAAATTATCCAATTAACCCAATGCAAAGAAGAATAAAAGACCAAGCAAATTTGCTTGGTCTTTTATTCTTCTTAAACCCTCTAGGGCATTTTTGCAAATTGATCGGCTAATTCTTGTTTTTCTTCTGCACTTAACATTTGTTCTGCCATTGGAAAAAGAATACTTTCTTCTTTCATAAAATGTTCAGTTAATGTTAAATAGACAATTTTTATATGTCTAAATAATTCTAAAGCTGTTTCTTTGGATGCTGAGCTTTGTTCAGCTTTTATAACTGCTACTTTATCAATAAATTCTTTTAAGTTTAATTTTGCAGTTGCATGTTCATACTCCATAACTGCAATCGGTCCACCTTCGCGCCCCATATATTTGACCATCATTTCAAAAAGAACCTCTTCTTCACGATTAGAGTGTGGCTCTAGTTCGGAAATAAATAAAGTTACCTTTTCATGAAGTTGATCAATCGCTTGATTCCAGTCATTAGTTGAATCTTCTACTTCAAAGGTTGCGACCATTTCATTAAACTCCGCCAATTTGGCTAGCAGTGATGGATGTTCATTAATAAGTTGCTTTAATGGAGCGCAGTAGTTAATATTTTGTGGGTCTCCAAAGGCTGCAGAGCATGGTGAATTTTGGTTCATGTTGTTTTCCTCCTTGAGTAACAAGTGATTTAATTTCTATGTACTTAGTGTAAACGATAATTAAATTGGTTGAGGTGATAATCGTCACAAAAATAGAAAAAATGCATCGATTTAGGAGAGCGAGGGAATTTTAAAACCGAGGTGATAAAAATGAGTGATATCGATGAATTAGAAGAAATTTTGCAAACTTCGCTTAATCATGAAGAGGAAATGATGAGAACATATTTAATAGCAGCTGAAAAAATTCATGAAAGTGAAGAATTAAAACTTCGCTTAAGAGAGTTTGCAGAAGGAAATGCAAAACGATCACGGCAACTCATTGATGAATTAAAAAAATTGATTCATTAATTTTTGCCATGTTTATCTAATGCATGAATTGTTTTTGTTCCAACACCAACAAACGTCTCAATAATTGTTTGCGCACCGGCAATCGCAAAAATAAATATTGCCGGAATAAAATAATTTGGATAAAGAATATAGCCGAGTCCAAAAAAGATTGCGCTCCAAATACCTGCACACCAATAACAGTTTAATAAATAACCAAACTTAGAATCAGGCGCTTTTTTTATTTTGGCATGGCCATCTTCAATGATCATTTTTTTCTTTAAAAAAGGTTTACGAATAAACTCAGTAATTTTGTCAAAAACAATTAAATGAGTAAATCGATAGCTTGCTAAAATGATCATAATAAATATCATCCAACTGATTTCAATCAATTTCATCTGCTCCTCTTTAAAAATTTCTAACAGCTTTTAGTAAAAAGGTTGATTTTTATTCATTTAAATATCCTTTCTCAGTTATTAACTAAAAAGAGGAAACGTAAACAAAAAAAGTTAGTTGGATATAATACCCAACTAACTTTTTTTGTTTAAAGATTTATTCAATACCTGGAAGGCTTGGTTTAGAGAACATAGGTGGTTCGCCACCTAAAACCTGTAAAAATGCTAGTAGATCAGCTTTCTCAGTATCTGATAAATCTAATTCTCCTATCAACGCACTCTTATTAGCATGATTATCACCACCACGATCGTAGTAATCAATTACTTCTTCAAGAGTACGGATGCTACCATCAATCATATAAGGAGCAGTATGAGTAAGTCCGTATAATCCAGTGGTACGGTATGAACCATCATCTGATGCAGATCCAGTAACTGCCATCCGGCCTTCTTTTTTAGGGTTGTCTGTTCTTTCAATGCCAATATTATGAAACTGGTTATCTGATAAATTTTCACCTTGGTGACAATTTATACATGCTGCTTTTCCAGCAAATAAGTCTAAACCACGAACTTCAGCATCGCTTAGAGCATCACGATCACCTTGTAGAAATTTATCGTATGGAGTGTCTTTAATAACAATCTGTCTTTGAAAGGAAGCAAGCGCTTTACCAATATTTTCTGCAGTAATACCATCTTCAAATCCAGCTGCAAGGAATAAAGCCTCATAACCGTCAATGGCTTTTAATTTGGGAATAAGAACTTCTAAAGGCATATTCATTTCTCCTGGATCTTCGATCGGTCCTAATGCTTGCTCTTCTAAAGAAGCAGCACGACCATCCCAGAAATTAGTTGTGTAGTATCCTGAGTTGATAATAGTTGGTGAGTTTCTAGGGCCATCTCCACCATCAAATGTTTCAAAAGTTGCTCTACCATCACCATAACCTACTTCAGGTACATGACAAGTCATACAACTTCTTTCATCATTACCTGAAAGACGGTGATCAAAATATAAAATTTGTCCTAACTCAAGCTTTTCTGATGCCATTGAGCTACCTTCTGGAATGGGAATGTCGCCTAGTGGTACTAGTGCATTGTTACTAAGTAATTTGTCAATAACTACGTCAAGTTCATTAACTTCTCCTACAGTGTCAACCTCAGGTGTTTCAGTTGGTTTTTCTGGCTCATTGGGTTCTGTAGCAGTATTACTAGAACATGCAACTAAACCAAGACTAAGTATAAATACTAAAAGTGAGCTAAGTAAAGACTTCTTCATATATAAATTCCCCCCTATAAATTTGATTTGAACTAAACATCAATTACTAAATAATAATGTCTACTTCTTTATTGTTATTATAATTTAGTTTTAATGTAAATTAAGCTTAAATAAGTGACCATATTGTGAAATCGTGAAAAAATAAGTAAAAAAGTTAGATAACAATTCGGCGCTATTTTTTTGTTATTATATGGATTTTTTTACTGTTGTATAAAGTTAACAAAGCATACAAACCTGTTTTTTAACACTACCATGTTTGTAATATTAATAATTTTCACAAAATTTAAAATATTATGTTGACTTGAGCGGTTGTTCATTTATATAATAACATTAGCATTTACATCTACATAAAAGAGAGGGAGAGAGTGGATGGCAATCTTGACTGTTGAAAATGTTTCTTTACAGTTTGGTGGTGTAAAGGCACTAAATGATGTCAGCTATCGAATTGAAGAAGGTGAAATCTTCTCACTAATCGGACCAAATGGTGCCGGGAAAACGAGTATGCTCAATTGTATTAGTGGTCTATATCGACCGACCAATGGCTCAATTAAGTTTCAAGGGAAAGAAATTTTGACGATGAAACCATATAATCGTACTGGGCTTGGAATTTCACGAGCGTTTCAAAATATTGCTCTATTTGCTCATATGTCGGTGCTAGATAACCTTAAACTTGGTAGACATATCTTGATGAAATCAGGACTTGTTGCAGGTGGTTTATATTGGGGATCAGCGCAAAAAGAAGAGGTTGAACACCGACGTGCTGTCGAGGAAGTAATAGAATTTCTCGAAATGGAGGATATTCGTAACGTTCCTGTAGGAACATTACCATACGGTCGCCAGAAACAAGTAGAGGTAGGAAGAGCATTAGCTCTTAACCCCAAAATGATTTTACTAGATGAACCAATGGCAGGAATGAACAGCACTGAAAAAGAAGATATGGCTCGTTATATTATTGATATGCATGAAATAAAAGGGATGACAGTTGTTTTAATTGAACACGATATGGGAGTTATTATGGATTTATCTGATCATATTGCAGTACTAGATTTTGGAAAGTTAATTGGTTTTGGAACACCTGAAGAAATTCAAAATAATCCAGAAGTAATTAAAGCTTATCTAGGGGAAGAAGAAACTGGTTAGAAGGGAGGCTATGAAAATATGTCTGATAAAACGTTACCGCAACTACTGCTAGATCATGCAGAAAAAAACGGTAAGCAGGTTGCAATGAGGCAAAAGAACTTAGGGATATGGAATGAAATAACATGGTCTTCCTATTATGGGAATGTGAAGTATCTTGGTTTAGGGCTAGTTCAATCATTAGGATTTAAATCAGGTGATAAATTGGCGATTATTGGTGAAAATAAACCACATTGGCTTTTTGCCGAATTAGCAGCACAAAGCGTTGGTGGTATTGCTGTTGGTGTCTATCAAGAAGCGTCACCTTCGGAAATTTCCTATATGTTAAATCATTGCGAAGCAAAAATTGTCGTTGTTGAAGACCAAGAACTAGTTGATAGATTACTAAAGATTGAAGATGAAATTCCTAATATCGAAAAAATTATCTTCTATAACTCTAAAGGAATGAGAAAATATAATCACAAAAAGCTAATGTATATAGAGGATTTACAAGAGTTTGGAAAAAATCATGATGAGAGCAATCCTGATGAATTTCAAAAAGAAATCGCTAGGGTTAAATCAAGTGACACCGCAATTATCGCCTATTCTTCGGGAACGACGGGAGAGCCAAGAGGAGTACTTTTATCGCATCAAAATTTAATCTCTGTAGCTAATCATTTCTCTGAAATTGAATTAGTCAAAAAAGCTGATGACTACTTGTCTTTTCTACCACTAGCGTGGATCGGTGAACAAATAAACAATGTTACTAAGTCGATATGCCATGGAGTAATTATAAACTTTCCAGAAGAAACATTAACGGTAGAAAATGATTTGCGAGAAATAGGTCCACATGTCATATTTGCTCCACCTAGAATGTATGAAAACATTGTTTCTAAGTTTAAATTACGTATTCAAGGATCTAGTTGGTTTAAAAAGAAAGTTTACAATCTATTTAAACCTTATGGGCAGAAAATGGCTGAAGCTAAGCTTAATAATCATTCGGTTTCTTTCATGACTAAGGTCATGTATACGCTTGGAGACTATTTAGTCTTTAGTGCAATTCGAGATCACTTAGGTCTAGCAAGAGTAAAAAGTGCTTATATAGCTGGAGGTTCAATTGGAAGAGAAGTATTTGAATTTTACCATAGCTTAGGTGTTAACTTAAAACAGACTTATGGGTCAACGGAGTTGTCAGGAGTTGCCTTTTCGCATCGTGATTTTGATGTCAATTTTGATAGCGTTGGTGTTCCACTTCCTAATACAGAGGTGAAAATCTCTGGGGAGGGTGAGATTTTAATAAAAAGCCCAGGTGTTTTCCAAAGATACTATAACAATGAAGAATTGACTAAAAAAGTTTTGGATAATGGCTGGATGCATATGGGTGATGTAGGGTACATGGGTGATAATGGTCACCTATATGTTGTTGATCGTATGGAAGATGTTATTGAGACACCCGCTGGGGAAAAGATCTCACCGACGTATATTGAAAATAAATTAAAGTTATGTCCTTATATTCGTGAAGCAGTAGCTTTTGGAAAAAATCAACCCTATATCGTCGCAATGGTGAATATCGATATGGAGAATGTCGGAAGATGGGCGGAAAAAAATCAACTTGTTTACACAACGTATTCGGATCTAGCTGCACTACCAGAAGTGATTAATCTTATTGAAAAAGAAGTATCAATCATTATGAAAGATGTACCTAAAAACTCAAGAGTGAAGAAATTTATTCTCCTTCATAAAGAGTTAAATACCGCTGATCAAGAATTAACTCGACTTAGAAGGCTAAGAAGAAGTTATGTCATTGCAAAATACGGACGTTTAATTGAAGGAATGTATGGAACAGAGAGTGAAATAAGTATTCAATTGAGTGACGATACTGAAATCGATCAAGAAACTAAACAAAAACTTAGGGTGATTTTATTGGATATAGGACAGGAGGTGGCTTAGAGAATGACATTTTTCTTACAGATGCTAATAACGGGTATTGTTGTTGGTAGTATTTATGCTTTAGTTGCTCTAGGCTTTGTTCTTATTTATAAAGCAAGTGACGCCTTAAACTTAGCCAATGGAGAATTTGTTTTAATTGGGTCATATATTTGTCTTACGTTAGTGACCGTTTATCAAATACCATTTATTATCGCATTTTTACTAACCCTTGTTATCAATGCTGCAGTAGGGATGACGGTTGAAAGGGTTGTTCTAAGACCTTTAATAAATGCACCGGTAATATCGGTTATTATGGCTACGATTGGTTTAGCGAGTTTACTAGGTGGTCTTGTGCACATGGTTTTTGGACACCAAACAAAATCATATCCACCTATTTTTCCAGCTACACCAATTCAATTAGGGGGAATAATTATCTCCCCAGTTTATTTATGGTCATTTATTATTGTGATGATTTTACTTTTAGCATTTTCAATCTTTTTTAAATATTCGAAAATGGGTCTTGCAATGCGTGCTGTTGCAGATGACCAAATGGCAGCTCTATCGATGGGTATTAGTGTTAAGTCAGTCTATGCTATTACGTGGGGAATTGCAGCGCTAGTCGCAGCAGTAGGTGGGGTATTGCTAGGAAATATTAATGGTGTAGACGCTTCGATGGCGATGATTGGCTTAACTGTTCTCCCCGTTGTAATTTTAGGAGGGCTTGATAGTATTCCAGGCGCTATTGTTGGTGGTTTCATAATTGGTATATTGCAAAATTTATCTGCAGGTTATCTTCAGCCCATTCTTGGTGGTGGTATAAAAGAAGTAATGCCATTTATTATTGTCATACTTATCTTAATGATTAAACCATATGGTCTATTTGGTAAAGGTGGAATAGAAAGGGTGTGAATGAATGAAGAATCCATTTGTAATGGAATGTGGAAATTATAAAACGAGTTACCGTAAAGATATGGAACTGTTTCGCAATCCAAGGGTGAAAATAAGGATGTTAGTAATTGTTATCTTACTATTTTTGTTCCCGTTATTTGCTTCAAATTATGTTATCGGTTTAGCGACATTAGCTGCTATTGCAGTAATTGGAGCTATAGGACTTAATATATTAACTGGTTTTACTGGCCAAATTTCAGTAGGAGTAGGTGCCTTCTTAGCTGTAGGGGGTTATGCTTCAGCCATTTTGACATCGACACTAGGATGGAGCTTTTGGATTTCTCTTCCTACTGCAGGACTAATCACAGCGATTATCGGTGGTCTGTTCGGGATACCATCACTTAGGCTGAAAGGTTTATATTTAGCTATTGCAACATTAGCAGCTCAAGTAATAATCCTATGGATTATCGGTCGCTGGAAAAGTTTAACTGGTGGTGGATCGGGGATGATTTTGTCACGGCCCACTGTTGGAGAATTCTCGTTTCAGAGCCACAACAGTTACTACTATCTAGTCTTGGTTATTGCCGTTTTGACAACGATCTATGCCCTTAATTTATTTCGGACACGAACAGGGCGAGCTTTCCTAGCCGTACGTGACCGGGACGTTGCCGCACAAATTATGGGAATTAACTTATTTAGTTATAAAGTGATGTCGTTTGCAATCAGTTCGTTCATTGTTGGAATTGCTGGGGCGCTTCTAGCTCATTACACGATGATTGTTACTGTAGAGCTTTATAGTATGCAAGTTTCTATTCAATACTTAGCAATGATTTTAGTTGGTGGGCTCGGTAGTGTATTTGGGGCGATATTAGGGGCGATTTTTATTACCCTATTACCAGTAGCACTTGGATACATGGTAGAATTTTTAACTATATTTTTACCAGATGCTCACGCTATTCTCTCATCATTTCGTCAATTTGTGTTTGGATTAGTGATTATCTTATTTTTAATCTTTGAACCAGGAGGGTTAGTCCATATTTGGAATAACATTAAAAATTACTTTCGACTGTGGCCATTTTCATACTAAAATCTCTAGTTTATGTTATCGACTTTCAAAATCTCTAGATGAGATTTTGAATAAAAATATAAAAAAATTAAGGGGGAATCATTTTGTTCATGCACTTTAGTTTGAAGAAGGTAAGTTTCATGTTAGTAAGTCTCGTATTGTTTCTTGGTTTACTTGCCGCTTGCGGTGGGGGGAATTCGGATCCAGAACCTTCTGGTGATGCTGGTACAAATGCACCAGAAGCGACAGGCGATAAAGTAATAAAACTAGGTGGTCTATTTGATGAATCGGGTGCTACTGGTGATGTAGGAGCCCCATATGCAGAAGGTGAGAGAGCATTTTTTGAGTACATTAACTCTAAAGGTGGAATAGATGGCTATGAGATTGACTTTATTGGTGAAGATTATGCCTATGACACGAGTCGAGCTCAACAAGTTTATCAAGCACTAAGAGATCGTCATGAAGTAGTTGCGGTTCTTGGATGGGGAACAGCAGATACAGAAGCTCTAAGAAAACAAATCATTAATGACGAAATTCCATTTGTATCAGCTTCGTATTCTGAAAACTTAAAGGATACTGGAAGTGAAAGTGGTTATAACTTTTTACTCGCAGCAAGTTATTCTGATCAAGGTCGAGCAATTCTTGAATGGATTAATGAAAATCACGAAGGTGATTCAACGCCAAGAGTGGCTTTAGTTTATCATGAAGGGCACCCTTTTAGTGAGTCGCCAATTCAAGACATTAAAGACTATGCCGCATCAGAACTAGCGGGTAAAGTAGAAATTACACCGGATATTTTAATTGAACTAGGTGACACAGATCCACAAGTAACGCTTCAGTCTTGGTCAAGAACTAATGAGGAGCCAGACTATACAATTATTAACTACACATGGGGTCAAACGAGAAATGTTGTCCGTGATGCAAAAGCATTAGGATGGGGTACACAATTTATGGGGTTAAACTGGACGGCTGGTGAAGGATTAATACCATCTGGAGCAGAGAACCAACAATGGGTTGATGTTTTAGATGGTTATATTGGAGTCGTAACTCACGCCTTTCCTACAGAAGATCTACCAGGAATGGCACCAATTCTTGAATATTTAGAATCAAAAGGTAGAACTGTTGACGATATAAATCAAAAGTTCGTTCAAGGCTGGGCGACGGCAAGCATTATGGCTGAAGCTGTAAGTATTGCAATTGCTGAAACAGATGGTAATGTTACAGGTCCAGACATTAAAGCTGCGATTGAATCAATTTCCAATTTCCAATTAGCTGGTTTAGGGGCAGATGTTTCTTTTGCTTCTGATAATCATGCCGGTACTGACCAAATCCGTTTAGGGCAACTTAAAGATGGCGAATGGATGATGATTACAGACTACTTTGGTATTGGCGATTATTAATTCTTGATAAAGAGGGCATTTTGTTCCAAGGAAAGAAGGTTTTACTTCTTTACCTTGGAATGATGTTTAGTCAATAATGCCCTCTCTATATTTCTAACCTTTAGGAGGTTGACATATGCTCCGTCTTAGTAATATTGAAGTTGTTTATTCAAAAATCATTCTAGTATTAAAAGGAATGTCTCTTGAAGTTCCAGAAGGAAAAATAGTTGCCCTTTTAGGTAGTAACGGAGCAGGGAAATCAACAACATTAAAAGCCATCTCTGGACTGTTACAAAAAGAAGGTGGGCAAGTTACAGATGGTTTAATCGAGTTTCAAGGAGAAAATATTAAGGGTACTGACCCTGACAAAATTGTGAAAAGCGGTATCTTTCAATGTATTGAAGGACGGAGGGTTTTTAAACATCTTACTGTGGAAGAAAACCTGATGGCAGGTGCATATACAAGAATAGACCGAAATAACATAAAGAGTGATTTAGAAAGAGTGTATCACTATTTTCCGAAATTAAAGGCGTTAAGGCTGAGAGCGGCAGGATTGTTATCTGGTGGAGAACAGCAAATGTTAGCGATCGGCAGAGGAATTATGGCAAAGCCGAAACTGCTTTTATTAGATGAGCCGTCGCTTGGAATTGCCCCTTTACTTGTAAAAGATATTTTCCAAAACATTAAACAAATTAATAAGGACGAGGGTATGTCTATTCTTGTTGTTGAGCAAAATGCGAATGTTGCTTTATCGATAGCTGATTACGGTTATATTATGGAGAACGGTCGAATTGCATTAGAAGGACCAACCGCATCACTATTAGCTAATGAAGAAGTCCGCGAATTTTACCTAGGAATGACTGATAAAGGAAGAAAGAGCTTCCGAGAAGGAACATCCTATAAAAAACGTGCCCGTTACGTATAATTGAACTATGAATATACTAGAATGAATTTCATTCACTAACCAACTAAAAGAACTCCTTCATTTAATGTGAAGGAGTTCTTTTAGTTTAAAAAAATATGTATTGTAAAGGATTATCGTTACAATATAAAGAAGATCTTTAATCCAATAAAAAGTGAATGGAGTCAAATAAATATTATGTGGGAACTATTATTATTAATGCTTGAACGTTTGGGAATTATTGTTACAGTTGCTTTTATTATGACTCGTTTTAAGTTTGTTCGAAATGTTATTGATCAGAAAAAGGTTTCGAAGTTACAATGGATTGCTTTTATAACTTTTTTTGGTTTATTTGGAATTATTGGTACTTATACAGGAATTACAGTAAGTCCTGAAAATGTTACATATACGAGATGGACAATTCCCCTTGCTGAAGAAGAAGGGATCGCAAATTCCAGGGTCATTGGCATTGTGATTGCTGGTCTTTTAGGTGGTTGGAAGGCAGGACTCGGAGCTGGAATTATTGCTGGGGGGCATCGATATTTACTGGGGGGATTTACTGCTTTTGCTTGTGGTATTTCAACGATCATCGCTGGTGTTGTTGCTGGGTATTTTTACAAAAAACATCATCATAAACGGATCATTTCCCTTCAGACAGCTTTTTATGTTGGTGCACTTGCCGAAGCTATTCAAATGGTGATTATTGTTCTTGTAGCAAGGCCATTTGATCACGCGTTAGCCCTTGTCCAAAGTATTGGTGTTCCGATGATTATTGCTAATGGAATAGGTGTAGGAATATTTATTTTAATTATTAAAAATGTTGTGAATGAGGAAGAGAAAATCGGATCATCACAAGCCCAAAAGGCATTTAATCTAGCGGATTTAACATTGAAGTACTTAAGAAAGGGGTTAACACCTGAATCCTCTAAGGCGACGTGTGCAATTCTTTTAAAAGAAGTGAATGTTGTGGCAGTTTCCATAACGAATCGAAAAGAAATTTTAGCGTATGAAGGTCTAGCAACTGAGCAACACGTCATAAGTAAAGAAATAAAAACAAATGCAACAAAACAGGTACTTAATACAGGAGAACTTTTAATTACAAAAAATGAAGAATTACAGAAGACAGGATACGATAAACGGATTAAAGCAGCGATTATCGCACCGTTAAAGCGAGATGAAGAAACGATCGGTACGTTGAAATTTTATTTTCAATCAGAAAAAGAATTATCTCCTATGGTTATAGAACTGATTAAAGGGTTGTCATCTTTGTTAAGTCACCAATTGGAGCTTGCCGAAGTGGATCGTCATCAGCAACTAGCCCAGCAATCTGAAATCAAGGCACTTCAAGCACAAGTAAACCCACACTTTTTGTTTAATGCTATTAATACAATTGTCTCATTAACTCGTATAGACCCTAATAAAGCAAGGAGATTATTATTGTCTTTATCGAATTATTTCAGACAAAATTTATATGGGGTTAATCGCTTGTGGAATACACTTGAAATCGAATTGAATCATGTGAAATCCTATTTAGAAATTGAACAAGCTAGATTTGCTAATAAGCTTTCGGTCCGATATGACGTCTGTCCTGAAGCGTTAATGATAAAAGTTCCAACGCTGACGCTACAACCTTTAGTTGAGAATGCAGTAAAACACGGAATAATGTCGTTAAATGAAAATGGTGAAATTACTATCCTGATAAAAAAGGATGATAGAGGAATGATCGTTAGTATAGAAGATAATGGTGTAGGAATTGGGGAAGAAAAATTTCGATTATTGAAGCAAAATCAAATAGAGTCAGACACTGGGACAGGAATTGGTATTTATAATGTAAACCGTCGTTTACAAATGCTTGTTGGTGAAGAGGCGGAGCTCACTATTAAAACAAGAGAAGGTAAAGGTACGACAATTTCATTTTTCATTCCAACAAAGGCGGAAGGAGCAATTGAAGAGCATGAAAAAAATTAGTGTTATTCTTATTGAGGATGAGCCATATAGTAGAGCAGAACTAAGACATTTATTGTCAAGTGAAGAACGAATCGAAATTGTCGCTGAGGCTGACTCTGGTGAGAAAGGACTTGAAATGATAATTGCTCATGAGCCTGATGTTATCTTTGTAGATATAAATATGCCCCAAATGACAGGAATTGAATTAATACAAATCATTCAAAAGATGAGAAAAAGGCCGTTAGTTGTATTTGCTACTGCATATCCAGATTATGCGGCTAAAGCATTTCGGCTCAACGCGATCGATTATTTATTAAAACCTTTTGATGAAGATCAACTAAAGGAAACGTTGGAGAGAATCTATTCAGCTTTAACTAATAACGATCTTTCCAAAGAGGATGGATACATGAAGTTTGGAAAGTTGGGGGTGGAAGAAGACGGAAAGATCGTTTATATTCTCCCAACTGATATCCATTACTTATATCGTGAAGATCGGGAAACTATCATTCGAGCTAAGAATGGAAAATATATATGTAAGCTTCCATTAAAAGAGTTAGAGCAAAAATTAAAGGATTTTCCGTTTTTTCGAACTCATAAAAGTTATTTAGTAAATTTAAATGCAATAGTTGAACTTATTCCATGGTTTAACGGAGCGTTTGTGTTAAAAATCGATGGAGTAAAAGAAAAGGTTCCTGTCAGTCGCAATTACGTGAAAGCGCTCAGAAAAAAGCTCGAACTATAAGTGGTTACCTAAAAATGTTAATCTTAATCTTTTTAAGTAACTCCTATAATGACGATAACTTACAGTTTGTTAGCTTTTAAGATTTACTTATAAATAGAAATTCCCTTTTAAGTTCATTATGTAACCGCTTAATCCCCATATATTACACGTTAGACTTAGTTATAGCTTATTTATATGATTTCTTAGTATAGTAAGGATATCAAATTAAGGAAGAGGGGGATTAAATGATCACATTTATAGGTTCGATTGCACTTTTAATTATTGGTTATTTTACTTATGGGAAATTTATCGAAAAGACTTTTGGAGTTAAGGAAGCACGAAGCACACCAGCATATTCTATGCAAGACGGTATCGACTACGTACCAATGGGAACAAAGCGAAACTCGTTGATCCAACTTTTAAATATTGCGGGTGTTGGTCCAATTTTTGGACCGATTATGGGAGCATTATATGGTCCGGTTGCATTTATCTGGATTGTGGCTGGGGCAATTTTTGCCGGAGCAGTTCACGACTATTTAACAGGTATGATCTCAATCCGTAACCGGGGTGCTCACTTACCAGAGCTTGCAGGAAAGTTCTTAGGTAAGATTATGAAACATGTTGTTAATGGGTTTGCCGTATTATTATTACTTTTAGTTGGAACGGTGTTTGTTACGGCGCCAGCGGGATTATTAAACAACTTTTTTGCTGGAGATTTCTTTATTTTAATTCTCTTTATTATTTTCGTATACTATATGATTGCAACAATTTTGCCGATTGACAAAATAATCGGACGTATCTATCCTTATTTTGGAGCGTTACTAGTCATTAGTGCTGTTGGTATTGGTTTTTCATTAATTATCAAGGGAGCACCAATTCCAGAGTTGACGTTTACGAATTTACACCCTGATAATATTCCGATTTTTCCATTATTGTTCTTAACGATCTCTTGTGGAGCCTTATCAGGTTTCCATGCAACACAATCTCCAATCATTTCAAGAACAACACAAAATGAAAAACAAGGCCGGAAAATTTTCTACGGAATGATGATTACAGAAGCTGTAATCGCAATGATTTGGGCTGCAGCGGGCATGAGTCTTTTTTTTGGAACAGATTTAAGCGCGCTAATTGCTGCATCTGGTCCTGCGGCAGCAGTAAGTGAAATTTCGATAACTTTACTTGGCGCAGTTGGTGGAACGCTTGCTGTGTTAGGTGTTATCGTGTTACCAATCACATCTGGTGATACTGCATTTAGAAGTGCGCGAATGATTATTGCTGATTATTTCAGTGTTGGTCAAAGAAAAATAATGAATCGTTTATGGATTGCTCTACCATTATTCGTCATATCATTTTCTTTAACAAAAATGGACTTTACAATTCTATGGCGTTACTTTTCTTGGGCAAACCAGTCAACAGCGATGATTGCCCTATGGGTTGGCGCGATGTATCTGATTTTATCTGGAAAAAATCATTGGATAGCAAGTATCCCAGCAACCTTTATGACAATGGTTACTTTTACGTATATCTTAAATGCCCAAATTGGTTTTGGTTTACCGATGAATATAGCCTATATTGGTTCTACAATAGGAACAGTCATAGTCATTGTCCTCTTCGTTATCGGCGCTAAGTCGCGATTGAATACAGGCTTCGAAGTTGATACAGAAGTAGATAAAGTAGCGTGAAAAAAAGATGAGAAGTAAGACATAAAATACAAAGAGGTTGTTCAAAAAGGTCAGTAAAAACCTTTTTGAACAACCTCTTAAAGTAATTGTTCAATATCCTTTTTTCGTTTTAATAACCTCCTCAGTTTTTGTTTTAAAATTTTTATTGATTTTTTATCTTCAATTTGAATGGACTCGTATAGTTCCATTAAGGTGTAGTCAATTTCCATATTAATAATATTGATGATTGTTTCTGGGTCTAGGTCATGGTCGAAATCTCGATACTCAATAATTGCACCGAACTGATTCATAACGATCTTTGCACCTCCATCAATTTCAGTAATCGATTGAATGATTCCGTCTTTGAAAAATGTGATGTATTGCGGCCCTTCAGTGTAAGTCTTAATAAAGCCACTGCCTTGGTATTCTGTTAAAACTAATTCAAGGGCTTTAGCAACTAATTCTTCGCTGACAATAAGGCGAGCAACGTTAATTGTAAGTTTACTTCCAGTTTTTCTAAAAGGAATCTCGTGAATTGATTGGTTTGTATCTATAATTAAGTAAATGACGTCTTCGTTATAGCGCCAGTAAAGAGAGCACTTGTACTCCATCATTTTATTAATAAATTGTTGGAGCGATTTTTTTGACAATTCAACATATAAATCATGGAATTCAGCTTCAAAAAAATGTGGAACCATCTTAACACCCCTTACTAAAGAAAATCAAAAGCTATTTTTTATATCGTATGAAGTGAAAAGTTTGAAAAGAAGTAAAAACAACCATAATTGTCAATAAAAAAAAGATTGGTACACGACCAATCTTTATCAACTAAAAAATGAAGTTTAGGTAATATCTAATCCATAGCGCTTGGAAACAATATCATAAAAGCCGAGAGAGTTGTATAGCCGTTTTGTTGCGATATTATTTATACCAGTTTCAAGCTCAATGGCCATTAAATTATTTTTCTCTGCCCAAAAAACGATATGTAATAAAAGCTTTTTGGCTATCCCTCTTTGGCGAAATTCTTTATGAACATAAAGGTCATTTAACCAAATGTACTGACCACCTTTTTCTAAACCTATACCGATATTTAAAAAAGCAAGGGCGATAATTTGGCCCTCTTCTTCTACCGCAAAAATCTTTGCGGAAGACCCTGTAACTAATGCTAAATCAATAGCTCTTACTAAGCTGGAGTATGCATCTTTGTCACCGATTGCCTCCATTTGTCCCATCATAAGCTGAGCAAGCTGCTCTCGTACAAACTCATCAACGTCGTTTTCAACTAAAAATATTTCCATGTAAAATCCTCCTAAACATAAATATTCGCTAAATTAAAAATATATCCTTTAAATTGGAAAGAATATTATTATTGCGTTTAATTACCAAAACATATTAATACTAATAAACCTACACTCATGTTATAAATAGTATAAAAGGAAGTTAAAAGTCCGATAATCATAGTTTTCGAATATCTCCATCGGCTCACTTACTGGAATCTTCTCATACTATTAGAAATTATACCGTTTAAACATGGCAAGTTGTCAAGATTAAAGCGCGCTTTATGGTAAGTCTCCAACATACTCGAATCTAACAAGGCGCTTGCGCTTTTCCATGTCTAGCTCCAAGACACACCGTTGAGTTACTTCATAGCAGGTTTTGCGACGAGTAACCGCAGGAGCAGCGCCTAGATTCTCGAATGTTTCAACTTACCATGCAGAGGCAAAGAACACCTCTTTATGGTAAGTCTCCAACATACTCGAATCTAACAAGGCGCTTGCGCTTTTCCTATAAGGAGGTAATATCGGATGTTTGAACAGTTTTTTTCTTCATTTTCATTTCGAACGATTTGGACGCCTGAATTAATTCTAATTTTATTAATGATAAGTGGGTTTTACTTTGCTATTACTGGTCCGTTAAGAAATCGTTTTGATGACCATGATGTAGTACGGACCAAGAAAAAAGTGTTTTTTCACATGGGCTTAGTGGCTGTCTATTTTGGTTTTGGTGGCCCCTTATATGTTCTTGGTCACTTAATGCTAAGTATGCATATGTCTTCAATGGCCATCGTCTATTTAATTGCGCCACCGCTCCTTTTACTGGGAATTCCTCATTGGGTTTTTAAAGCCTTGGCTAAAAATTCAATTATTAGTGGCATATTTAAAGTATTAGGTTTACCATTATTGGGTTTAATTATCTTTAATGCGATGTTTTCATTTTATCATTTACCGTTTACGTTTGACCGACTAATGGCGAATGAAGGACTTCATAATAGTTATCAATTAGCTATGCTAGGGGCAGCATTTTTAATGTGGTGGCATATTATACCTGTTTTTCCGAAAGTGGAAGAACATTTAAGCGAACTTAAAAAAATTGGCTATATGTTTGCTAGTGGTATCTTATTTACTCCTGCTTGCGTTTTAGTTATTTTTGCTAGTGGGCCTCTATATGCAGTGTATACAGATGTAAATTCATGGGGAATAGCAATGGCGTACTGCCTTCCTGCGGGCGCTGAGATTCCTTATGAACTGTTTATGGGGGAAAATGCTCTGGCGCCGCTGACGCCAACACACGATCAGCAATTTGGTGGGGCAATTATGAAAGTTACTCAAGAATTAGTGTATGGTATAGCAATAGGCTATACATTTAAACAGTGGATGAAGCGAGATAAGACAAAAACTATTATTCCGAATTTTGAACTATTGAATCCAGAAATCAAATAGGTAGAGGTGTTAAAGATGAAAGTAATAAAATTATTTATTTTCCTAGGCGTAATCAGTATCTTAGCAAGTTGCGGTTTTTTGTACGGGTCACCTGAAACAAAATCTGATGCAATTAGAGACATATCAGAATTAAGTTGGGAAGTGACTCCTTTTGAATTTATTAATCAAGATAATCAAGCGTTTGGTTCGAATGACTTAAAGGGTCAGTATTGGATTGCTAATATGATTTTTACAAGCTGCCCAACGGTTTGCCAAACGATGACTCCAAATATGACTTTGCTGCAAGAGGAAGCAAATGAAATTGATGTGCAGTTTGTTTCTTTTACAGTCGATCCTGATTTTGATGATCCCAAAGGTTTGAAAAAATATGGTGAAGCATATGGAGCCGATTTTGAGAATTATCACTTTCTGACAGGATATAGCATCGAGGAGATAACCGACTTTGCAGAAACCTCATTTAAATCAATTGTACTGGAAATTCCCGATGCTAACGATATTATGCATAGTGTGAATTTCTATTTGGTCGATGGTGACGGTAAGGTGATTCGAATTTATGATGGTAACACTGATTTTGATGAGAAAGCAATTATCAAAGATTTAAAAAATATCATTGACTAGAGGAGTTTCTAAATGAAAATTAAAGCGTTGGCGACTCTTTTCATCGTCTTATTACTAGTTGCATGCAATAGTAATACTGAAGAAATTAATTATCTCGATCCTATTGAAGTAGAACTTATTACGAATGATGATCTAGAAGTTAATGCAGAAATCAACACTCAAGCGGTCATTTCGCAATCAGGTAATCCCGTTTCCAATGTTAGTGAAGTTATTTTTGAAATATGGCAACACGGGAATAAAGAAACGTACATTACTGTAGATGGAACTGAGGTTGGTGAAGGAGTTTACGAAGTCACCTGGCGAGCAGAAGAAGAGGGTATATATTATATTTATTATCACATTACCGCTGCAGGTATGCACCGTATGGAAAAAATTCACTTTATTATTGGTGATGTAGATGAGAAGAAAATATTAGCGACACCGGATGAACGACCGAATCAATTTATGGATTAACAAAAGAAAGAATGGAGAATAATTTTCTTCATTCTTTTTTTTAAATTCATTTATGTCACTTAAGTGTCATAAATGAATCGAAAAAGTTAGTATTAACTTTCGATTTATCGAAATTCGATAGCCTTTATGAGTATTTGTTTGTTAAAATGAAACTAGAATTATGAAAGGTGTGACTTCATATATGTATACAGATCGGACCCCAATTAAGATAAAGGAAGCTGTTGAAGCAGTACTGAAATTTTCCAAACAGAGTCAGTTAGAGTACATATCAATTGATGAAAGTGATAATCGTTATTTAAAAGCAGAAATTAAAGCTGATCATGATATTCCTCCTTTTGATCGTTCGCCTTTAGATGGTTTTGCTGTCCGTTCGCAGGATACTACGCATGCAACTAGGGATCATCCAGTTGAACTAGAAGTAATTGAAACAGTCGGGGCCGGAGCCTTAGCAAAGCTAGTTCCTGAGCAGGGTCAAGTTATTAGGATTATGACAGGTGCACAAATTCCAAAAGGAACAGATGCAATTGTGATGTTTGAGTTAACAAAAGAGATCGAAAAAGATGGAAAAATGTTTATCGCAATTAAGCGCTCGTTTCAATCAGGTAGTGGTGTTTCTTTTCAAGCAGAGGAAACTGCACAAGGTGATATTCTTGTCGAAGAAGGACGTCAAGTAGATCCTGGAGTAAAAGCACTACTCGCGACATTTGGTTATAGCAAAGTACCAGTCGGAAAAAAACCAATTATTGGTGTTTATGCAACTGGTACTGAGCTCCTTGATGTTCATGAGCCACTTGAACCTGGAAAAATCCGAAATAGTAATTCTTACATGGTGACCTCACAAATTTTAAAAGCAGGGGCGATACCTAAATATTATGGAAAGCTAGTTGATGATTTTGATCGTTGTTATAATGCGGTAGCAGCTGCTCTAGAAGAAGTAGACGCATTAATTACAACGGGCGGCGTTTCAGTTGGCGACTTTGATTATTTACCAGCAATTTATGAAAAATTAGGGGCAAATGTTCTATTTAATAAAATCGGAATGAGACCAGGAAGTGTAACGACTGTTGCTGAATATAAAGGAAAACTTTTATTTGGTTTATCAGGAAATCCATCTGCTTGTTATGTAGGATTCGAATTGTTTACTCGTCCCTGGATCCAGTTGTATCTTGGCTCGAAAAAGCCGCATTTACAAAAAGTTCAAGCGATTTTAAAAGCTGATTTTCCAAAGCCAAACCCATTTGTCCGTTTTATTCGCAGTAAAATGACGATTGAGGAAGGAAAGATCATGGCGGAACCTGTTGGACTGGATAAATCAGGAGTTGTTTCTTCGCTTGCTAATTCTGATGCACTTGTTGTTCTACCAGGGGGAACCCGTGGCTTTAAAAAAGGTGATGTTGTTGATGTGCTATTGTTAAATGGCGAAGGCTGCACTGAAATAGTCTAATAGGATGTTCAAAAAGGTTATATGTGGGGAGCGTACTTTATGGGTCAACAAATGATTCAAGTAGCTGGATACAGCAACAGTGGGAAAACAACATTAGTTGAAAAACTTATTACGGCCATGTCTAAGGAAAATCTTAGAGTTGGTTCGATTAAACACCATGGTCATGGTGGTGACTTGGCAACCTTGGATTCAGGAAAAGATTCTTGGAAGCATCGTCAGGCTGGTGCAGTCGTTTCAGCTGCTGTTAGTAAAGGGAAATTACAGCTTAACGTAGTAAGGAATGAACATTGGGAAGTTACCGAATTAGTTGCTCTTTACAGTAACTTCCTCGTTGATGTCATTATTATTGAAGGTTTTAAGACTTCATCATTTCCTAAAGTGGTTATTATTAAAGAGGCAGCAGACCTGACGTTATTAACAAAGTTAAAAAACATCATTTGTGTGATTAGTTGGATTCCTTTGCCATTAGAGATGAAAACAGCAGCTGTTGCTTATTTTCAAATTGATGAAGAGATAAGGTATATTGATTTTATCATTCAAGAGTTGAAAGGACAGGACAATGACTGAAAAACTATTCTTAATTACAAACGAAGTGATTTCTATTCAAGAAGTGGTTGATAAAGTAACTAGCCGTAACGCGGGGGCAATTAATACTTTTATTGGAACAGTTCGAGAAATAACAAAAGGAAAAAAAACGATTTTCTTAAAGTATGATGCTTATGCAAGTATGGCTGAGAAAAAGCTAGCCCAAATTGGTGATGAAATTCAAGAACAATGGCCAGAGGCACTTGTTGCGATTACTCATCGTATCGGCCGTTTGGATATCACCGATATTGCCGTTGTTATTGCTGTCTCAACACCACACCGTGCCGACTCTTATGAAGCTAGTCGCTACGCAATTGAACGGATCAAAGAAATTGTCCCAATCTGGAAAAAAGAGCACTGGGAAGACGGTGTAGAGTGGATTGGAGATCAACTGGAAAAAACTCGTTATCCGTCCGGAAAGCCAGAGGAGGAGAATTTAAAATGATAAAAGTGTTATTCTTTGCTGAACTAGAAGAAATTGTAGGTTCCAGAGAGATCATAATTGATCAGTCTCAAATGTCAGTAAATGAAGTAAAAGAATATTTAAAAGCTAAATTCCCAACCTTAGCTGTTGACCGCGCAATGGTCGCTGTTAATGAAGAGTATGCCGAAGATGCTGACTTGGTTAAAAAAGATGATGTTGTTGCCTTTATTCCGCCAGTTAGTGGAGGATAAAGAAAAGAAGCTACCGAATGGTGGCTTCTTTTTGATACTATGCAAACATATCCCTAATCTTTGGGCTCATTTTCTCAGGCGTCCATTCTGGCTCCCAGACAAGGTCAACCTCTACACTTTTAACAGTTGGTAAGGTTTGTACGGCTGATTTCACGCCGTTTATTAATGTGTCATGCAAAGGACAACCTGGTGTTGTTAATGTCATTTTTACATAAACACAGTTATCGTCTTTGACGATCGCGTCATAGATTAAGCCGAGATTAACAATATCTACACCTAGCTCAGGATCTATTACCTTTTCAAGGGCTTTATAAACTTCTTCTTTCGTTAATTCATATTCCATTTGAACCACTCCTCGTTTTTTTTATGAATAAGTAAACACTGACAATATGTGCATTAAATAGTAGGCGATGAAAAGACCTAGAGATATTTGGGCGATAAAAGCTAATAAACTTATTTGAAGAACAATACCAACAGCTAACGTCATGATACTAATACAAACAAATAACAGACGGTAAAAAACTTTTTTCTCATCAATCATATCGTGCAATGAGGGAACATTCTCTTTTCCGACACGTTGGCCAAAACAAAATGTCCACCAAAGAAATGGGACAATTTTAGATAAGTAACCTAAGATCGTTACGCCAATCCATCCAAACAAATAAATAACACTTATTGCAGTTAAAAAAGATAATGAGCCAAACAGTTCCGGTTTGATGCTTAAAGCTACAATTGCTAAACCGACGATAAAAATAAATGTATTAACCGCATAAACAGTTAGTGTAATTCCTTTACCAGGATTTCTTTTAAACCTCTTTTGCTGAATTTCATAAATGTGATAACGATAAAGCCCTAGGGCAACAAAAAATATTATCAGACCAACTAAAGTAACGAAAAAACCTAATTGTAAAAAGAAATTCAATGTAATTAATAATAAACTTATATGAAGAATAATTAAGATCCATTTTTGTAGTTTCACTGATTGGCCATGAGCTAAATAAAACATTGGTAACATCTTAAAGCTATAACCGACAATTAAAAACATAAACCAACCAATTAAACCGAACCATATATGGGCTGCTAGTAAAGATGTGTGCCATGATGATAAAAAGGCAAACGAAAAATTTAAACCCAACATCAGCCCAGTAATAACGGTCAAAAGTAAATATACAAACGAGCTAACTGTTGCAAAAAGAATACTATTAAATTTTTTCGCTTTCACAATTGTTAACGCTATATTAACAACAAAAATGATGACGCCAACTACTGCCAATACCCCTGAACCAATTAAAACAATAGGATTAAATTGAAAAAATCCGATTAACAAGCCTATAGAGCCAGTAGTAAAAGTAAAGTAATGGATAATTCCAAGTTTACTGCTGAAAAGTGTTTCATTAATAACGACAGGAACTAGCTGATAAACAGCTCCCATTGCTAACATGGTCGCAAATCCTAAAATAAATAGGTGCATCGCCCCAATTCCTAGTGGTGACCGAATACTGGCACCATTGAGTAGTGGACCGCCTACTATTAAAAAAATTGTAAATACAAACAATGCTAGAAATGCAGTAATCATAAAGGAAAACGGTAAATAAAAATTTGCTTTTGATTGATCCTTCCCAATCAGACCAGCAGTTGCTATATTCATTAGTTACCCCTCTTTCTTAAAAATTTTGACTTCAACAGAGCCATCTTCCATTTCTGTTGGTGTGTAGTTGTAGCCTAATTGATTTAATTCCTCAATTAGAAATGCAGGAAGGCGGTCGTTCCGGATTGTTAATACTTCGCCATTTTTCATTGAAGTTAAACGAGCTAGCGTACGGATCATTGGTTGTGGTGGTTCTAAGCCACGATTATCAAGATAAAAGCCATCTTCATCAATTGAGATTGGACTATCTTGTGCTGAACAAGGAGGTCGCTCAGGCACATCTTGTTCAGTTTTTTTCCAAAATAATAAGCTGCGCTTCTTCTTTTTAAATGTAGTTACATAATGATCGTTGGATTTTTTCTCAACTTCATTTGCATAACCTTTTGCTTTCATCATCGTTAATAGTGGTGTCGGTTTAATTGTGGAATGAAGAACAAAAACATCTCCTTTTTTAAGACTTTTAACTGCAGCCATTATTTTATGAAATGGCTCTAGTTTATTTTTTAAATCTTCACGTACATCTAATTCAACAATTCGCCCTGTCATTAATCACCAGCTCCTTCATAACTTTATAAAGTAAGTATAGACTTTTTCATTCAGGCAGTAAGTGACAGATATCACAATTGATAATGATTATCAATATTTTTTCGGAAACTCAAAGATATGTATAAAAAATTAATTTCAGTAGCAAAAAAAAAAGAAAGCGCTTACTCGTTTAGTGATACAAACCTAGTATTTAATAAATAAATGAAAATTTAGAATAAAAATAAAAATACAGTTGCATTTATGTTTATTCAAATTTATAATTAGAAACAATAGTAAATTTATTAAATTCTAAGAGGTATATTAGGGGTGAAATAATGAAGGTAGCAATAATTGGGGCGACTGGCTATGGTGGAGCAGAATTAATTCGGATTTTACACCAGCATCAGTCTATACAACAATATACACTTTACTCATCTTCACAAGCGGGTGCTGGGATTAGTGAAAGCTACCCACAACTAACAGGAATTTCACAACAAAATTTACAAGCGATTGATATAGATACTATTTCAAAGGAGTCGGATGTCGTATTTATGGCAACTCCATCAGGAATTTCTGCTGAACTAACACCACAACTTATCGATAATGGAAAGAAAGTAATAGATTTATCAGGGGATTTTCGTTTTAAAGATCCTGATGTTTATGAAAAATGGTATAAGCAAACGTCTGCACCTCAAGCAACATTAGATAAAGCAGTGTATGGCCTTACTGAACTGAACCGGGAAAAAGTAAAAGCAGCACAGCTAATTGCTAATCCAGGTTGCTATCCAACGGCAACGATTTTAGGGTTAGATCCATTACTAAAACATCTTGAGATTGACGAACAAACGATTATTATTGATGCAAAATCAGCTGCTTCAGGTGCAGGTCGAAAAGCTAGTTTAGGAACTAGTTTTTGTGAAATTAATGACAACTTTCGAATTTATAAAGTAAATGAGCATCAACATATTCCAGAAATTGAGCAAGCTCTTAAACAGACAAACTCAAAACTTGGACCAATAAAATTTAATACTCATCTTGTTCCAATGAGTCGGGGCATCATGGCTACTATTTATTGCAGACCATTAAGGTCCATTTCTGAAAAAGCACTTTATGATATTTATGAAGAACAATATAAGGATGATCCTTTTGTCAGGATTAGACCACTAGGAACATTTCCAGCAACGAAGGAAGTTTATGGATCAAACTATTGTGATATTGGCGTGACTTTTGATGAGAGAACAGGCTGGATTACGATCGTTTCAGTTATTGATAACTTAGTAAAAGGTGCAGCAGGTCAAGCAATTCAAAATTTAAATGTAATGCTAGGGATAGATGAGGGGACGGGTCTTTACGGACCACCGCTATTTCCATAAGATGTAAATAAAAAAGGTGGTTCAAAAAAACCGTTAATTAATATAACTAAATTTAGGAGATAAAAATATGGATACAGTAATCAAAGATTTATTAGTAAATCCAATCGAATCTGGCAGTATTATTACACCAAAAGGATTTTATGCAGCCGGTATACACACAGGTGTGAGGGAAAACCGCTTGGACTTAGGCGTGATTGTTTGTGAAGTTCCCGCTAGTAGTGCCGCAGTTTATACATTAAATAAAGTGCAAGCAGCTCCATTAAAAGTTACCAAAGAAAGCATTGCCAAAGAAGGTAAATTACAAGCAATTATTGTGAACAGCGGTAACGCTAATTCATGTACAGGAAAAAAAGGGCTTGAGGATGCTTATGTAATGCGAGATAAAACTGCAGAAGTATTCGATATTCCCAAGCATTATGTTGCTGTATCCTCGACTGGAGTTATTGGTGAGTTTTTAGAAATCGGGAAAATCATTACTGGTATTGAAAAAATAAAGGCTTTAACAAAAGTCGAATTTGAGTCAGCAGAACGGTTTAATGAAGCAATATTAACCACTGATACGATTAATAAAAGAGCATGCTTTCAAACGATCATTGATGGAAAAAGCATTACGTTTGGGGGAGTAGCTAAAGGATCTGGAATGATCCATCCTAATATGGCAACGATGTTAGCTTATATTACAACAGACGCCAACATTGAACCCGATTGGTTACAAGTAGCTTTAAGCGAAGTGATAGATCTGACATTTAACCGGATAACTGTTGATGGAGATACGTCAACAAATGATACGGTTATCACATTGGCTAGCGGTTTAGCTGATAACAACACGTTAACAAAAGAGCACCCAGAATGGAATCTTTTTGTGTTAGCTTTAAAAATGACCTGTGAACAGTTAGCAAAAAAAATAGCTCGGGACGGTGAAGGTGCCACCAAGCTTATTGAGGTTCAGGTCAAAGGTGCAGCTAGTAACGAAGATGCTGGGAAAGTAGCTAAATCAATTGTTGGTTCAGATTTAGTGAAAACTGCTATTTACGGAACAGACGCTAACTGGGGACGGATTATTTGTGCGATCGGCTACAGTGAAGCCGAGATAAATCCTGAAACAATTGATATTACAATGGGTGAAATTAAAACGCTAGAAGATAGTATGCCAACTGGTTTTTCTGAAGATGAAGCAACACAATATTTATCAACAGAAAATATAGTTATTTATGTAGATTTAAAAATTGGAGAAGGTTTTGGAAAAGCGTGGGGTTGTGATTTAACCTATGATTACGTAAGAATTAATGTTGGGTACAGAACATAGTTTAATTAGGTCACGTAAAAATAATGGACTATTATACCGATCAATTATTTTCTTGGAGATGCCTTAGGAGGATTGAGCGATGAACGATGTTATTGTTGTGAAGTGTGGAGGAAGTACGCTGCAAGAGCTTTCTGACCATTTTTATTCAAGTATGAAGCTCTTAAAAGAAATGAATGTAACACCAATCATCGTTCATGGTGGCGGCCCAGAAATCAGTAGATTATTAGACAAACTTAATGTACAAAGTGAATTTGTTAATGGGTTACGAAAAACAACGGCTGAAGTACTAGAAATTGTCGAAATGGTTTTGACTGGGAAAGTAAATAAATTCCTTGTTACAAAATTGCAACTGGCCGGTGTTGATAGTCTAGGTTTATCTGGCTGTGATGCTGCTTTAATTAAAGCTAAACCAATCGACTTCGAGCAACTCGGGTTTGTAGGTGAAGTAGTAAAAGTAAATGAGCTGTTTTTACAGCAAATTTTATCATTAAATGTCGTACCGGTCATTGCGCCAATCGGCATAGATGATCATGGTAACCACTATAATATTAATGCGGATACAGCAGCTGGTGCAATCGCTGAAAGCGTTTCAGCGAAAAAAATGATTTTTGTTACTGATGTTGACGGGATTATCATGGATCAGAAATTACAAAGGCAAGTTTCAGTTTTGGAAATAGAGGAAATGATTGAAAATGGGACAATTTATGGGGGAATGATCCCTAAAGTGAAAGCAGCGATGAAATGTCTTCAAGGTAATATTGAAGAAGTTCACATTATCAACGGTAAAAGCGGAAACTTGATGACGAACGGAGAACTAATCGGCACAAAAATTGTTAGTTAGTAGTTAGCTAACGAACTAACCAACTTTCCAACTGAAAAGAGGTATTTACGTGAGTTATTTATTTCCAACCTATAATAGATGGCCGATTACGGTTAAAGAAGCTAATGGTACAACGATTATCGATGATCAAGACAAAAAGTATTTAGATTTTGTAGCAGGAATTGCGGTTTGTAATTTAGGGCACTGTCATCCTGCTGTCAATGAAGCAATTATAAATCAAGTCAGTAAAGTCAGCCATGTTTCAAACCTCTTTCATATTGAAGGGCAGGAAAAAGTAGCTAGTCTACTCGTTTCCCATTCTAGTGGAGATGCTGTATTCTTTTGTAATAGTGGGACTGAGGCGAATGAAGCTGCTATTAAACTGGTTAGGAAAGCGACAAAAAAAGAAAAAATCATTACTTTTCAGCAGTCATTTCACGGACGAACAATGGGAAGTCTTTCAGCGACTGGTCAAGATAAAATTCACCAAGGCTTTGCGCCATTATTAGCAGGTTTTTCATATCTTCCCTTTAATGATTCAAAAGCGCTAATAGAATCAGTCGATGAAAGTATAGCGGCAGTTTTCATTGAAGTCATCCAAGGAGAAGGCGGAGTTCATGAAATTAGTGATCAATTTGTAGAGACAATAAATGAACTAAAAGCTAAATATAACTTTCTACTTGTTATTGACGAAATACAAACTGGTATTGGACGTACTGGAAAACCATTCGCTTATCAACATTATTCTTTATCTCCAGATATTATTACGGTTGCAAAAGGATTAGGGAACGGCTTCCCGGTAGGTGGTTTAATTGGAAAACAGCATTTAATTGAGGCGTTTGGTCCTGGAAGTCATGGCTCAACGTTTGGCGGAAATCCATTAGCGATGGCAGCGGCACATGCGACACTAGAAATAATTTTTCAAGAGTCATTTTTAAAAGACGTAATAGAAAAAAGTAGTTATTTTTTTACAAACTTAACTAGTGCTCTCGAATCATCCGCGCAAGTTCATGAAATACGTGGTAAAGGATTAATGATTGGAATTGAGTGTCACCAAGATGTTTCTCCTGTCATATTATCTTTAAGAGATAAAGGATTATTAGTATTAAATGCTGGACCAAATGTGTTACGATTGTTACCGCCATTGATCGTTTCTTACGAAGAGATAGAAACAGCGATTTCAATGATTGCTAAGGAATTAAATGAGAAAATAGTTAAAATTTAATATGAATTTGCTATTTTTTTTAAATATCATTGAATAAAAATTCATATATTATTATTATTATACAGTTCCACATAGGGAGGGAAAAGTAATGAAGGGATATATCGTATTATCAACAGGGGAAATTTTCGAAGGAGAATTATTAGGTAACCAACAGGAAGTGTATGGTGAAATTGTCTTTTTTACTGGTATGACTGGCTATGAAGAGGTCATAACCGATCCATCTTTTAAAGGACAAATGGTTGTGTTTACGTATCCGTTAATTGGAAATTATGGTATAAATCAAATAGATCAAGAAAGTAAAGTGCCACAAGCGTCGGCATTAATTATGCAAGGGTGTCGAAATCAAGGTTATCATTATCAATCACGACAATCATTGCAAGAGTATGCAGTGCAAAGGAATATTCCAATTCTCGTCGGAGTGGATACAAGAGCTGTTGTAAAGCGAATTCGAGAGTTAGGAGACATGGGAGCAGTTATGACAACGAATCCAGAAGCAGTTGATTTTACTAATAAACAGACAATTGATACGTTAGATCTTGTTAAAGAAGTATCTACTCCGCAAATTGAAACGTATGGTGATGGTGAACATCATGTTGTCATGATTGACTTTGGCTTCAAAAAATCGATTTTAAAATCGCTTATTAATATCGGTTGTCAAGTAACAGTTGTTCCCTATGACACTGACGAAATTACAATTACAAACCTTAAACCAGATGGAATTTTCTTATCTAATGGGCCAGGAAACCCAAAGAACTTGCTTCATTTAACAGCACAAATTAAACGATTAGCAACAAAATATCCAACGATGGGAATTTGTTTAGGGCACCAACTTTTGGCGTTAGCCTTTGGTGGGGATACTCATAAACTTCGTTTTGGTCATCGTGGTGCGAATCAGCCAGTTCAAGATTTATTAACGAAAAAAGTCTATATCACCTCGCAAAATCACAGTTATGTTGTTACTGAGGATAGCTTAAAGGAATCTGGTTTTACTGTTCGTTACGTAAATATTAATGATAAATCTGTTGAAGGCATGTCGCATCTTCATTTTCCAATTACATCTGTACAATTCCACCCTGAAGCACATCCAGGTCCATCAGATTCAGAAGAAATATTTTTAGGTTTTCTTATGGATATGAGTAGTAAGGAGAGAGAAAAAGTATATGCCTAAAAATCAACAGATAAAGAAAATTCTCGTGATTGGCTCAGGTCCAATTGTGATTGGGCAAGCTGCTGAATTTGATTATGCAGGAACTCAAGCCTGTCTCGCTTTAAAGGAAGAAGGATGTAAAGTTATTCTGATTAATAATAATCCTGCAACAGTCATGACAGACAAGGCGTGTGCTGATGTGGTTTACTTTGAACCTTTAACAGTAGCAAGTGTTGAGAAAATTATTCTGAAAGAATCTCCAGATGGTATTTTAGCAACACTAGGTGGGCAAACAGGCTTAAATTTAGCGCTCTCGCTTCATAATGAAGGTATTTTAGCGAAGTATGCTATACCTTTACTCGGAACTCCTATTGAGTCAATTATGAAAGGTGAAGATAGGGAAGAGTTTCGTGCTTTAATGCATGAATTAAATGAGCCTGTTCCAGACAGTGACATTGTCGAAACTGTTGAAGGAGCGGTGCAATTTAGCAAAAAAATAGGGTTTCCAATTATCGTACGTCCTGCATATACATTAGGTGGTGCAGGTGGTGGAATTGTTGACGATGAGGATTCATTGAGAAAAGTTGTTAAGGGTGGTCTCAGTGCAAGTCCTATTAAGCAGTGTTTAATTGAGAAAAGTATTGCGGGCTTTAAAGAAATTGAATATGAAGTTATGAGGGACGACAATGACACATGCATTACAATTTGTAATATGGAAAACATTGACCCTGTAGGTATTCATACAGGAGACTCGATTGTTGTCGCACCATCACAAACATTAACAGATGTCGAGTACCAAATGCTGCGCTCGGTATCAGTAAAAATTATTCGTGCACTAGGAATAGTTGGCGGCTGTAATATCCAATTTGCACTAGACCCCTATAGTAAAAACTACTACTTAATCGAAGTAAATCCTCGTGTTAGTAGGTCAAGTGCCTTAGCGTCTAAAGCAACAGGTTATCCAATTGCGAGGATTGCAGCAAAATTAAGTATCGGTTATCATTTACATGAACTACTCAATCCTGTTACAGGTCATACGTATGCCAGTTTTGAGCCGGCATTAGATTATTGCGTTGTTAAATTTCCGCGTTGGCCATTTGATAAATTCCCAGCAGCTGATCGCAAGCTTGGGACGCAAATGAAGGCGACAGGGGAAGTAATGGCGATTGAAAGAAATTTAGAATCAGCATTTCAAAAAGCTGTTCGTTCTTTAGATATAAAAGGAATTTCAGGTTTAGAAATGAAGCGACTTCAAACGCTATCTGATGAAAGGTTATGGAATAGCGTAAAAGCAGCAGACGATCTTCGTTTTTTTGCTATTTTAGAGTTGTTACGTCGGGGAACGAGTGAAATTGAAATCCATGAGGCAACTCAAATAAACTACTTTTATTTAAATAGTTGGAAGTTTTTAATTGAAATGGAATTTTTGGCGAAGCGGTTGTCATACCAGACTGTAACAAAAGAACACCTAGAGCAATTAAAAATATATGGCTTTTCAGATCAGTGGTTAGCCAGTACTTGGAATGTAGACTTAGCTGATATTCGCACATTACGTCATCAATATTCGATTCATCCATCCTATAAAATGGTTGATACATGTGCTGGAGAATTTAAAGCAAAGACTTCTTACTACTACTCAAGTTGGTCTGGTGAACAAGATGTAGAGACGAAATCAACAAAGAAAAAGATCATCATCATCGGCTCAGGTCCGATCCGAATTGGGCAAGGGATTGAATTTGACTATTGTTCCGTACACGGGGTTCTTGCTTTGAAAGAGCAAAATTACGAAGCGATTCTAATAAATAATAATCCGGAAACTGTAAGTACAGACTATGAAATTGCCGATCGTTTGTATTTTGAACCATTAACAACAGAAGATATCTTAAATATTATTGAACTAGAAAAAGCAGATGGAGTTATCGTTCAGTTTGGTGGACAAACAGCGATATCCTTAGTAAAAGATTTAGAAGACGCTGGAGTTCCATTGATAGGCACAAATCACGATACAATTGATAAATTAGAAGATCGCGACCGGTTTTATCAATTTATGAAGGAAGTCAAAGTTCCTCATATTCCTGGTGTAGTAGTTTCCGAGGAGATTGATCTAGTCAATAAAGCTGATGAAGTTGGCTATCCTGTCTTAATTCGGCCCTCTTATGTCATTGGTGGTCAAGGGATGATGATCTTTCATAGTCGTACTGAAATCGTCGATTACTTGAATGATGAAGATCATACTGTTGTTTTCCCGATTTTATTAGATGCCTATTATCCCGGAACAGAAGTTGAAGTTGATGCGCTAACAGACGGTGTAGATATCGTCATTCCAGGAATGTTCGAGCATATTGAAAAGGCAGGAGTTCATTCAGGGGATAGTATTGCTGTTATACCACCAATCAATTTGACTCAAGTTCATAAGGATACGATAATTGAGTATACGAAACGTATTGCGATTGGGATAAATTTTAAAGGAGTTTTTAATATTCAATTTGTTTTATATAATGATGAGATTTTTGTTTTGGAAGTGAACCCAAGGGCCTCAAGAACAGTTCCGATCCTGAGTAAGGTAACAGGAATGAACATGATTGCCTTGACGGTTAGGCTACTTATGGGTGAGAAACTAAAAAATCTTGTTAATATGTTAGGGTACCAAAAGGAACCACCGTATTATACTGTAAAGGCACCGGTATTTTCACATACGAAACTCCCAGGTTTAGATCCGAAATTAGCGGCAGAAATGAAATCGACAGGCGAGCTAATAGCGATTAGCGATAACTTAGATGAAGCTTTTAGGAAGGCTTTTGTTTGGGGGGAACGTGAAATTCCAAAGTTTTTTAAGGAAAAGGGCAGCTTCTACTGTGAAATTGGTTTAAAAGAAAAGGCTCAGTTTGCTTTAGTAAAAGAAGAGTTAGAGATGTTAGGTTTTCAAGTGCTCCATGGTGAGTCAAATTCTTTTGAACGATGGCTAGATGATGAAAATAGCGTTGGTTACTTAAGTATTGATTTAAGCGATGAAACGTCAAAAAAACGAAGAATAGAAGCACTGAAAAATCATCTGCCAGTTATCACTGAGTTATCAACATTTTCTCGAATGGTCAAAGCATTAGCTGCGACTGATTACTCAGTTAAACCAATAGATCAATGGTTATTGGAATATGAGATAGTGAAAAGCACTCAAAAACAATCAATTTTATAAAAAGGATGTGAATTTCTTGACTGTATTATCGCTAACAGAGTCAGGATTAACTATAAACGATTATAAGGGTAAACATTTTTTAACATTATTAAATTATACTTCTACACAAGTAAATGAGCTATTAGACTTTGCACTACTTTTGAAAAGATATCAAAAAGAAGGTGTAGCTCATCCATTTTTAGCAGGGAAAACGCTGGCGATGATATTTGAAAAATCATCGACGAGAACGAGAGTTTCTTTTGAAGTTGGAATGACTCAATTAGGAGGATCTGCCTTATTTTTAAGCTCAAAAGATTCTCAGCTTGGCCGTGGTGAACCGATTTCTGATACTGCCCAAGTCCTCTCTAGATATGTTGATGGAATTATGATTCGAACGCATGGACACGAAAAAATAGAGGAGTTAGCAAAGCATTCGACTGTGCCTGTCGTTAATGCATTAACAGATGACTTTCACCCTTGCCAAGCTTTAGCAGACATTATGACTATTTATGAAGTGAAGGGGACCTTTAAAGGCTTAAAGACAGTGTATGTTGGTGATGGAAATAATGTCGCCCATTCGTTATTAATTGCTTGTGCAAAGGTAGGGATGGACGTTGTTATTGCTACACCAGTAGGCTATGAACCTAAAGAGTGGATTGTAAAAGAAATTAAATTGATTTGCGAGGAAACAGGTGCTAAATTTCAATTAACAAATGATCCAATTGAAGCTGTCAGTGATGCTGATGCTATTTATACAGATGTTTGGACGAGCATGGGTTATGAAGAAGAGACAGCAAAAAGATTAGCAGATTTCAATTTATTTCAAGTAAATGAAGCTTTATTACAGCATGCTAAATCGGATTATATGTTTTTGCATTGTTTACCTGCTCATCGTGGTGAAGAAGTAACGGCTGAGGTGATCGATGGCAAGCACTCGTATGTTTTTGATCAAGCAGAAAATCGACTTCACGCTCAAAAAGCTGTTTTAGTAGCTTTGATGAGTTAATAAGAAAAGAAGTGGCGATATTTTCGCCACTTCTTTTCTATGTAAGCTCTTTCGGCAAGCGATAAAAAAAAGCTAATTGAGGGGAAATATAGACTATCGGATTTGGAGGATCAAAAAAAACCCTGAGCTTGAGTGGGTTTATCAAGCTCAGATTAGCTTAGTATAAATATTCTTTTAATAACTCGATGTTGTGAATAACAAAAAAGCCTTGTTTTTTTGTAACGATATTTTGTTGTTTTAATTGGTTCATAAGTCTTGTTACACTTTCTCTAGTTGCCCCAAAGAAGGTTCCAAGATCTTCATGGGTTAACTTCAATTTGATTATGATGCCTTCCTCGGTGACTTCTCCGTATTCTTTTGATAAACGAACGAGAGTGGATGCTAATGCTCCAAATTTTCCAAACAAGGCGACATCCCTTAACGTCGCTTGTGAAATTAGTAACCGTTCTGAAACGAATCGAAATATAGAGATTGAAAGCTGGGGATGTTGTAATAAAAATGCTTCTAGTTCATCGTTTTTTATATAGAATACATCACCACTTTCAATACAAGTTGTCGTGGCAGGGTATGTAGTCCCTGGCTTACAGAATAAAGCAACTTCTGCAAACATATCCCCTTTTTTTCGAATACTTAAAATAATTTCTTTGCCATCAGGGGTGCTTTTACTAATTCGAACTTTACCTTCGTTGACAAAGAAAATTGATTCAATTGGATCTAGTTCATGAAAAATGACCTCTCCTTTAGTGATTTCCTTTCTTTGAATGATCTGCACTAAGTCCTCTTTTTGATTTTCAGGTAAAACGGAAAAAATCGGGATGTTATTAATGAAGCTAGTAAAAGACAATTGCATCAACCCCTTTTAACAAATATAGTAGTTTTATCTCAATGATCCCTTTTTAAAAAGGAGATATAGTAATCGGAATTATGTTTTACTGAAATAATATATATAAAATAGCATAACATAAGAAATTAAGTTGCTGTGTGACATTTCTCATATCTGTACTTAAGGCATTTCAAAAAAATAATGGATCAGTATGATAAATTTCAAATTTATTTTTTGGGGCGCCTAATGTCAAAACTTTGACACAATTTCAAGTGAAAAACGTGTTAAAAAATTTTTTTCTCTATGACTGTGATTTGTTTCACAGTAAATACTATTTGAATTTGGTAAGATCAATTCAAATCCACTGGTATAGGGGGAGAAAATTGTGGTAACTTGTGAGTTAAGTCGAGTCGGTACTGATGATCTAATTGTTGTTTCTGGAGGAACTAGGCCACATATTGGCGCAGTAGTAATTGCCACATATGAGGAAACTGGTGTAAATATAGTTAGTTATGGTTTTCCTCATCATAAAGAAGAAGATTTATTTATTGAGTTAGCTAAAGTATGGTCCAATACATTTCATCAAAAAACTGTTATGTTAGGCGGCATCCACATTGACAATGCTACTAAAGAGCAGATAGAAGAGCTTGTTAATAAGACATGGGATCGCTTTTTTCATTTAATGGTCGACCAAAAAAAAAAACTGAACTATATTCAAAATAAATCGAAATGTCTGTGACCCCTTGTAAACAAATAAAACTGTTTGCTAAGAGTCACTCACCTTTTTTAAACGGTAAGAAAGCATAAAATTTTCGTGTCTGTCTAACCAACTAATACCTTACTAACTTGTGATTTATCTCACTGTGACAAAGTTAGTTGTGATTTATGATAAAACTAGATAGTAAGTAATGTATTTTTAAGAGCGGAGGAGATTTTATATGGGATTACCATTTCAACAAATGAAACCGAAAAATTATGATGAAAATCCGTTCATTGTGATTTGGGAAGTAACAAGAGCGTGCGCGCTAAAGTGTTTACACTGTCGAGCGGAAGCACAATATCATGCAGATCCGAATCAACTTTCCTTTGAAGAAGGAAAAAAATTAATAGATGAAATTGCTACTATGGATAACCCGTTATTTGTTTTTACAGGTGGAGATCCATTAATGCGACCTGATCTTTTTGAGTTAGCTAGGTATGCGATCGAAGAAAAAAACGTCGCTGTTTCAATGACCCCTAGTGCTACACCTAAAGTAACGAAACAGGCAATTGATCAAGCAAAAGAAGTTGGCTTATCAAGATGGGCGTTTAGTTTAGATGGTTCCACTGCAGAAATTCATGATCACTTTCGAGGGACAAAGGGCTCGTATGATTTAACAATGAAAGGGATCGACTATTTAAAAGAATTAAATATTCCTATTCAAATTAATACAACAGTTTCAAAATATAATATTGATGATTTACCAGCAATGGCAGAAAAAGTAAAAGGGATGAATGCTGTTTTATGGAGTTTATTTTTCTTGATTCCAACAGGAAGAGGGATGGAGAAAGACATGATCAGCGCTGATCAGCATGAAGAAGTGATGAAATGGGCGTTTAAGATCCAGCAAGAAATGCCTTACGGTGTCAAGGCAACAGAAGCACCGCATTATCGCCGTGTCGTCCTTCAAGAGAAAAAACGCTTAGGAATTGTCGATTCACAAGATGGAAAACGTCTCGATACATTAGGACGTGCGCCTAAACCTGTCAACGATGGAGATGGCTTTATCTTTATTAGTCACGTCGGCGATGTCTATCCTAGTGGGTTCTTACCTGTGAAATGTGGCAATGTTCGGGAAACACCACTCCCAGAGATCTATCGTGAAAGTCCAATTTTAAAGGAGTTAAGAGACAAATCATTAATTAAAGGTAAATGTGGCGTTTGTGAATTTAAAGAAGTATGTGGAGGATCGCGGGCAAGAGCTTATGCAATAAGCGGAGATTACTTGGAAAGTGATCCGTATTGTGCTTATGTGCCGAAGAAATATATAAAAGAGGTCGTTGAATCAGCAGCATTATGAAATTCATAAATAGATTAGCAAAAAATGATTGATCGAAACTGGATCAATCATTTTTTTTTCGAACAAATTAAGAGTTTTAAAAAATCAATACAAAAAATATTCAATGTGTGAATGTTTTGTGAACAGTACTTTTTATTTATTTTAAGATAGTGTTGTTGATATAGCAACGTTTCCTGCTACTATTATAATTCTATAATATATTTCAACTTATTTGACTGTGAGAAAATACACACCCTGGTAGTGATAATTAACACAGTTAATGCCTGTTAACTCTTCTACAATAAAGATAACGAATTAGTTAAGCACTTTTCGCAGCTATAAGGCCTATAGTTGCTCACGTGCAATTACCTCTTAAGGAGTGATATAGGAATGAATAATTTTGAAAGATCCTTTTATTCAAAAACTAGTATGTATGCATTCTTTGTAACTTCCATCTTGTTTTTGACAATGTGGATCGGAACAGGACAATTCTCAAAAATAGACTTAATGTTATCTGGGTATATGGTTGCCTCCTTTATTTTCGCAATCGGTATTACGGTTAGATTTTGTTCTTGGTTAATTAGACCTGCTACAAACCAGATGATAAAAAGAAGTTTTAAAAACTTAAAAACAAGCACTCGCAAAAAACGAAATATCATGTCAATTATTAAAACACTTGTCGACAACATTATTTTGCAAAAATTTATTTTTAAGCGGGGATTTTATCGGGGCATGCAGCACTGGTTAATTGCCTGGGGATGTCTTGGCTCCTTTGCAATCACTTTTGGTTTAACATTCGGGTGGATGCATTTTAAATTAATTGATGCGACAACTTATCAAATGGTCGTCTTTAACATTCCAACAATAACGATGAAAGCAAACGGGGTGTTAGCAGAACTTATTTATAACGGCTTAAATATTACAGCACTTATGGTTTTAGTAGGGATAATTATGGCCCTAGTCAGAAGACTTCATAATCATGACTTACAAGTAACAGAACGAGCTGAGTATGACATTTTACCTCTTTATATCCTATTAGCGGTAACCGGAACTGGACTTTTGTTAACCTTATCATACAAGTTTTTGGGTGGATTTATTCATCAACACTTAAGCTTAGTTCACCAGATTACAGTCGTATTATTTTTAATCTACTTCCCATTCGGTAAGCTGTTCCATTTACCTATTCGACCACTGGCAACCGCTGTTCCATTGAACTACCAGGAGAGCGTCGCGATTGATACAAGATCATGTCATAAATGTGGAACTAAGTATAGTAGTGATGACCAAATTGAAGATGTGAAAATAATATTAGAGGTACAACAATTTGATTTAAAACTAGCGGATGGCACTTACTTAGCAGATTATTGCCCGATGTGTCGCCGAAAAATTAGGGTTATGAGCCAGCTGAATTTGGGCGGAAGCAATGGTAATCCATTTGAACCAGTGCAAACAAATAATGGAATTCACATTCCAGGTTTTGGAAGAAAGAGCTCGGAAGAATATCATAACAAAGTTAAAGAGGAGGATAAATGATGAATCAGTTCTTTGCAAAAGAAGGCGTAAAAAATTTACACCATGAAGGTGAAAAATTAATTACAACACATTGCTGTTATTGTGGCATGCAGTGTGGTATGCATATTCGACTAAATGAAAAGACAGGAAAAGTAGTTGGGGTAGAACCTCGTTATGATTGGCCGGTGACGTTAGGTAAAATGTGTCCCAAGGGTGTTACAGCCTATCAAACTGTGGATCATGAAGAAAGAATTACGACGCCATTAATTAAGAAAAATGGTAAGTTCGTGGCCGCAACATGGGAAGAAGCTTTAGACCTAATCGAAAAAAATTATAAACAGCTACAAAGTAAATATGGAAAAGACACTTTATCAGTTTTCGGCGGTGTCTCGATGACAAACGAGAAGTGCTATCTCGTTGGAAAATACGCTCGTGTTGCTTTAGGGACACGCTATGTCGACTATAATGGTCGTTTCTGTATGAGTTCAGCGGCCGGAGGTTTCATGAAAACATTAGGAACAGACCGTGGATCAACATTTCCTTGGACTGAGCTTGAACATACTGATTGCTTCTTTTTGGCTGGATCTAACACTGCAGAGTGCCATCCGACAGCAATTCAATGGATCTGGAGAGCTAAAGATAAAGGTGCAAAAATGATTGTCGTCGATCCTCGTGAAACACCGACAGCGAGAATTGCTGATGTCCATTTGGACTTGAAATCAGGCACAGATTCAGCACTCGCAAACGGAATGCTACACTTATTAATTCGTGAAGGTTACGTTGATGAAGAATATGTGAATGAGCGTTGTAACAATTTTGAGGACCTTAAGGAAAAGGTAACACTTTTTACACCAGAATATACATCTAAACTTACCGGTGTTTCGATTGAAAAACTTGAAAAAGCAGCCCATATTTTTGGTCAGGCAAAAAAATCAGTTGTCATGTTTGCACGAGGTGTCGAACAGCAATCAAAGGGTGTCGATAACGTTTCTTTATATACTTCTATGGCACTCCTTCGTGGTCAAATTGGCAAATTCGCATCAGGTGTGGCCACTTTTACTGGCCAAGGAAACGGTCAAGGCGGCCGAGAACACGGTCAAAAAGCGGATGCACTACCAGGCTATCGTAAAATTGATAATCCAGAGCATGTCAAATATATATCAAGTGTCTGGGGGATCGAGCCTGAAGAAATGCCTAAAGCAGGTGTTTCTGCATATGAAATGTTTGATGAAATTGAAAACGGAAATATTCGTGGGATGCATGTGATATGTAGTAACCCGGCAGTATCTGCTCCAAACACTGAGCACATTTGGGCTGGATTTAAGAAGTTAGACTTTATGGTTGTCAGTGATTTCTTCCTATCAGAAACTGCTGAGTTTGCTGATGTAGTCTTACCGGCGGCAAGTTGGGCCGAGGATGAAGGAACGACAACAAACACAGAAGGGCGCGTTATTCGGATCCGTAAAGTAAAAGACCCAGTAGGTGAATCGAAGACAGATTGGGAGATTATGAAGTTAATAGCCGAGCGGATGGGCAAAGGAAAGTATTTCCCGTACGAGAATGTCCCACAAATTTATGAGGAATTTCGTTTAGCTTCTAAAGGTGGAAAAGCTGATTATTACGGAATTACTTGGGATCGTATTGAAAAAGAAGATGGTGTGTTTTGGCCATGTCCATCGGAGGATCATCCGGGCACACCGACAATGTTTAAAGAAAAATTTGACACTCCAAATGGTAAAGCAAATTTAGCAGTTATTGATTGGAGACAACCAGGTGAAATTCCAACTGTCGATTATCCACTAACGCTAACAACGGGGCGAGTTGTCTTCCATTATCTTTCGGGAACACAAACGAGAAGAATAAAATTTCTAATGGAACAATGTCCTCTTCCTTATGCTGAGATGCATCCTGAACTAGCTAGCCAATATAACCTAGCTAATGGTGAAAATATTAAATTGACTACACGACGTTCTTCAATGGAGCTTGAGGTTCGTTTAACAAAGGCGATCAGAAATGACCATATTTTTGTTCCTTACCACTGGGGGAAAGAGCTTTCTGTAAACCAATTAACGAATCCTTGTTTAGATCCAATTTCGAGAATGCCAGAATATAAAGTGTGTGCTGTAAAATTACAGAAAGCATAATGCGATGGGAGGAAAATGATCATGAATAAAATTATGTATTTAGAGTTCGAACGTTGTATCGGCTGCAAAGCCTGTCAAGCTGCTTGTCGCGAATGTGGTGGGCATGACGCAAAAGAACGAAACTATGTTGAATATGTTGACTTTATGGAAAGTCGTCAAACATTCCCAATGTTATGTATGCAATGTAAGGATCCGGCCTGTGCTCGGGTATGTCCATCGAATGCAATCCAAATCACCGCAGAAGGTGTCGTTCTTTCAGCAATGGAAGATAAGTGTATTGGCTGCCGAAATTGTACATTCGGTTGTCCATTTGGAATTCCAAAATTCGATTTTGAAGAAAATAAAATGTATAAATGTGATATGTGCTATGACAGAACAAAGCATGACATTTCACCAATGTGTGCCTCAGTTTGCCCGAGTGATGCGATTCGTTTTATCGATTTTGATGAAATGCAAGCGTTACGTCGCCGTCGCACACAAATGAATTTAATAGAAGGTAAAAAACCGACAGAGCAAGATAAATGGCAATATGTTCCGGAATTTTTCGGAGTATATAGCGACTAAAATATTGGGGAAAACCCTTTCTCACTTAGAGCGAGGCCTTCAGCCTTGTTCTAAGTAAAAAATGAATGGAGGGTAAATCATGAATGATAAAAAGAAGTTAGCTCGTAATCAAAAAGATACAAATGACGATATGATTAACTTGGTTGATAACTTAAATCGTGACGAAGACTTGAAATATAATCGCCGTTCATTCTTGAAAACAGCAGTTGGAACATCCGTGGCATTAAGTGTTGCAACAATACCATTTTCAGTCAAAGCGATGCTTGGAATGGAGACAGACTACAATCGAGTTGAGATAGCTAAGCTAGAAGATATTCCAGAAGGCGATTCAGTCGTTTTTAATTATCCAAATGACAACGATCCAGCAATTTTAATTCATACTGTAAATGGGGATTTAAAAGCATATAATAGCGCTTGTACGCATTTAATGTGTCCCGTTTTTTATGAAAAAACCCAAGATGTCTTATTGTGCCCATGTCATAAAGGCTATTTTGATGTTAGTAATGGGCAACCTATATCGGGACCTCCTCAGCGAGAACTCCCATTAATAGAGATAGAGGTAGATAATGGAATTGTTTATGCAGTCGGGAGGCAATATCGACATGGGTAAAAAGACGTGTTGGGCACTGATTATTGCATCTATCATTGTTAATGTTATTATGCTTCAATGGACTGTTGAAGCGTTTCTAGGTCGTGAATATGAAGTTCTTTTCACTTATAATCTTATCAGTTTACTTTCGGCTAGTATTGCTTTATTTGCCTATTTTCAATGGCGAAAGGTTGAATACAAAAAGAAAAGTTAAAGTTATCATAAGGCATCTCTATGAAAATACTTGATAAGTGAATGAATTTCATTCCAGTATATGGTTTATTTTCCTTACGAGGCCTAAATATAGTGGACGTATTAAAATAGCTAGATATATAGGAGGAATAATAATGGCTAGAATTACAAAATGGGAACCTGAAAATGAACAGTTTTGGGAATCCGAAGGCAAGAAACACGCAAGCAGAAACTTATGGATCTCAGTTTCTGCATTATTACTAGCATTCGCTGTATGGCAGATTTGGTCAGTAACAGCTGCAAGTTTAAATGATATTGGTTTTAACTTTACGACAGCGGAATTATTTACGTTAGCGGCTCTTCCAGGACTAACGGGTGCTACCTTGCGAATTTTTTATACATTTGTTGTTCCAATTTTTGGTGGCAGGAACTGGACAGTTATTAGTACAGCGTCTCTACTTATTCCAGCTATCGGAATTGGTTTCGCAGTACAAAATCCAGAAACTTCATTTATGACAATGGCAATCTTAGCAGCACTATGCGGCCTAGGTGGAGGTAACTTTGCTTCTTCGATGGCAAATATTAGTTTCTTTTATCCGAAAAAATCAAAAGGAACAGCCCTTGGTATTAATGCAGGGCTTGGTAATTTAGGAGTAAGTACTGTCCAATTTGTTGTGCCTTTAGTAGTAACGGTTGGTATTTTTGGTGCAGTTGCTGGAAATCCTCAAGTTTTACCAGATGGTTCTAACATTTGGCTTCAAAATGCAGCATTTATTTGGGTAATCCCAATCATTTTAACTGTGATTGCCGCATTTTTTGGAATGGATAACCTACCAGGGGCAAAAGCTTCTGTGAAAGAGCAAGCGGTTATCTTTAAAAATAAACATACTTGGATTATGACTTGGCTTTATACGATGTGTTTCGGTTCATTTATCGGATATGCAGCGGCATTTCCACTGCTAATTAGAACTGAATTTCCTGAGGTGAATGCGTTACAATTTGCTTTCTTAGGACCGCTTGTTGGTGCGGCAATTAGACCTCTTGGCGGATGGGTCTCTGATAAATACGGCGGAGCAATTGTAACATTTTGGGATATCATTGCCATGATTGGAGCAACCTTTGGTGTTATTTACTTTTACAACCAAGGAAACTTTACCGGATTTTTGACTATGTTCCTCGTGTTGTTTGTAACTACAGGGATTGCCAATGGTTCAACATTTAGAATGATCCCGTTCATCTTTAACAACCAAAAAGAAGCTGCTGCAGTAATCGGGTTTACCTCAGCAATTGGAGCATACGGAGCATTTCTAATTCCGAAAATTTTTGGATGGTCGATTAATACAACAGGGATGGCAAATGCAGCTCTTTATATTTTTATTGCTTATTATGTTGTCAGCTTAGTAATCACGTGGTATTATTACTCTCGTCCTAGTGCAAAAGTAAAGTGCTAAGAAAAGTGATTGCAGTAAGCTAAAATATTAAAAAACAGACGAGATCTCACTTAAATCGATTAGTAGACACAATTACTAAGAGGTGGGAGTGATCTCTCCCCTCAACACAATAATATTTTAAATAAGATGGAGGATTGCTAATAGTTTAGCAATCCTCCTAAAATAAATCCTTTATAGGGGGATGATACTAATGACTAGTAAAGATTTGTTTAAATTTAAAAGTCCACAGACAAGAGTATTACATTTAACTTGGATTGCCTTTTTTATCTCATTTTTTGCTTGGTTTAATATGGCGCCACTAGCAGGAACAATGGTAGAGAGCCTAGGCTGGCTGACTATGGATCATATTGCAGCGCTTGCTATTTTAAACGTTGCCTTGACAATTCCAGCCCGAATTGTCGTTGGGATGTTACTGGATAAATATGGACCTAGAAGAGTTTTCTCGATTTTATTAATCGTCATGGCCATACCAACTTTTATGTTTGCCTTTGGTACTTCTTGGATGCAATTATTTATTTCTCGTTTATTGATAAGCTCAATCGGAGCTAGCTTTGTAGTAGGTATTCGGATGGTATCAGAATGGTTTCCGCCAAAAAGTGTCGGCTTTGCAGAAGGATTTTACGCTGGTTGGGGTAACTTTGGATCGGCAGCTGCTGCCATCTTACTTCCATGGATGGCGATTACAATGTTTGGTGGCGATGATGGTTGGCGTTATGCGATTGCTTTCAGTGGTGCCGCTTGTCTTGTATATGGAGTCATTTATTGGTTTGTCGTTAGTGATACACCTGCAGGAAAAGTTTATGTGAAATCCAGAAAAATTGCTGCAATGGAAGTTAGTTCGTATGGTGACATGATCCAATTAATTATCTGGACAGTACCGTTAGTTGGAGCTTTAGGATTACTTTCATGGCGATTGAAAGGTTTAGGTTTTATTTCGGAGCAAGCTTTAGCTATTATATATGCCGTTTTAGCGGTTGTATTAGTCTATCAAATTATCCAAATTTTAAGAGTGAATTTACCAATCTTAAAGGCAGGGGTGCCCGAAGATGATAAATATAAATTTAAAAATGTAGCAGCTCTAAATACAACCTATTTTGCTAACTTTGGAGCTGAGCTTGCGATCGTTTCAATGTTACCTTTATACTTTTTAAGTACATTTGGGTTAACGGCAACAGCAGCAGGTTTAATCGCTTCTTCCTTTGCAATTGTAAATTTATTCGCTAGACCGTTTGGGGGCTGGTTATCTGACAAAATGACAAGTAGAAAACTTGTTATGCTCGGATATATGCTTGGTATTTGTATAGGATTACTTGGGATGGGGATGATCCAGTCTGAGTGGCCATTAATTCTAGCAGTTGCAATGACTGTGTTTACATCTATTTTTATTCAAGGTGCAGAAGGAGCAACTTTTGCAGTTATTCCATTAATTAAAAAGCGGATAACAGGACAAATTTCAGGAATGGCTGGAGCTTATGGAAATGTTGGTGCAGTCGTTTATTTAACACTCTTTACCATTGTAACACCACAAACATTCTTCTTTATTTTGGCAGGTGGTGCGTTTGTAAGTTTCCTATTTTGTCTGATATTCTTAGACGAACCAAAAAGTGCGCATAGCGATGAGTACCACCTATCAAGCGTTGATATAGCACAACAAGAAAAGGAATTAATACAGCAACAAATTAAAGGAGCCTAAAAGGCTCTTTTTTTCATTTCAATATATCAATTGTTATAAGGCATTAGAATGAAATTTCAATAAGTAAATAGTAGCTGAATGGGTAATTTCAACCATCGGATTCTGGTTTTACTTAATGGTAACTTCATGATACAATTTCAAATGTATGTTTTTAAAATAAGCTAGATAGAAATGTTATTTTAAAAACCAACTTCTCTTTTAATAACACTAAGATAGTGTTAATATAATAAGTAGAGATAGCTACTATAAATAAATATAATACTTACCTGAAATAAACGGAAATGAGGTTTTCTTAATGGAAAAGAAAGAGCTGAAAATGAAGCGTTTCTTTAATGAACTTTCAACAGAAAACCAAGACTTGCTTCTAGCAATTGGTCTGGAGATAACAGTAAAAAATGGTACGTATTTATTTTACGAAGGTGATAAGCCTGAAAGTGTATATTTAGTTCGTTCCGGAAAAGTCCGGTTAAGCAAAATGACTGCTGATGGGAAAGAATTTAGTATGCATTTGAAGCAAAGAGATGAGCTAGTTGGAGAAGTGGGCTTGTTTAATGACATGTCAATAAGTGTTACAGCTGAAGTAGTCGAAGAAGCTATTTTAGTTAAGTTCGAAAGAACAATACTAGAGGAAATATTTCGTAAAAACGGAGAGATAGCGGTCGCTTTTATGAAGTGGTTTGCTAGACACACCCAGTCCACACAAGCAAAATTTCGAGATTTAATTTTATGCGGAAAAACAGGAGCATTTTATTCAACGCTGATACGCTTTAGTAATTCATATGGTATACAGAAAGGCGATGGGATTTTAATTAATGTCCAATTAACAAACCAAGACATTGCTAATTACATTGGTACGACAAGGGAAAGTGTTAACCGCATGCTTAATGATTTAAAAAGAGAAAATATTATCGAAGTTGAAAAAGGCTATATAGTTATCAAAGATTTGCCTTTCTTAAAAAACTATTTACATTGTGGTGACTGTCCAGTGGAAATTTGTACGATTTAGGGGGAAAAGACATGACCTCTCATGTCTTTTCATTTTTGTGTAAAGGACGTCAATCAATAGTCTACTAAAACTCTCCGGTGGGAATGATTTTTAATTGCTTCCCTGTTAGCACCATCTCGCCGGTTTTCGTGATAATTGAGCACTGTAGAATTTGAAAATCTCTTTTGGTGGTTGTGTCTATTACGGTTGCTACTAATATTCCCTCTGCTAGGAGTATTTGATTGTCGTATACTTGTACTTTTTGTCCCTCCATTGAAACGTGTTTTGCCACTTCTAAAAACAGCTCCCATTCACTCCAACCGTTAAAGATATAAGCTTTTTGGCCATTTTCTAAATAGCCCATAAATGCTAATTGATCATCAATAAATCCATCAATATCTTTGAGCAGCGAGACAACAATGAGGTGGAGATGCTTGTATTGCTCAAAAAATAATTCTTTTGAAAAAAGTAATACGAGTGTTTTATTTAAAGAATCATGACTAAGTGTTGCTACAAAATCGACGTCTCTTAATACATAGACCCCTTGATCATAGCTGAACTGTAAATTTCTTACTATTTCAAAAATTGGTTGTTCCCCTTCATAGCTGAAAGTTACTTGTAACAATGGTACCAACCCCTATAGTTTAATTAATATAATACCGATCTTAACAAGAAAGCTACTTTTTCACAGTGTTAAATATCACAACTGTGTGAAGACGTAAAGGTAAGTGATATTAATCACTTTAGAGTTACTGCTTTTCAAGTAAAATAATAATATGTAAATGGAAGTTAACGGATTTTAAAAGAAAGTTCAGAAAGTCCGTTATGATAAATTTTTAATTCGGAAGTGAGGGATAGCGATGAAGTGGTTTATTCCAAGGGAACATGGGGCCTGGGCAATGTTAATCGTTCCTTATTTACTAGGGATGTTTACAAGCAATGTAACATGGCTACATTTTGTTTTTTTTACAGGAGTAATGGCATTTTATGTTTCATCGGGGCCATTATTTGCAATAATCCGACAACCTAAATTAAAACGGGAGGCCTTGCCACCATTTTTTATTTGTTTAAGTATCGGTTTAATTTTCACAATACCAATTTTATATTTAATGCCAAATATTATCTATATCGGACTGTTGATTATTCCTTTTTTTACTTTAAATATTATTTTTGCTAAGTTAAAAAAAGAACGTCTATTTATCAATGACTTAGTTGCTATTATTGCGTTATCATTTTTAGTCTTAGCCGCTTATTTTATCGGTAGCGGTGTTATTGATTTAAAAGCACTTGTGTTAATGCTTATTAACGTGATTTTCTTTACGGCTAGTGTTTTTCACGTTAAAACGTTAATTCGTGAATTTGGAAATAAGAGCTTTGCGTTCAGTTCCAATGTTTTTCACGGCGTAATTGTTGCAGCCTTTTTTATTTTTAGTATGCCTATCGTTGCCCTTGTTTTTCTAATTAGCACATTAAAAAGTTGGTTTGTACCCAAAAAACGTTATAAACCAATTCAAATAGGATTGGTTGAAATTGCTAATAGTGTCATATTCGTTGCTATAATAGGTATATTTTACTAAAAAAGTAGATAGTCCCCTTAAATAATCTGCCCTTTAAAAATCCATATTAAAAGAGAACATCATTATTATACTAGGAGTGGATTAATATGGGGCAAAATCGCCAATTTGATCATGGACAAAAAGCACCGAATAATGGAATATATGTTGAAATAGGAGAAACAGGAGATATGGTACAAAATCCAAAAAGTGTAAAATTAAGTGTAGGTGACACATTTCCTGAAACAAGTAATCATAATCGTAAATGGACCTATAAAAGTAAGTTTGGAAGGTAACAGCAATTGCTGTTACTTTTTTTCGTTTTATAAGAGATAAGTACGGAGGATTTTTCATACTAATAATAAACGAGGAAGTTACGGGGGAGTTTGTAGTTATGAAAAAAATAGTTGTTACAGGTGCTCTTGGATTTATTGGTTTTTCACTTACGCAGCGTCTTTTGGAGAAGGGTTTTGAAGTAGTTGGAATTGATGGGATGATCGTTGAAAATCTCCAGGAATTATATGAAGAAAAACTTTTATGGATTGGTAGAAATGCTCTTTTTCAGTTTATAAATCAGAAAATAGAAGAGATTGATTTAAGTGTGCTTTTTGAGGATGTCGATACTATATATCATTTAGCTGCTTTAACTAAAAGAGACGAAAATGAGGGTGCACTTAGAATTATAGATGAAGATAATCTTAGAGTAACAAAAAAAATTATTTCAGCTTGTGATAAAAGAAATAAGTTAATTTATACGTCTTCAACTCAAGTGTACGATGAAAGAGGAGGTAGCATAACAGAAAGGACGCCATTAAATCCTAAAACTGGAATTAGTTTATCGTATTTGGCATTGGAAACATTAATTAAATCAAGGTGCAGTGAACGATTAGTTCCTTACGTGATTTTTCGGTTACCGACGATTTATGGACCTTGGCAAAGAGAAGAAATGGCTTATAGTCAACTAATAATCAATCATTTTAAATCTTCAAAAGACAGTGTCGAATGTGACTCTGTAACAGAAGATGTTTTGTATATTGATGACATTCTTGATACACTTATTGAGGCCGGCTTAAAAAAAGATTGCCAAAATGAAGAATATAATTTATCAACAGGAAAAAAGAACCAATGGCATCATGGTAAATCCATCATCAATAACGAACCATTTATTCACCCTAAGAATGAACGACTACAATTGGTTCTTAGTAATCAAAAAGCAAAAAATGATTTAGGATTTGAAGTTTTAACAGATTTAAAAACAGGAATCGAAGCACAAAAAAATCATATAAATAAATATCAACAATTTTATGTGAAATAAGGTATTATTTTCTTTGAGATGCCTAAGTAGGAGCAAAGCAAATGGGAGCAAAACAAGTAATAATTGGGTTAGTAATTTTTATTTTTGTAACAGTAGCTAGTTTTATGGTATTGAATCAAGTTCTGCAACTATCAGATGTTATCAGTGTAATGTTCGCTATTGTAATAGGGCTTGGAGCTGAACTTTTATATCGAAAAAAAGCTAGGATCATTTAATGATCCTAGCTTTTTTGTCTAGCTCCCGGCGCCATCGGTTCGAACACTTTAGGCATGCAATTGCGGTCTACGAGCTGACCGCGACGTACTATATTATAATGGGTCTTCCAATGTTTTTCAACGCTAGGCGGGCACCTTGCGCTTTTCTTGTTACTTCATAAAAGAGTTTTCGAAAAACTTGATTTTCGGGTATTTAGCCAAGGAAGTTCGCATTTGGTAGTCATTGTCAAAAAGAACAACTAGACGATCGTCCCGATCTTTTACTAAATTACGCTGTACACGTGTAAAAGCATCGATATCCTTTTTCTCGCCAGACACCCACCTAGCATGAGTAAATGATAATCGCTCAAGACGAATATCAACCTTATATTCAGCCTTAAGCCGATGTTCTAAAACTTCAAATTGAAGAACACCAACAACACCAACGACTTGCTGTTCAACAGCTTTTTGATACGTTTTAAAAAGTTGAATCGCGCCTTCTTCTGTTAATTGGTGAATTCCTTTTTCATATGATTTATGTTTTAAGGCATCTTTCACCGAAATCGCACAAAAATATTCAGGTGAAAAATGAGGCATCTCATCATACTCAAATGAGCCGTTTTCAACAAGAGTGTCGCCAATTCGGAAAGTCCCAGGGTCGAATAAACCAATAATATCGCCCGCATAAGCTTCTTCAACTGCATTACGATTTTGTGCTAAAAACTGGGTTGGCTGAGCTAAACGAATAGATTTTTCAATTCGGACGTGATTGACATTCATCCCTTTTTTAAAAACCCCTGAAGTGATTCGTAAAAAAGCAATTCGATCACGATGGGCTGGGTTCATATTCGCCTGGATTTTAAAGACAAAACCTGAGAAATTAGTATCTAAAGGATTAACGATTCCTTCGTTACTTATTCTAGCAGAAGGCGAAGGAGCCATTTCTAAAAAATGCTCTAGAAAAGTTTGCACACCAAAATTGGAGACAGCACTGCCAAAAAACAAGGGTGTTAATTGACCACTATTGATAAGCTCTTGGTCATACTGATCACCAGCTACATCTAAAAGTTCAATTTCTTCACGAAATTGCTTTACTAGACTTTCGTCGTTAATCGTTTCATCAATGATAGAATCATGAGGGCTAGTAACATCGATAATTTCAATTTTACTAGGACTTTGATGATTATAAAGCTCTAGACGCTTTTTATTTCGGTCATATACTGCTTTAAAATTCTGCCCCATTCCAATTGGCCAATTCATTGGATAAGAGCGAATCCCTAATACAGCCTCTAACTCTTCCATTAATTCAAAAGGTTCTTTTCCTTGGCGATCAAGCTTATTAATAAAAGTAAAAATAGGAATGCCACGCATACGGCAAACTTTAAATAATTTTTTTGTTTGTGCCTCGACTCCTTTGGCAACATCAATTAGCATCGTCGCCGAGTCTGCAGCTGTTAACGTTCGATAAGTATCTTCACTGAAGTCTTGATGTCCAGGAGTATCTAAGATATTGATATGATAGTCTTTATATTGAAACTCCATAACGGAGCTAGTAACGGAAATACCTCTCTCTTTTTCAATTTCCATCCAATCACTTAAAGCATGTTTGGAGTTTTTTCTTCCTTTTACTGTTCCTGCTTCTCGAATTGCCCCACCAAAGTAGAGAAGTTTTTCAGTTAATGTTGTCTTTCCAGCATCGGGATGGGAGATGATCGCAAAAGTTTTTCGCGATTGGACCTCTTGTTCATGGCTTTTTTTCATTTATTTAGACCTCTTTCTTTTTTAAAAGTGAGTGTTCAAAAAGGAGAATAATTAGAATCAATCGGAAAAAAGCTTGTTCTACGAGACTTTTTGAACATCACAAAAAGTAATATTATTGAAATATTATTTTTACTTAGTAATTATTTATAATAGATAGTACGAAGTTTAGTAACTTTCTACATAAATATTACTATTGCTTGATTTTATCATATTTAATATAGTGAAAAAAGGGTATTAGCGCATAACTGTGGTTTATTTGAATAAAAATCAGTTAAGAAAGCGCTTTAACGTCATTTAAAGGAGAGAGTGCTGAATTTCTATGAAGGTATTTCAGATCAGTTTTGTGGTACTAATGTTTATTTTTATTATTGGCTGTTCAACTTCAACAGAAACAGAAGTAATAACAAAAGTGGGGTTATTATTACCAGATAAAATTGACGATCAAGGTTGGAATGGTAAAGGGTATGAAGGCTTATTAAAAATTCATTCTAATCTAAATTTTGATGTATTTTATAAGGAAGAAATCAATACAAAGGAAAAAAGCGTCGCTACAATTGATGAATTTCTTTTATCTGGAGCCAATTTAATTTTTGGTCATGGCCAAATGTACGCGCCGATTTTTATGGAAATAAAAGATGACTATCCCGACATTCACTTTGTTGTTTTTAATGGTGAAGTGTCAGGGGATCGAATTACTAGTCTTCGTTTTCAAGGTTATTCGATGGTTTTTTTTGCTGGGATGCTAGCTAGTGAAATGTCAGAAACTAAAAATTTAGGAGTAATCGCAGCAGAGCCGTGGCAGCCTGAAGTTAAAGGGTTTAAAGAAGGGGCTCTATTTCAAAACAAAGATGTAGATGTAATCGTTAAATATGTATCGAGTTGGATTGATGTTTCAGCGGCGCTAGAACACTATCATAAAATGGTCGAAAATGATGTTGATGTATTTTATCCGGCAGGAGATGGCTATCATGTTGCCGTTATCGAAGAAATAAAAAAAGATGGTTTATCTGTGATTGGATTTGTTGGTGATCATTCAGATTTAGGAGAATCAACCGTACTAACAAGTACAATACAGCACGCCGATGAGTTATATGAGATTATTGCAGAAAAATTTCATAATGGCCAGTTGGCCACTGGTAACATGAACTTTGATTTCTCTGAAGGAGTTATTTCCTTAGGGCCATATAGCCCAGAAGTCCCCCTAGAGTTACAAAAAAAAATTGATACGGCTATTAGAACTTATATCGAAACTGGAAAAATGCCAAGTGAAACCAATTGAAAAATAGGCGCTTGACTTCATCAAAAAGCCCTTTGGACAAACTCGGAAAGGGACATATACACATATGATGGTATGGACTTATAAAGTGAACATAGGTATTAGTTTATGATTATAAGATAGTTTAAAAGGAGGTTTACTTTATGTATCCAAATTACTATATGATGAGAGATTATGGACACCAAGGACATCACTCCCACCATCCACATCAGTACCCTGGTCATCAACATGGTGGCGTTGGTAATTTTCCAGTGATACCATTTTTAGCAGGTTTAGCAGGTGGTGGATTATTGTATAGTGCATTTTCTGGCCCTTGGGCATCGCCATATGGCCCAACACCATATGGGTCAGTGCCATTTGGTGCTAGTCCATATTATGGCTCAGGACCTTACGGACCGCATCCATATGGCCGACCACACTCATACCCTGGGCACTTTCCATACTGGCAATAAGGATAATTAAAAAAATTACTAAAAAGGGATGACTATTGCCGATTAGTCGTTCCTTTTCATTTTAGATTGGACGTGACGCAGTAATCATCGAAAATTTTATTGGTAACTTATTTTTTGACTTACTTAGTGACAAAATCACTATATTTATGCCTCTTTTCTGGAGAAACACTGATTGGATGGTAGACAAAGCTATTAGATTGAATTAAAATTAGTATCAGGTCATAATATTAACTAGAAGGTAAAAGTCTAGGCGCTTATATAATCATGGTAATCTAAAATTTTTTAAAAAGAAATAACCGAAAAAAAGGAGAGATTTTAAATGAAGCAAAATCGTGTTGTTATTACAGGATTAGGTGCTGTTACACCTTTAGGAAATGACGTAGCGACAACTTGGGATAATGTCCTTGCTGGAAAATCTGGTATTGGCGAGCTTACAAGGGTCGATTCATCACCATTTCCAACAAAAGTAGCGGCTGAATTGAAGGGTTTTGATCCTGTGAATTTTATGGATAAAAAAGAAGCAAGAAAGATGGATCGCTTTACCCAATATGCAGTTGCAAGTGCACTCATGGCAGTAAAGGATGCAAACCTAGAAATTACAAGTGAAAATGCTGAACGGATCGGTGTATGGATTGGCTCAGGTATTGGTGGAATGGAAACATATGAACAACAATTTAAAATTTTTCAGGAAAAAGGTCTGCGTCGTGTAAGTCCATTTTTTGTACCAATGCTGATTCCAGATATGGCAGCTGGACAAGTTTCGATTACATTAGGGGCGAAAGGAATTAATTCTTGTACCGTGACTGCTTGTGCATCGGGCGCAAACTCAATTGGCGATGCCTTTAAAGTTATCGAACGCGGTGACGCTGATGTTATGGTTACTGGGGGCTGTGAAGCACCAATTACAACGATGGCTATAGCGGGATTTAGTGCAGCAAAAGCCCTATCAACAAATCCAGACCCTAGTAAGGCTAGTCGCCCATTTGATTTAAATCGAGACGGTTTTGTTATGGGAGAAGGCGGAGCTATTTTAATTCTCGAGTCCTTGGAGCACGCAAAAAAGCGTGGTGCAACAATATATGCGGAAATAGCAGGTTATGGCGCGACTGGTGATGCATACCATATAACAGCTCCAGCCCCTGAAGGTGAAGGTGGAGTTAGAGCAATGCTTCTAGCTCTTAAAGATGCAGGACTTAGACCAGAAGATATTGATTATATGAACGCTCACGGAACAAGTACTTATTATAATGATAAATACGAAACGTTAGCAGTGAAGAAAGTGTTTGGTGAACATGCTTCTAAATTAGCCATCAGTTCAACTAAATCAATGACGGGTCATCTTTTAGGTGCAGCTGGAGCAGTTGAGGCCATCTTTTCTGTAAAAGCAATTGTAGACAGTATCATCCCACCAACGATAAATCTAGAAACTCCAGATCCAGATTGTGATCTAGACTATGTTCCGAATCAAGCAAGAAAACAAGAAGTACGTGCAGTACTGAGTAATTCATTGGGCTTTGGCGGGCATAACGCAACCCTAGTATTTAAAAAATATAGTGAGTAACTTAGAAAGTAGAAAGTTGGTAAATTGGAAAAGTAGAAAAAGAAAGTGAAGTGGAAAGGTAATTCAAAGGATTTTTGAGGGCAGTCGTTCGTTGGTTTATTTTTTAGCCGTTCCTTTCCAACTTTCAACGATAAATAAAGAGGATGACAACAGTCATCCTCTTTATTTATGGAAGTTGTTCCTCTTCAATTTCAGCTAACTCTAAAAAATGATGAAGTGCTTGATTATTTTTTTCCATATCTAATTCTAGTACAGCGCCTGCATGACTGTATAGGGAGTCGACAAATCCGCCTTCAATTGGAATTGTTAATGTTTCAAGACCATCAATAGGTTTGGCGAAAAAATTTCGACCATATGCTATTAATTCCTTATTCGTCAAGTTTGTTTGGATGTAAGGATCAATTGAGCCTAACAATTTAGGTAAACGAGTAACTCCATAAAAGCTAAGCAGGTCATCTTTCATGAGTCCCAACACTTCTTGTTGACGGCGAACTCGCCCAAAATCATTTTCGTGGTCACTACGGAAACGAACGTAATTTAAAGCTTGATTACCATCTAAATATTGTGGTCCAGGCTGGAAATCAATATGATCTTTACCTTGAGAGTAGTACATTCTGCGTTGTATATTTATTTCAATTCCTTTTGGTGCTACAATATCTACCACCCTAACAAATCCATTAAAATCAATTAAAGCATAGTAATGGATATCAATATCGAAATTTTCTTTAATTGTTTTTCGAAGAAGTTCAGGACCACCTAGAGAAAAGGCCGCATTTAATTTGTTATTGCGATAACCGGGAATTGAAACATATGTATCTCTCATTAGTGAAACGAGCTTTGCTTTACCTTCTTGTGGTTGGTACTGGGCGATCATCATTGAATCTGTATTAGCAGCTCCGCCATCTTCATTATCAAGGCCGACCAACAAAACGTGAATAAATTCAGTTATTTCTTCCTCAGGGTGAAATTCAATATCTTCAACTTCTTTGGGACCACTATTGCCGATAATTAACCTGATAGATTCCTGTCTCGCTTGTTCATACTGGTGAGCAGTATATGCAACTGCTGATACAGTAAGTAAAATAAAGATTAAGAATGTTAATAAGATAACTTTTCGATTTATTTTCGATTTATTTACTTTATTGGCCAACCTTAATCCACCCCTTTAAGCATCCAAAACTGATTGTAGCAGAAAATAAAAGTTTTTTGTACAAGTGAGTGAAGTTCAGGATTGGGATCTAGCACCACTAAAAACCTGTTGCTAATTTCTTAGTGGCACAGTATTTGTCATAATGAAATTCACTCTGTGATTGTAGGTTTATAACGTTAATTTTTATAATACAAGATATAAATGTTGTTGGGAAAAATGGTATAATTGATAGTAATGAGTAGGGATACTTACATTGTACATATTTCAATGGGGCATTTTCCACACCCAAGATGATTTTTTAAATAATCAATATTTTTTATTAAGATGTTACCATCTATAAAGGCGATGATTTTCGCGCGTTTTAAATCTTGAAGCATTCGATTGGCAGTTTCTCTTGTTGTGCCAATATAATTAGCAATATCTTGATTTGTAAGCTTTACGTTAATTAAAATATCATTGTCATACTTGATACCATATGAATTACTAAAGCGAATTAATATCGAATAAAGCGCCCCCACTTTTCCATAAAGAAGGAGGTCAGAAAATTTCGCTTGAGTTGATTGGGTATTTCGGGCAAATAACTTTATAAAAGCCACTGCAATTTCTCCATATTGTAGAAATAAAGCCTCTAAATGATCCTGATTAAATTTTATAAGGGTTGAATTTTCAACAACTTCAGCCGTCATGCTTACTGACATATCGTTAAATAAACTAAATTCTCCAATAATGTCATGATCTTTTTTTAAATGCAGAAAAAACTTTTTGTGGTCAATGGTCATTTTACTTAGACGTACTTTCCCTGAACGAATTAAGTAAATACTTTTTGCGTTATCACCCTCGTAAAATAAAATTGTACCTTCTCGTACTGTTGTCTCCACACCGTTTTGCAACAATATATCTTGACTTTTTTTTGATAACTGCTTAAAAAAAGGTGTAATTTTGACAGCCGTTTCAACCATTAGGTCATCCCCCCTGGTGTCCATTTATTAACTTTTCCTGATCTTTTTTATTCGCGATCTTTCACAGTTTAAGAATACCATAAAAATATTAAAATTTGTATGAACCTGAGGTTATTTAACTGTTTTGCGAGAATTCAATAACAGGCCTACTAGAAACAATGACGAAGAAAGCGAGGACCTTGTTAAACATGAAATTAATTATAGCAGAGAAACCAGATCAAGCATTGGCGCTCGTCGCTCAATTTAAAACAAAAAAACAAACAGGCTGTATCTTAATTGAACCAAATAAGTGGTTTCCAAAAGGAGGGATCTGCACATGGGCAGTAGGTCATCTATTACAGCTTTCATCACCAGAAAGCTATCATCCAGCTTGGAAAAAGTGGTCATTAACAAATTTGCCGATTATTCCAGAGCGGTTTCAATATGAAGTAGTCCGTACGAAAAATAAGCAGTTCCAAATAATTAAAAAACTATTATTGAAAAAAGAAGTAACCGAAATTATCCATGGTGGTGATGCAGGGCGAGAAGGTGAGTTGATTGTAAGAAGTATTATTCAAATGAGCGGCGTACGTAAACCGATGAAACGTCTATGGATATCATCACTAACGCCTAAAGCCGTCATCGAAGGGTTCGAGAATCTTTTACCAGAGGAAAATACGAGAAACTTATATTATGAAGCTTATACAAGGGCTTGTGCTGACTGGCTAATAGGTATGAATGCTTCAAGGTTGTATTCATTACTTTTGAAAGAAAAAGGTATTAGTGATGTGTTTTCAGCAGGTAGAGTTCAAACACCAACCCTCGCACTGATTGTAAAAAGAGAAAAGGAGATTGAACAGTTTCAATCAATCCCATTTTGGGAAGTTGTAGCAACATTTTCTATGAGTAATCAAGAATATGAAGGAATGTGGGAACAAGATAATAATTCAAGAATAGAAAGTGAGGAGCTAGCAAATAAAATCGCGAATTTTTGTAAAGCAAAACAAGCAGAAGTAAGTAAAGCAGATAAAGAGCGGAAAAAATTCGAACCGCCATTATTATTTAACCTTTCTGCCTTGCAAGCTACTGCAAATAGTATCTATAAATTTTCACCGAAAAAAACACTTGATATTTTGCAAAAACTTTACCAAAAAGGCATCGTTTCTTACCCACGCTCTGATTCTAATTATGTTACAAAAGGCGAAGCAGAGACGTTTCCACAAATTTTAACAAAGCTAAGTACATTTAAAGAGTACAAACAATTTTTTCCGGTACCAAAACCTTCGATACTGACTAACAAACGCTTTGTAAATGAAAAAAAAGTAACAGATCACTATGCAATTATTCCTACTGAACAAGTAACAGATCCTAGTAAGCTTTCTTCTGATGAAGCAATGCTTTACGACCTAGTCGTAAAACGTCTGATTGCTGCTCATTATGATACGGCCATTTTTGATTATACTCAGGTAACAACTTTAGTCGACAAGCGAGCAACATTTATCTCAAAAGGAAAACAGTTAATTAATGAAGGTTGGAGAAAAGTCTTGTTTCAACAAGAGGATAAAGATGTAATCTTACCTCAGCTAGATGAAGGAGATGTTGGGCGAGTTGCTCAAACAAATATAAAAAAAAGTAAAACACAGTCACCAAAAAGATACACAGAAGGCCAATTAATTACCTTAATGAAAACAGCAGGTAAATTTATCGATAATGCTGAGTTAGAGAAAGTTCTAAAAAAAACAGAAGGACTTGGAACTGAGGCAACGCGTGCTGGTATCATTACAATGTTAAAAGACCGCCAGTATATCGAAGTAGAGCGCAATCTAGTCACCGCAACGAAGAAAGCACAAATTCTTATTGAAGCAATCGGAGATAATATTTTAGCGTCCCCTGAAATGACTGCAAAATGGGAACAACGCCTAAGCGAGATTGGTCAAGGCACAGCATCACCATTAATATTCATGGAACAAACAAAAAAGCTAACAACTAAGCTAATTAGCGATGCCGCTGAAAGTTCGAAAGAGTGGAGCTTTCAAGGACTTGAATATGAAGTGAAAGGACGACCAATTTCTAAGTTTTCTATTGGGAAAAAATTAGGTAAGTGCAAATTTTGTGAAGGTGATGTAGTTGACAAAGGAAAATTTTACGGCTGTTCAAATTACAAGAAGATCAATTGTACCTTTACAATTTCAAAAATAATTTTAGGACAAAAATTAACCGAAACAACAGTGGAAACAATACTTAAAGAAGGGAAATCAGCTATTTTATCAGGATTTAAGAAAGGTGAGAAAACATTCAGCGCAACTCTCGTTTGGGATGAGAAAAATAAAAAAATAAATTTTCAATTTTGACTACTGTGGCATCCTTTTGACATTCAACATACCTATAACTACGAAAGAAATGTAGGGGAGGCTGACTATGAGTGTTGTGAGTACAAATAAATATTTAAAAGAGTATTTAAGACGTCGCAAAGAAATTACTCCCAATGAATATTTACAACTACAGAAAGAGGTATTATGTAACCCAGTAGCTGTTTATTTTGAAGAGTATACAGCAATGGAACTTCATAAATATTTTTTAGATAATGGTCTATTTTATCCAGATGCAAAGATCTTTCAAGAAATAAAAGGCTTAGAAAAAAAATGTGTTTGGGAAATACTTGAGTGTCACTATGAAAAATTACAAAAAGACTGGAATGGAGAAAAAGCAGTCATATTCATATATCCAATTGAACGCCGAAATGAACGAATTATGAAAGAATTAAAAGGCAAAATGGGGTTAAGTTTTCACAGTGTAGTCGTTTTATTTGTTACAAAAGAGATCCCTGAAAAGGAACTTAAAGCATTGTTGACGCATGAATATAATCATGTCTGCCGGCTAGCCACCATTAATAAAGACTTTGATCAATTAACTTTATTAGATTCAATGCTTGTCGAGGGAATTGCGGAAGTTGCTGTAGAAGAATTATTTGGAAAAGAGCACTTGGCTCCTTGGGTATCTTTGTATTCAAAAAAAGAATTGCTTCCCCATTGGTCTAGAGTGAAAAGATTATTACATTTAAAAGGGAAAGAGAAGCATGATCCTATTTTGTACGGTACGAGCTTGTATAACGGCTTTCCGAAATGGTTTGGCTACTCAATTGGCTACTTAATTGTTTCGGCCTATATGAAGGAGCACAAGGAAATTACAATGAGTGAGCTTCTTAAAAAGGATTCTTTTGAAATATTAACAAATTCAGGATTTTAGAATAGGGGATCAAAAACTTGGCGCTAAGCCAAGTTTTTTATTTTAAAGGATTTTTTTGGTTCGTGAAGAAGTATGTGTAATAGCGTGATATACAGGGGGGGGATACCTATGCAAACTTATAAAAATAATTTTTTTTCATGGGACAAGTTATGATTTTCCGTTTTTTCCTTTTACTTGTCGGTTTTGGTCTGGCTGTAATGGGAGGAATAAGTATAATTGCTTATTTAAATTTAGTGACTGCAGGGTATTCTTTTATTTATTATTTAAGATTTATTATCGCAAGAGTTGAGTTTCATCTTTTTATCATTGGCTTTATCATGATTTTCTTAAGTACTTATCTACCATTATCTAAAAAGTAATCCTTCTTCCATGAATGAAAAAATATCCTGTGAAAATAATCTATGTGGAATAAACTTCCTAAACCATGCCCATACTGTTGATACAATATTTTTAACGTAAGGGGGTTTAATAATGGTCCACATTAGGGATGTATGGATCAACTGGTTTGAGGGAGAAGAAAACGGGTACAATATCTGTCATTTTTTTGAATGGAGGAAAGATGATAAAATTGAACTTTTAGATCAAGTTGTCATTATAAAAATGACAACCAAGTTACTTGATTACATAGAAAATAATTTAGCAGAATTACCTGAACAATTACGAAAAGATGTTTATCAACAAAGCTTTCAAAGAAAAAATAATCAGCGGATAGAACTTGATTATTGTTTTATCGCAACTGATGGTCAAAAAGTATTAGCTGTTGATACATTGGGGTATCATAGTCCAATTCGAAAAAGTAGATTAATGTCAAGACAAGAGGAAATTGTCCTAGAGTTAGCTTTGAATGAGGGAGTTAAAGATTATGTTCTGAAATACATCGAAGCTCCAAGAGAGTACCATATTTTATCGCCAGACCCAATTCATATGAGTGGCCTAACCCGTGTAGAGAGACAACTAAAGCAGTTGTTATTTATGGTTTTGGATCAATTATATTCGACAGGTAATACCGCTGAAGTACGCTACTGGTATACTGAATGGTCACCTGCTAAATATGAAGTCATTCAACAGATGGACTTGGAAGAAGCTTGGCAACGTCTTTTTGATGAATTAAAACATGGCTGGTCAACCCACCACTATCATCTTTGTGGACGGATGATTAAAGGTCAATCGTTTTTTGAAAAGCTTTGGGAACTTCAACAAGCTGAAAGTGTTAAATAAAAAGAAGCAAAGACAATTTATTTAAATTGTCTTTGCTTCTTTTTTAGTCAAGATTGGAAAAGTAGAAAGTAGAAAGTAGAAAGTTGGAAGATAGAAAGAGAAAGTAGGAAAGTAGAAAGTTGGAAGTTGGAAGATAGAAAGAGAAAGTAGGAAAGTAAAAAGAAAAAGTTCAAAAGCTAATCCACTAGCACTTCAAAGCCTTTGAACTTCCTGTCCTACTGTCCTTAAATTTTTCTTGCTAAGCCCATTGCTCGTTTTGCTTTTGTTAATGTTTTGGAAGCAACTTGGTTAGCTTTCTCTGCCCCTAAGTCTAAAATATCATCAAGTTCTTTAGAATCAATAATTTCATTGTAACGTTCATGAATTGGTTTTAATGTTTCAACAACCGCTTCTGCTAATGCTTGTTTAAATGCTCCGTAACCTTGACCTGCAAATTCTTTTTCTAATTCATCGTTAGATTTTCCAGTACAAAGCGAGAAAATACTTAATAAATTGGAAATGGCTGGTTTGGTTTCTTTATCGTACTTAACAATTCCTTCTGAGTCAGTTACAGCACTTTTAATTTTTTTGATAATTGTTTTTTCGTCATCGAGCATGGAGATATAACTTTTTGGATTAGGGTTAGATTTACTCATTTTTTTTGTTGGATCAGTTAAAGACATAATTCGGGCACCAACCTTTGGAATCCGCACCTCAGGAATCGTAAAAATATCGTTGAATTTCTTATTAAAGCGGTCAGCCAAATCACGTGTTAATTCTAAATGTTGTTTTTGATCTTCGCCAACGGGGACAATATCTGTATTATAAAGCAGAATATCAGCAGCCATTAACGGAGGATATGTAAGTAAGGCACTAGAAACCGCTTCTTTTCCATCAGATTTATCCTTAAATTGGGTCATTCGTTCTAATTCGCCTATGTAAGCAACACATTGCATGATCCAGCCCAATTGAGTATGAGCACTTACTTCAGATTGGATAAATAATGTCGATTTATTTGGGTCGATTCCAGCTGCAATATAAAGAGCCGCTAAACTCCGAATGTTACTACGTAATTGTAATGGTTCTTGTTGAACAGTTATTGCGTGTTCGTCAACAATGCAGAAATAGCAATTGTTTTCATCTTGTAATTCGACAAAATGCTTCATTGCACCTAAATAATTACCTAATGTTAACGTTCCACTTGGTTGAATACCTGAAAAAATTGTTTTCATTATTTTACTTCCTTTCAACTAAATGAATTTCATAATATCAATAAATTAGCCATATCAAGCTATATCTAGTGGCGAAAAATCAGTATTATGAATTTCATTAAAATAAATCGTAATTATAACATAGCATACTTGAAACAACGGAAGCTATCAAGAGATTAATGAATGTCTCCCCACATACTCTAGCGCAACTGGGGAGTTCTCTGACTTTATGGAATAGAGAATTTGTGTAAACAACTGTGCATATATATTAATTTAGAAGGCTTAATCGTGTTTGTCTAAATGAAGTTAAGAAAAGAAAGGTGGTGGGTAAAAGTTGTTTTTGAGGAAAAATTCTTATTATTTAGCGCTAATTTGTTTTATTTTTCTGTGTTTAGCAATTAGCTATCAACTATCGGATACTCCTTTAAAACGAATTGAGCAAGCTGTTTTAGCGGAAAATAGTACAGGGGTCTATAAAGAGAACGTTGCCGTTGACTTTCAGTTGTTAAATAGCAACGGAGAAAAATTAACTTTGTCTAATTACCGAGGTAAAAAAGTAATCATAAATTTTTTTGCGACTTGGTGTGGTCCTTGCCAAGAAGAAATGCCAGTATTTGTGGAATTAGACCGGATAACTGATAATCAGAAACTAATTATTTTAGGAGTCAATATGACAAAGGAAGAAAAAAATCCGAATCAAGTTCGTGAGTTTGCTGAGCATTTTCAAGTTGAATATGAAGTCCTGTATGATGGTGAAGGTAAAGTTATGAAAGATTATCAATTAATTGGCATTCCAACAACTATTTTTATTGATGAGAAAGGCAAGATTGTAGAGCGATTTAATGGTATCCTTACTATGGATATGTTAAAAAAACACCGATTTTTAGCAGGTATTATCGAGTGATTGCCGAATGTAGTAATATATTTAGTTTTCAATCTATCAAAGTTAGTAGTATATATTTAAAAAAGAAGATAATAAGAATGCAATAATTAACTTCTTTTTGGGCATTCGCTATTAGAATGAGGGGTATATGGGGATATTTTTGGCTTGTTTAACTGCGTTGATGTTCTCAATTAGTAACGTTGCAATAAAAAGGGGTATGAAGGATTCGGCGACAGATAACGGCGTACTTATAACCTTTTTGATCAATTTTCTTTTTTTAGGAACAGCGGCATTTATTTATCGTTTTTTTATTGAAACTGTTTCAATAACCTTAGCTGGTGTCCTATATTTTGTTTTGGCTGGCATTTTAACAACTTTTATAGGTCGGTTCACATTGTTTAAAAGTTTTCGTCGTATCGGAGCAACAAAAGGAACTGCGATCAAAAATAGTGCACCACTATTTACAATTGTATTCGCCCTTATTTTTCTTAATGAGGCATTGAGTATTGTGTCGGGTATTGGGATCGGTTTTGTGCTTTTTGGTTTATTTATTCAAGGCTATTATCTTTTTAGTTATGGAAATCATCAACTTACTAAAATGCAATTAAATGATCGCCGTGGCTATTTACTAGCACTTACTGCAGCAGTTGCCTTTGGAATCGGACAAGGTGTTCGGAAGTTTGGGATGGAGGCATTACCAGATCCATATTTAGGAGCATTTATTAGCGCTTTTGTAGCAATTTTAATAATGATAATGATTGAGGGAAGAAAAGAAAATATTATCATAAAATTAAAAACTCAAGTGCTCCGTCCGAATCTTTATTATCTAATTGGCGGTGTCGCAACAAGTGTTGCGATGCTTTCTTTTTTCATGGCCATTCAATATATCCAAGTTTCATATGTTGCAGCAATCGCTGCTATTGAACCTTTAGTGACGATCATTCTCACAAAAGTTTTCTTAAAGGGAAACGAAACGATTGCACGCTATACATTGATTTCGGCTAGTTTAGTTTTTTTTGGTGTGGTCATCATTATTCTGTTTGTGTGAAAAAAAACGGATGCCCTAATTTTGGTCACCCGTTTTTAAATTTTTTAATTAATAAAAATGAGATAACTAGATACAAAGTAAACAACTACTAATAATGCCGATGGAACCCAGTAAACAATTTTAAACTTTGTAAATTTAAATCGTAATAATGAAAAAAGAACAAAAGCACTTAACATCAACGTTGCTAATGCTGTCACTGAATGGACCGGTGCTACAGCTGAGATAAGTGTAGACTTGCGGTAAAAAAAGTCAGAACCAATTAATATTAAAATATTAAATATATTACTACCTAATATTGAACCGATCGCCAAATTATAGTTTCGTAATTGAATCGCAATTAACACGGCAACAGCCTCGGGTAATGATGTTGTTGCGGCAATCAGGAAAGTACCAACAAAACTAGAACCAAGTCCAGTAATGACAGCAATTTTATCACCAGTGACTGATAATAGTGTACCAGTTACGAGGATGATAAGTGCAGCAATAATAAAGCCTGTAATTGCTTTTTTTAATGAAATTGCTGACGTTTGCGAAATGCCATCTTCATCTTGTCCTCTTTCTAAACTCGTAACACGTTTAGTTAAGAGGTACATTCCAGTGGCATATACGATTACTAGAACAATTGAGTCTAAACCAACGCCTAAAAGAGAGAATGGTAGTTTCAAAGTTAATGCAACAAAAACGAGACTTGTTAGTAACATTCCTAAGTAAATTGTATATAAATGACTTTTTGAAGCGGCTTTAAAGATTTGTTTTTTACGAAAATATAGATCGAAGCTGGCGATTATTAATAAATTAAATAAATTACTTCCTAATACATTTCCGACAGCTAAGTCGGGATTATTCAAACCAATAGCTGCTAGACTAGTAGTAACTTCGGGTAAAGAAGTTGCCCCAGCAAGAAAAATAGTTCCAACTATCATTCCACCTAAAGAAGTCCGTTCACTTAGTACATCTGCATATGTTGATAATTTTACTGCAGCTAAGACTGTAAATAATGCGGCCAAGAAAAATAGAAAAAATACCATGGTAATTGCCCCCTAGAAATAATACAAAGAAAAAAGACCCTTTTATAAAATCATTTTTCGACAAATGTTTTTATAAAAAGGTCTTGCGTACTTTGTAAAGAACACAAAGCTTAATGAACCGGGTGAAGATCTATTCACCGTGATGACGACTCATTAACCGTATAGGTCGCTACTCCCCCTTTTAGGCTTATTCTATTGTTGATAATAATGTATCATGGGTAGTAGCAAAAACGCAATAAATAAAAAAGCTGTCAGAGCAGCTTTTTTTCAAAACTTATCTTGAGAAGAAAGTTCTTTTTCGATTTTTTCATCTAACATGACAATTAATTTTTTTGCTTTTTCATCTTCGATTTGTCGATAATGATGCCCTCCACTTGGTTCTTCATCCATTTCATCGGCAATGGCAACGACTTTTTGTAAGGGGTCTAATAAAAGTTTTCCATCTGGTAAATACGAGTCGGTGTGAAGTAAAATTGCTAAAGCGATTTTTTTGGCTTTCTCAGGATGTTCTCCAAGTCTTATTAGTAATTTGTGAGAACGTTCCGCACCCTTAATAGCATGAATATCATTTTTTTTATACAAATTATAATCCCATTTACCATTTCGGTACCAAGTATAATGGCCAATATCGTGTAAAAAAGCAGCTTTCGTAGCTAAATCAACATTAACATTATACTTTTTTGAGAGTTCAAATGCATGATAAGCTACCGCAATTGCATGCACCATTCCAGATCGTTTTACATATTTTTGCGTAATATGATGTTCGAAAATAGATAACAAGGTAACATCTCTCATCATTATCCCTCCTTAAATTGTTTTGTTACTGAATTTATTTTATGTGATGTAGCTTAATGTGGCTAGTTTATAGGAATTATGAAATCACTCTATTTACAGTATACAGAAAAAGGGTGAAAAATGTCATTTTTTACGTTGATTTTGTTGGTATTCATTCTAAACAATTGTATAATTCTAATAGAGAGATATTTAAAAAGCAAACCGCTGAGAAAATGGAGGATTGATGATGTACGTATCAGTAAAGGAGTTGTCAGATTATTTACACTTATCACCAGACTACGTCTATCAGCAAATTAAAGCAAAAAATATTAGAGCTGTACATGATGGAGATCAATTTTTAGTTAACAAAGCAAATTTCGCTGAATCAAGAGAAAATATTGAAAAAGAAATAATCCTTTGGAGGGAAGAGCAAGAACAAGAAGTACCAGTTGATATTGATGTGAAAGACGAAGATTAATTGAATTGAGGTTTTGACACAATGGGGAAACAATTACTTAAATTATTAACAATATTATTTTTTGTATACACAGTAAGTTTCGGAGCAGAGGTAACCTATTCAGAAACTCAAAAAACTGCCACTGAACATGCTTTAAAAATGACAGAATTACGACAACCAGAACTACCTGAAAGACTAATGAGATTTACATTTCAATCAGGATTTGACTTTGAGTATCCGGATGCAGTGCGTGGAATTTATGTAACTGGACATTCTGCTGGAGGGGAAAGGTTTGAAACCCTGATCGAGCTCCTTGGAAATACTGATTTGAATGCCATGGTTATTGATATTAAAGATGATTTTGGATACTTAACGTATCGAACTGATGAGGATTCACCATTTTTTGACATTAGTAAGCGTTACATTAAAGATACTGAGGAAATGATGAAGCGTCTTGAAGAAGAACAAATTTATCCAATAGCCAGGATTGTTGTTTTTAAAGATACGGTTCTTGCTGAATTGCGTCCTGATTTATCATTTACTGAAAATGGTAAAGTTTGGAAAAACCGTCGTAATGAAGCATTTGTTAATCCATTCTTGAAAGAAGTTTGGGATTACAATGTCGACATTGCGATCAAAGCAGCAAAGCTTGGTTTTAGAGAAATTCAATTTGATTACGTCCGCTTTCCAGAAGGTTTTGAAAGAAGAGATGAAGAATTGACATACGACTTAGGTGATTATAGCGATGAAGCTCGTGACAATGTTACAAGGCGAGTCGATGCTGTAACCGATTTTGTTGCGTATGCAAAAGAGAAACTAGAGCATTATGATGTTGATGTTTCTGTTGATATATTCGGTTATGCAGCAACTATTTCAGAAGCGCCAGGTATTGGCCAAAACTTTTCACGGATCTCAGAAAATGTCGATGTTATTTCATCAATGATATATCCGAGCCATTGGACTTCTTATTTTGGGATAGCTAAGCCAGATTTACAGCCATACGAGATTGTAAATGAATATGCAAAAGTTGAAAATAAAGTGTTAGCACAGTTAGAAAATCCGCCTACTTCAAGGCCATGGATTCAAGACTTTACTGCTAGTTACTTAGGTCGAGGAAATTATCTTGTTTATGGTAAAGAAGAAGTAGAAGCGCAAATTCGTGCTCTTAAAGAAAATAATATTAATGAGTTCTTGCTATGGAATGCAGGAAATAGGTATACGCCGAACGTAAATCACAAAATGGAATAAGTTCAATAAAGTTCAAAAAGTTGTCAAACGGAACTAATAATATTTCCTGTTTTGACAATCTTTTTTAGGGAATTAGTGAAATAGGACATGAGTTGGTTTAACAAATAGTCAATTAAGCATATACTATAAGAAAGACATAATAAAAAAAGTAGTTACCAAAGTCGGAGGCTAACATGAATTGGTACGAAAAGCTTAATCAATATTTTCCAATTGAGGAAATGAAATCACAAAAGCATATGGAGTTGTTACTAGAGGATAAAGGCGATATTTACTATAAAGATGAGGGTCCATACCATGTATTGATGTATGTCGAAATGGCAGATTTTATTTTTATTGATTATTTATTTGTATCAAAGGCAGCAAGAGGTCAAGGTTTAGGAAAAAAAATCTTAAATAAGCTTAAAAATAAACAAAAATCGATTATACTAGAGGTAGAACCTATCGATTATGAAGACACAGATAGTGAGAAAAGACAAAAATTTTATGAACGAGAAGGGTTTCATCACGCAAAGTCGATTGGTTATCGGCGCCGCTCGCTTGCAACAAAAGAAATCAATGAGTTGGAAATATTGTATTGGTCTCCAAAAGAAGAGAATGAGGAAACCATTTATGAAAAAATGAAACAAACGTACAAAACCATTCACACGTACAAGGATAAACAATTGTACGGAGAAGCGTATCAAGATGTAGATGAAGTCCTTTCTTATAATGACGAAGAGGATTAGAGTAAATTCTCTAAATGCATGTTCAAAAAGAGGATAATTAAAGCCAACAGCTATAATTTTTGAACATATTCTCTAGCCTCTTTACTAAAGTTATAAAAATTTGTAAAGGAAGGTGTCTGTTATGAAAGGGAAAGAAAAAAAACGCAAAACTAAAAGAGAGCTGTGGAGAGACTTGTTGAAAAAGAAATTCCCCAGCTGGAAACCAAATCGTGGAAGCAAACCAATTTCTCAATCAAAGACAACTGCATAACAATTAAGGATGGCTTCTAAACCGAAGCCATCCTTTTCTTCCGCTTGTCGCCGATAAGCAGGCACCTTGCGCTTTTCCTTGTCTAGCTCCATGTGCCATCGGCTCGATCACTTCAGACCGTCAATTGCGGTCAAAGTTCAGACCGCAACTTGTCGGCCTTCCAGTGCTTGTCGCCAATAAGCAGGCACCTTCCGCTTTTCTTATCATATTTCAAGTTTTTTTATTCTTCTTTTTTCTTTCCATCGATCAAAAATAAGGTAAATAGACGGAATTAAAACGAGCGTAATAAATGTTGCAAAGCTTAAGCCGAAGACAATAACGATTGCCATCGGTTGCTGGATTTCAGTTCCTTCACCAAATCCCAATGTCAACGGAATTAAGCCGAGTATCGTAGTTAAAGCAGTCATTAAAATAGGTCTTAAGCGTGTCGGACCTGCTTCTAAAATCGCTTCATAAGTTTCAATACCTTTCGCTTTGAGTGTATTAATGTAATCAATCAAAACGATCGCGTTGTTTACGACAATACCTGTCAAGATTAGGATCCCAACAAGAGAACCGACACCGAGCGGCTGACTAGTAATGAAAAGCCCTACTAATATCCCAATAACTGTTACAGGAACAGAAAACATGATAATGAATGGGTAGAAAAAAGATTCGAATCGTGCTGCCATTACCATATAAACTAGGACAACTGCTAAGGCAATTGCGCCTCCTAACTTGAAAAAGGCATCTTGCATTTGTTCATTTTGACCACCAAAAGAAATTCGATAACCAGTAGGGAGAGACATTTCTTCTCGTAATATTTTTTCAATATCATCAATAATACTACCTAAATCACGATCTAAAATAGAAGCATTTACAGTAACCTCCCGCAAGCGGTCCTGGCGTCGAATTTGATCAGGTCCTTGGTCTCGTTGTATTTGTGCAATCTCATTGAGAGGGATTTTTTCTCCAGTAGGTGTATCAATTAATAACTGTGACAAGTTTTCGATAGAGCTTGTATAGCGGTCCTCAACAACTAAGCGGACATCAATTTCATCGCCACTGCGTGCTATTCGAGTCGAAATAAGTCCTCTTGTTGCATCGTTGATTGTTGAGGCAACTTGTGCGCTTCCAATTCCATAGGTTTGTGCCCGTTCCCGATTAATAGTAACGGTAACTTCAGGATTTCCTGTTGAGAAATTTGAGGATGGTTCTCGCACACCTTTTACTTCTGAGATGAGCGCGATAACCTCCTTAGATAGATTTTGTAACGTTTCAATATCGGCTCCTTTTATTGTGATTGAGACAGGATCACCTATAAATCCAGAATCACTAGCCGACACTTGGATTTGGGCATTGGGAATGTTGATTAACTGTTTTCGAATATTTTCGGCTACAGCCGTATCGCTTAGGTTTCGCTTCGATAAATCTTTCAATAAGATAACATAGTTAGCCCGATTTGTTTGGGTGCCAGCTGCGAACGAGAAGTTATCAGTCCCGCCGACAGTTACATAAGCTAAGTCAATTTCATCAATACCTTCAAGAATTTGATCAATGTCTTTGACCATTTCATAGGTAGCGTCTAAGGAACTTCCTGCTGGTAATCTTGAATCAATACCAATAAATCCTTGGTCCTGAGCAGGTAAAAACTCTTGACCAATAAAAGGAACTAAACCAAAAGAAGCTGAAAATAATAAAAATGTTGCCAAGACCGTTATTTTTGGGCGTCTTAAAACTTTTTGTAGGACGCGCCGATACCAAAGTGTCATTTTCGTAAAGCCCTGTTGGAAAGTCGACTCTTCATCACTGACTTTCATAAATGTTGAAGAAAGTAGTGGCACGATAATTAATGCCGTAAAAAGACTAGCTAACAATGAAAATGCAATACTTAATGCTAACGGCTTAAAAAGTTGCGCTGCGAGGCCCTCAACAAAGACAATTGGTAAGAATACGACAACCGTTGTCAGGGTCGAGGCAACAATCGCCCCACCGATCTCGCTTGTGCCTTCAATGGCAGCATCTTTCAATGAATACCCCTTTGCACGTAAACGGTAGATATTTTCCAAAATAACTATAGAGTTATCAACCATCATTCCGATTCCTAATGCAAGTCCACCTAAAGTTAACACATTAAGAGTTAGACCGCTAAAATACATAAATAAGAAAGTGGTAATAATCGAAATTGGAATTGATAAACCAATAATGAGAGTGCTGCGGAAGTTCCTTAAGAATAAAAATAAAACTGCTCCGGCCAAAATACTACCTAATAGCATATTCCAAGCAACAGCACTAATTGATTGTTCAATAAACTTACTTTGATCAAAAATTGCTTTAACTTCAACGCCAGCGGGCAAGTTCTTTTTAATTTCATCTAGGCGCTTATTGACTGCTCTGGAAACCGTTACAGTATTAGCCCCAGAAGCTTTAAGGATTGATAGCCCTACACTTGGTTGGCCGTTTAAGTAACTTACTTGTGAGACTGGTTTTGTTGTGTCTTTAATCTCTACTAACGTTCCGAGCGGGATCGTCCCTTGATTAGTTGGAATCGGTAGCGTTTCTAAATCATAAATAGATGTAAATTGACTGGTGATCCGGATTGGTAAATTTTGATTTTGATCTTCTAATGAGCCACCAGGTATATTTAAATTTTCACTACCAATAATCTGTTGGAGCTGCGATAAACTAACCCCATAACTACTCAGTTTGTTAGGATCGACAAGCAGTTGGATTTCCTGTTCAGTACCACCCTCAACTGTAACCGCAGCAACACCATCAATAGAGTCCAATAATGGTTTTATTTCATTTTCAACAATTTTTTTTGCGACAATTAGATCTCCGTTAGGCTCTGTAATGGCAAGTTGAGTGATTGGTAATAGACTTGGATCAAAACGAAGCACCATCGGCATTGGGACTTCCCTAGGTAGACCGTCTCGAATTAAATCTAGTCGTTCCCGCATATTAAGAGTGGCAAAGTCCATATCTGTTCCCCAGTTAAAGGAAACGAGTATTAGCGCTCCACCAGTCCTTGATGTTGAAGAAACAGATTCAACGTTCGGAATACTAGACATGATTTCTTCAATTGGTCTTGTAATAAGCTGCTCGATTTCTTCTGGACCAGCACCTTCATATGTAACTGTCACTGCCGCAACTGGAAATGTTAATTCTGGAAATAAATCTACCGGTAGATTTCGTAAAGAGACAATTCCTAAAATTATAATTAAGCCAATAACCATAGCCATAGCTACTGGCCTTAGTACCGATAATTTAGCGATTTTCATATTAATCCTCGTTTCGAACAGTAATTTCTGCCCCATCAGTTAGTCGTTCTTTTCCTCTAGTGACGACTAAATCATCCTTAGTAATTCCTTCATGTACTTCAATGACATCATCACTTCTGATTCCCAAAACAACATTTTGACGCGCGACAACCCCATTTTTTGCTAAAAAAACGTATGGAGAGTTTTCATCATAAAGAACACTATCGATTGGAATAACCGTAGCTTTTTCAATCCCACCCAGATCGATTAGAGCGGTTATCCGCATCCCACCTTTTATTGATTTTGCATCGTTTTGAATAGCTATCTCTACCTTAAATAGGTTATTTTGCGGATTTATCGTTGGTGAAACCGTTTGAATTGTACTTTTGATTTCCTCAACTAAGCCATCAACGGTAAGTGTCGCAGTCATAGATTCCTTTAACTGAGCTACCTGGTAACTATTAACATAGAATGTGGCGATAATTGGATTTAAATCAACAACAGTTACTAGAGCGGTATTAGGAGGAGCTATTTGATTTTCAGTTACATTTATTTCAGAAATTGTTCCAGCAATTGGGGATGTTATCGTTGTAGATTCAACTGCTTTTTGTGCTTGTTGTACGTTTTGTTTAGCTATATCAAGTTGCATTTCTAAATCTCTTACATTTACTTGCGGTAGGCTACTTACTTGACCTGCAACTTGAGAAAGTTCTGCTTGTTTTAACGATATTTCTAAAGATTGCTGAATAATTCCCAGTAAAGGTAGATCTTGTAGATCTTCATCTGGATTGTCAATAGAGTTGATAAGTTCTCTAGATTGATTTATTGAAGTTTGGATTTCTTGTTGTAATTTTTTGACTTGCTCTGTACCAATTTGGACATTTTTTTGTAATTCTTTGGCTGCTGTGATCCCTTTTTCTAACTCTTCAACAGCTTTTTGAGCTTGACTAGCTTGACCTCTCACTAGTTCTTGATCTAGTTTTAAGATATTATCACCAATTTTTACTTTATCACCGACTTTTCCGATAACTTCAATTACAGTGAGTGGAGTTGGCGTAAATAAAGGAATGACCGCACTTGGAAAAGCTTGTCCTGAAAGTTCTAGTTTTTGTTCTAAGTTAATTTCTTGGGCTGATGCTACTTCTACGGGGGTTTGCTGTTCGGCAGTTGTTTCGCTGGTTATATCTTCAGTAGAACATGCAATTAAAAATATAAATAATAAGGAAGAGGTAATTTGAGCAAGTCGTTTCAATATATTCATCTCCTAAAGTTTTTCGTACTGGAATGAATTTTATCATACTGTTTAATGGATTTCATCATTCAGATTTTGCGCCACAAGGATACTACATCAAGTTGAATTAAAACATCTTCAACTTGATATAGTTTTATGTGGCTAGATTATTGATATGATGAAATCTATACTGTTTAATGGATTTCATCATTCAGATTTTGCGCCACAAGGATACTAAATCAAGTTGAATTAAAACATCTTCAACTTGATATAGTTTTATGTGGCTAGATTATTGATATGATGAAATCTATACTGTTATCTTTTGTAAAAAAAGATATCTTATGTCGATAAAATACTATATTTTTCTCATTTAAGCAAAGGAAATCAACTTAAAATTTTATTAAATTTATTTAAGTAGTTTAGATAATCAGAGAGTGGGGTAAAGATAAACACTGCAGCAATAAGGTTTTCACTATGTACAAGGTGTATAAAATTTGTTTATTTTATTTTCAATTAGGGGTATTAAAATTAGAATAATTATTGTATAATTTAATTATCGACTAGCAAGTGACTATACATTCATTAAATAAAAATAGATGAAAAGTTAAGTTGGAGGGAGAATTGGTAAAATGGTAACATTATATACATCCCCAAGTTGTACATCATGTAGAAAAGCAAAAGCGTGGTTAGAAGAACATAATATTGATTTTGTAGAGAGAAATATTTTTGCAGAACCACTAACGATTGAAGAAGTGAAAGAAGTAGTTCGAATGACTGAAGATGGAACAGATGAGATTATTTCTACTCGTTCTAAAGTTTTCCAAGAATTAAATGTCGATGTCGAGACTTTATCTTTACATCAATTGTTTAAAATTATTAGTGAAAATCCAGGTTTGTTACGAAGACCAATTATTCTTGATCAAAAGCGACTACAAGTAGGTTATAACGAAGCAGAAATTCGTCGCTTCTTACCACGTAAAGTAAGAACGTTTTTCTTGAGAGAAGCACAAAGGGCAGCAAACGAGTAAGCATATAATAAAAAAGAGGCAGCCGGACAAGGCCTGCCTCTTTTTTAGTTTACAGATGTATCTTTCAGATGATTTGACATCCAACCAGAAAAAATAACGACAACTATTACAATCAGTTGCATGGCAACTGGTATGTAAGGGTGGCTAGAAAAAAGCGATGCAAGCAACGGTTCATGGATAATCATTTTAGTAGCAGTATATGCTAAAATGCCTGCACCTATATAAATGATTATTGGAAACCGGTCCATAGCAGAGAGAATTAATTTACTACCCCAAATGATAATCGGAACAGATATTAATAAACCGATTATGACTAGTGTTTTGTTGCCATCGGCTGCGCCAGCAACTGCGATTATGTTGTCAAAGCCCATAACAAGGTCTGCAATAATAATCGTCTTAATAGCCGCAAAAAGAGTTGTTTTACCATGAACGTCTCGCCTATCATTCAAATCTGTTAAAAGGTGATAGGAAATATATAATAAACTAGCTCCGCCAATAGCCATAAGCAAAGGAATATTAAGTAAATAAACAGCAATTAACGTTAAAGAGACTCTTGCCAAAATAGCAAATCCAATCCCAATTATAATTGCTTTATTCCTAATTTTAGTAGGCAAGTTCCGACAAGCCAGAGCAACAACAATTGCATTGTCACCACCCAAGACAATATCAATGCTAATAATTGTTAAAAGTGGAATTAAAAAATCAATTTCTAAACTCATGGACACACCTCAGGATTAGACATGAATATTATAATAGAAACAGTTCAGCAATCAAGCGAGCGAATTTCTTCGGAGGCTCTAATTATCCTCCTTTTTGAACGCGGAAGTTTAGAAAGGTGACAAACGCAATAAATAAATGCTAAAATTAAAGGACAACTTATTAATTAAACATATCATTTCATCACGTAATTCATTCCTTTTTTCTGAAAAGTAATAAACAAAATCACTGTATAAATTTGCTTAACATATAATTTCCATTCTTAATTGATTTATCATAGAATAGAAGTATAATATATGAAAAGGAAAAACTGGAGTTAAATCATAAGCTAGCCTAAAATCAGTTTTTTAAATACCAGTTAAACTCTAAAGGGAAAAAAGATGACGGGAAAAGAATGAGCTATTAAACAGGGGATCATATTCCCTTCCGCCATTTCAATTCACCAGAAGGGAGAGAAAAATCATGGAGATAGAAAGATTAAATGAGTCAACAATCAAGTTCTTTATTACGTACAAGGATATCGAGCATCGTGGTTTCGACCGTGAAGAAATATGGTATAATCGTGAACGTGGTGAAGAGTTATTTTTTGAAATGATTAACGAAGCAAATGATTCTGAAAATTTTGAACTAGAAGGTCCTCTGTGGATACAAGTTCAAGCTCTTGATAAAGGTTTAGAGATCATCGTTACAAGAGGTCAAATTAACGATGGTAACGTAAGGTTGGAAATCCCGATTTCTAAAGACCAAATTAATACTGACGAAGATGATACTATTGTTGATTCACTTGATGAAAATTTTGTCAAAAATAAACATAAGGGTCGTGAGAATGAAGATCCAGAACTCTTGGATGTTGTGATCGGTTTTGATAATTTCGAGGATATAATCGCTTTAAGCCATAATTTTGGGGTCAGAGGATTCCATAATGCCCTTTACCATTTTGAAAATGAATACTTTTTGTTTGTGTCGTTTACTAACGAATTTACTGAAGATAAACAAGATGATATTTTAAGTCAAATCCTTGAGTTTGGTTTTGAATCAGAAGTTTCGATTTATCGTATTCAAGAGTATGGTAAAGAAATTATTGCTTCAGAAGCATTACAAAATTTACAATCATTGTTTCGAAAATAAAAATGCTGACTTAGTGTGGGGTCTGGCACTTCCAAAAAGATAAAGTGGCTTTCCTTTTAATTGAAGGATTAATTGAGACAATTATCTTTAACTTAGGGAGCGTCGGTCCTCCTTTTTATTTGTCATTTTATCGAATACTAGTTAGAAAGGTGGTGAGAACGCCCGTTCCTCTGATGACTTGGTCACGAGTTTCCTCGGTCGCAAAGAATGAAAAAAAAATTACAAGTATTAGTATTTCTTGGCATTATAGGAACGGCCTTATACCTCACAAAAAATTATTGGGAAGGTTGGATTGTCGGGGTAGCAAGTATTCTATTTTCACTTTCTGCTTTTTTTATTGGGATTGTGATTTTCCTAGAAAATCGTCATCCATCAAAAACAGTAACTTGGTTGATGGTGCTTGCTATTTTTCCTGTTGTCGGATTTTTCTTTTATATTATGTTTGGAATCAACCATCGGAAAATGAAAAGTTATACAGAAAAAGCGATTATGGATGAACAAGCTCTACAAAAGATTGAAGGAAATAAACCCCTTAATGGGGAAAAAATTGCGAAAATGGGCATAGATCAGCAACTATTGTTTCGGCTTGCACACCGCTTGGCTAATAACCCAATCTCATTTGCCACTGAAACAAAAGTTTTGACTGATGGTAAAGAGACGTTTGCCCATATTTTAAAAGCATTAAGAGACGCTAAAAATCATATTCACATGGAGTATTACATCGTCAGAAGCGATGAGATAGGCAATGAGATAAAAGACGTTTTAATTGAAAAAGCAAGCCAGGGAGTTGAGGTCCGGTTTCTTTATGATGCAGTGGGCTGTTTTGAGCTCTCAAAGGCGTACATTCGGGAGCTAAAAGATGCCGGTGTAGAGGTGGCTGCCTTTTCACCCGTTCGCTTAGCATTTTTAAATCATAAGCTTAATTTCCGTAATCATCGTAAAATCATTGTTGTTGATGGGAAAGTAGGTCTTGTAGGCGGCCTAAACATTGGCGATGAATACTTAGGAAAAAATAAATATTACGGACATTGGCGTGATACTCATTTATTAGTTCATGGAGAAGCAGTTCGTTCTTTACAATTAATTTTTTTACGTGATTGGTTTTATGTTACAAAAGAAACGTTATTGAAACAAAGTTATCTTTCACCTAATCTTCCGGATAAAGAGCACTTAGGTGGCGTTCAAATGATTGCAAGTGGGCCAGATACTCGTTGGGAAGTAATTGAGAAATTATTTTTTTCAATGATTACTTCAGCGAAAAAGTCAATTTGGATCGCATCACCTTACTTTGTTCCAGATGACGATATTTTGTCTGCCTTAAAAATAGCAGCACTTAGTGGAGTTGATGTGCGAATACTCGTTCCGAATCGACCAGACAAACGAATTGTCTTTTATGCATCAAGATCTTATTTTCCAGAGTTATTAGAAGCCGGCGTGAAGGTCTATGAATATAATCGCGGTTTTATGCATAGTAAACTTTTAATTGTCGATAAAGAAATTGCTTCAATTGGAACCGCAAACATGGACATGAGGAGTTTTCATTTAAATTTTGAAGTAAATGCCTTTTTATATAAAACGCAAAGTGTTCATACACTTGTTGGAGATTACATTTATGATATGGAACATTCTTCAATCATTAGCTATGAGCAATTTAAAAAGCGATCAATTTTCAAGCGAATTATTGAGTCAACATCACGGCTCATGTCACCATTACTCTAGTAGTAATAATCTAATCTATACGAAACTTATTTTTAGGAGGGAGTAAAGTGTTAGTTGCAGTAACGGAAGCAGGAAAATATTTTTCTTTAGGAAACAGGTGCCTAGAGCTAGAAAAGTTGAGGCAGCTTAGAAAGACCGAACATTATTATTGCCCAGCTTGTAAACAAGAGGTGATTTTAAAGTTAGGAACAAAGCAGGCATGGCATTTTGCTCATAAGCCACATCACAGTTGCAGTGATGAGGCTGAAGGCGAAACTAGCTATCATATTGAAGGCAAGAAGCTTCTCTATGAATGGTTAAGGAAGCAGGGCTTAGAAGTAAGCTTAGAGCCCTATTTGAAAGAAGTAAAGCAAAGACCAGACCTACTTCTAAAAATTTCTAATAATATCTATGCGATTGAATTTCAATGCGCCAAAATTGCCCCGGAAATTTTCCTGAAAAGAACGCATTCATATCAAGCTCATCATTACACGCCAATTTGGATTTTAGGTGGAAATCAACTAAAACGAATAAAAGGGAATTTTTTTCAACTAAACAGTTTTCATTGGTTATTTGCAAGTGAACCATCCTCAGAAAAAACGTCACTTCAGCTCATCACTTTTTGTCCGAAAAATAACACATTTATTCTCCTAAGAAACATGATCGCTATTTCTGCAAATCGCGCCTTTTGTACACCAAAGTTCTCCAAATTAGCTAACTCCTCTTTCAAATCACTTTTTCAAACGAACAAACAACAGTATCCAAGTGAAGTATTGCTTCAGATTAAGGCGAATTGGCGTCGGCCTCGGATAAGGCTTAGCCAAGCCGAACTTTATCTACAAAAAATATATTATCAAAAGAGCACTCCAATATCGCTATATCCAGCAGAAGCTGGGTTTCCAACTGTTTTTTCTGAATTTATTGAAACTCCTTCATTCATTTGGCAAAGTTGGCTTTTAGAAATTTTTATTGCTACTAAAAGCACTGGTGAAAAATTCCATGTCAACTTAGTTACCAGAGCTCTTCAAAGCCTCATTCATAAAGGAATCTTCCAGTTGCGGTCCATTCCCTTACAATACAGTGGAAGCCTATTTTTAACTATCCAAAATTATTTATTTTTCTTAGCCAAATTAAAGATTTTGACGACTAATGATGGACAGCTGTTTATTAAAAATGCTGAAATTAGAAAACCAAGAAATGTGGAGGAAGGATTAATGAAAGACAAACAGGTAATGCTAGAATTCGTATCAGTGAATACGTACTTATAGAGGATGTTCAAAAAGTCTGGTAATCATAGCTGTCGAATCTCTGCGTTGGCTCGTTTCTGTGCTGCCTTGATCTTCTCGGCTCTGATTATCCTCGTTTTTGATTACTTATAGAAAAGTGGCAAGTTATTTCAGGAAGACGAGGATTAATTTGTAATTGTAACGAACAATAAGTTAAAATTAGTTTGTGTTAGTGAAATTCATTCAAATAGAGAAAATATGGAGGTGCTTTTATTGGCAGAACAAAAAACATCAAAACAGCTTCCGAAACGCGATGAAATTTCCGTAGAACAAACGTGGAACGTGGAAGCAATCTTTGCAACCGACGAAGAGTGGGAAAAAGAATTTAAACAATTAAAAGAGGAGATCCCTAATTTACAGCAGTATAACGGGCAGTTAGAATCAAATAGTGAAAAACTTTTTCAATGTTTTCAATATCAAAACAAACTAAGTGTTCGTATCAGTCAACTATATGTGTATGCACATTTAAAAAGTGATCAGGATACGACAAATTCTTATTATCAAGGCTTAAATGACCGAGCCTCAACCTTAGCAACGCAATTTAGTAACTTTTCATCATTCATTATTCCAGAGATTTTAAGTATTTCAGAAGAAAAAATTAATCAATTTGTTAATGAAAATGAAGATTTGAAAACTTACAAGCATGCATTAGCGGAAACGAATCGACAACGACCACACGTCTTATCGGAAAAAGAAGAGTCGATTCTTGCTCAAGTTAGTGAAGTGACACAAAGCTCTTCAACTACATTTGGAATGCTAAACAATGCTGATTTAAAATTTCCTAAAATTAAAGATGAAAATGGTGAGGAAGTTGAAGTTACTCATGGACGCTATCTTCGCTTTTTAGAAAGCAGCGATCAACAAGTTAGAAAAGATGCTTTTAAAGCGGTATTCGAAACGTACGGAAAGTATAAAAATACGTTAGCAAGCACGCTAGCCGGGAATGTAAAGAAACACTTGTTTAATGCGCGTATTAGAAATTACGAGTCAGCTAGGCAAGCTGCTCTAGATGACAACAATATTCCTGAAGTTGTTTATGATCAATTAGTTGATACCGTAAATGATCATTTACATCTTTTACATCGCTATGTTAGGTTACGAAAAAAGGCGTTAAAACTCGATGAAATTCATATGTATGATTTATATACGCCAATTGTTAAAGACGTTAAAATGGAGATTCCTTACCAAGAGGCGAAAGAGCTCGTCACAAAAGGGGTAGCTCCATTAGGCGAAGAGTATGTCAAGATCATTAAAGAAGGTTTTGAAAACCGTTGGGTAGATGTAGAAGAAAATGTTGGGAAAAGAAGTGGCGCCTACTCATCAGGTACATATGGAACGATGCCATACGTCCTCATGAACTGGCAAAACAATGTTAATAATCTATTTACGTTAGCCCATGAATTTGGGCACTCAGTTCATAGTTATTATTCAAGAAAAAATCAACCTTATCATTATTCCGGGTATTCAATTTTTGTTGCAGAAGTTGCTTCTACTTGTAACGAAGCATTGTTAAATGATTATTTGTTAAAAACAACCGAAGACAAGAAAAAGAAACTTTATCTATTAAACCATTTTTTAGAAGGTTTTAGAGGAACAGTTTTCCGTCAAACGATGTTTGCTGAGTTTGAAAAATTAATTCATCAAAAAGCAAGTGACGGTGAATCATTAACACCTGAGTTGTTAACAACTACTTATTATGAATTAAATAAAAAATACTTTGGTGAAGAAATTGTTATTGATGAGGAAGTAGGCATAGAATGGGCCAGGATCCCGCATTTTTATTATAATTTTTATGTATATCAATATGCGACTGGTTACAGTGCAGCCACTGCATTATCGAAACAAATTTTGGCAGAAGGAGAGCCTGCTGTTAAGCGCTATATTGAATTCTTGAAGGCGGGTAGCTCTGATTATCCGATCGAAGTTTTAAAGCGTGCTGGGGTAGATATGACAAGTTCAGACCCGATTAAAGAGGCGTTAGCAGTTTTTGAAAAAACTCTAGATGAAATGGAAGAATTGTTGTTTGAATAGAAAATATAAGTAGTTAAAAAACTACGGTAAAGCAAAGTCTAAAGACTAGCTAAGCCGTAGTTTTTTTGTGCTATCACAATTTAGTTCATGCTTTTATCTTATCAGTTTGGAAAATCCTCTGAACCGTCTTTTTTCATTTAAACAATGAATAGTAAAAAAAATTGAAAGTAAAAGAAATAGAGAAGCAAGCCAAATAGGGAAAAACTGTATTAAACTTAAGACAAAAATGCAAAATGAAGCAAAAATTAAAAAAAGACCAATTAAAAAAAGAATTTGATACATTTTTTTGCCTCCAATTCAGGTTAGCTTGTATACTAAATGGCTATGAGAGAAACTGTTCCGTTATGCTACTTTAATAATTCGTGAACTTTTTGTGAAATAAATCACAAACTAGTTGTTCTTTTTAAGGAGGAGTGTTATATTAATATTGTGAAAAGGATCACATACCCTCCTCCCCGAAGAATTATGTTGATTAACTCACAAACTCCTTAATGTTATATAGTTTAGTACTTTTATTGTTGTACGAAACCTTAACATGAAATCCGAAAAAAACTCAGTTTACCCCAAACTGAGTTTTTTTGTGCAAGTTTTCGCTAGTAAGAAAGTATTGAAAGGTTAGCTTAGAAATTTTTTAGTGCGAGTTCTTTTCACATGAAACAAAGAAAGCGAGATTAGGTGCTTGCACTCAGGCACCTATATAACGCCAGAATGTTCCGTGTTTTACAGGAATACGCTCGACTACTTGTCGAAGTACAAGCTTCTTCATTTCCTTCTCAACTTCCTCAGCGGTTAGATCATAGACAACAGAGATTTCTTTAGTGGCAACAAAAGAGTAATGCTTTAGGAAATCTTCAAGGAAAATTTGTGGTGCTGCAATTGGTTTTTCATTGAGCATTTCTTCAAGAACTTTTTCGTATACGTCATAGTCGTATAGGCCAGTAACTAATAAACCCTCATCATCGATATTATCATTAAAAAAAACTAGCGTTGGAAATAATGCAACGCCCATTTCCTTTGTCGTCTTTAAGTCATACTGCAATGCTTTAATTGCACTTTCTGAATAGAGGTCCTTTTCAAACTCATCTTGATCTAAACCATCAATACTTCGAGCACATTCAAGTAAGATTTCTGTGTTATCGGTATTTTGTTTATTTAAAAATAAGAGTTCTCTAAGTTTTCGTAAATACCTTATTCCAATTTGCTTTCCTTGAAGCTCAGCGGCCTTGATGGCGATTGAAGCAGTAAAAGGAGAAGATATCGGAGTTTCTAACCAAAGGTCACCATCACATGACATCCCTGTTCTGCTTGCAACAGTTTCCCATGTTTGTGCAAGGTTTTTGTTTGATTTGTTTTCCTTACAACAATGTAACTTACCACCAATTAAATAACGAATTGTAAAATATTTGTGGTAGTTCATTGTTAATTTTTTTAAAACCGGTTCAAGTGCCCAACACTCTGGACAGAGGGGGTCTACAAACGTATAGATTTCTAAGGGCTTCTTATTAGGTTTAAAATTTATTGAAATAGGTTCATCATCAAAACCACAAAACCCATAACTATTACTGCAGCTGGAATTAGAGTCATTAGAAGACAACTAGATCCCTCCTTTCAAATATTAAAGTTGATCAAATAGAATTAAATCAAAATTCTGTTGATCAACTTCACTATTTATTTATCATATGTTGTGCAGTTTGATTTAACCGTTCAAAGAGAAAGTCTCGAACTGGACCTTTAAGTCCGATATCATTCATGGCCTCATTCATACATTCAAGCCATGCATCGGCTCTCTGGGCTGTAATTGGAAAAGGCATATGTCTAGCTCTAAGCATTGGATGGCCATGTTCATTACTATATAATTCAGGACCTCCAAGAAATTGCGTTAAAAATTGTTTTTGCACTCTAGCAGTTTCTGTTAAATCAGCAGGGAATATCGGAGCAAGTATGGGCTGCACTTTTACTTTGCTATAAAATGCATCTACAAGATTATCGATCACTTCTTTGCCGCCAATAGCTTCAAAGGGGTTGCTTGATTGTGGTTCCATAGTATTCTCCTTTAAGAGGACGCTCAAAAAGTCCAGTAATACAAGCTTGCGAACTACTTCACAGGCAGTGATTATCATTCTTTTTAAGACGTGTTTTAAGTTTAGTTTGTAATCTCATTCTAGCAAGCAGTGTTCAGTACCGCAAATTATCAGCCTACAATGGAATTTTGCTATATGATATTATCTGTTGATTGAGAGAGGATTATTAGTGATGTTAGGGAAATTAATTAATTTACATACAATGAGCCTGATATCATGAGGAAAGTTCTTCATGATATCAGGCTCGGTATTCATCACGTCGTATAATAAGTATTCAATACTTTTGGGACGTAATTTTGCGTTTCTTTAAATGGTGGAATGCCACCATGCTTATCAACATTGCCCGGACCAGCATTATATGCTGCTAAGGCTAAAGAAACATCGCCTTGATAACGATCTAACATTTGCCGTAAATATTTTGTGCCACCTTCAATGTTTTGTTTCGGATCTAAGATATTTGTGACGTTTAAGCCACGGGCAGTGGCTGGCATTAATTGCATTAAACCGGTTGCACCAGCATGACTTTTGGCATTTGGATTAAAGTTCGACTCATGTTTAATAACAGCAGAGATTAATTTTGGATCAACATTATATTTTTTTGCTGCTGCATCAATATGTGTACGGAAATTTTCAGCTTTTTCACCAGCCGTTGCCGGCAACGGCTGGTACGATTGAAGAGGGGGGCTATTAAAAATAGTTGGAGTTACATTCAAATTCGCTAACATTAGTGAGAGATCTCGGTCTTTTGTCATGCTACTGTTCTTATTTTGCAAACCTTGATTACTATTTTTTTGTAATTGAGCTTCTAAAAAATCCGTAAATAATGATTCAAATGGTGAAGAAGATTTATTGTTTCCACCTTGCATATTACGGAATGCTTGAATTTCGAACATATGTTGCAATGGTGATGATATCTTCAACTGTCAAACCTCCAATATTTTTCGAAGCTCCCAGGCGCTTACGCTTTTCTTGATTGTTTACGTAGAAAAAATCTTTTTATTTTATTATCAGTATGTACGATTGGGATATTATTTTCACTAAAAAGTCTTTCAAATTCGCTTTTTCCTTGGTGTTCTTCTGTAACTTCATATTCAATTTCATAATCCTCAACATCTAAATAAATGCTGTGATCAAATACAAGAATCCCCCCAGAGTAAGGTTTTTCTGCACGCGACGTTGCAAGCGATCCTAATAAACGACAAGGGGTAATATCGATTTGAAAAGATGTTAGCAGCTGGTTTGCAACTGTCCCTTTTGGTAGGGGACAACCTTGAAATGCTTTTTCTGCTTGGTTCCTGTCAATTGTTTGGTGAGTTTCTAGTAAACCAATTTTATTAGGTTGCTTTAATGTTAAGGTATATTGACTGTTTTTTTCTCTTATTCTAAGTGCGCAATTGTGCATTTTTAATTGAAAATCAGCTGTATCAAAATAATAGTTCTTTTGTGATTCGAACTCGGAAGCGTCAACCTTAAATATGTTGATTAATTTATAAAAATCAACTTTTGTGACTAGATTTTTAAATTCAATTTCTATTTCTTGAGTCATTATCATACCTTCTTTTTATGAAAGTTGGAAAGATGGAAAGGGAAAGCAAGTGCAAGAGATAAAATCAAAAGATAAACCAAATATCTTAAAAATCTTTGATTTTTGCTAACACAACTTAGCCGCTCTTAAAGACGACCTTACTATTTTTCTTATCATACTATGTTTTTATAGATATTGGTAGTTTGACATTTTCGAAAATGAGCGCTTTATGGTACACTTAGTGGGTAAATAGTATTTGTTGGAGGAATATAGATGGCAAAAAAAATTAACGTAAGAAAAATACAAACCGATGATCGAGAAGTAATAGTTTTTGTAGATGATCAATTGCTTTTAGTTAATAAAAAAGTGGAACCAGAGGGTAGAATGCTGGCAGACTCTGATCATTTATCATTTTTATACATACTTAATGTGGAAGAAGACTTTATCTATGTTAATTTCCCGAAAAATGTTTGGGCTGACCTGAACATTGCCTTACAGAATAAATTACCAATTTTTTTACAAATAGATATTGACACTCGGGTTCCACTTATTCTATTTCATGAAGAATTAGAATATTTTATTGGTAATATTAGAGAAAACAGCAACTACGGTGAAAGCATGGTCCAAGCTGTTAGTCAATGTTTCATCATATAAAATGGGGTGACGGTATGAACTGGGATATTTTTTTAGCGCCCTATCAACAATCCGTTGAAGAACTCAAAATTAAATTAAGAGGAGTTCGTAAGCAGTATAACGTGTCTTCTAGAAAGCATACTCCGATTGAGTTTGTTACAGGAAGAACTAAGCCGATTTCAAGCATAATTGACAAAGCAAAACGAAAAAAAATTGCCATGGACGAATTAGAAACACGTATGCAGGATTTAGCAGGAGTTAGAATTATGTGTCAATTTGTTGAGGATATAGATGCAGTTATTAAGCTATTGAGGTTGAGAAAAGATTTTGAAATTATTGAAGAGCGCGATTATATTTCTAATAAAAAAAGAAGTGGTTACCGAGCGTATCATCTCGTGATTAAGTATCCAGTTCAAACCTATGACGGTGTAAAAATAATTCTTGTCGAAATTCAAATTAAAACGTTGGCGATGAATTTTTGGGCGACAATTGAGCATTCATTATTATATAAATACAGTGGTGAAATTCCTGAAGAAATTATTGACCGTCTGCAAAGTGCATCTGAAGCTGCATTTAGGTTAGATGAAGAAATGTCACAAATTCGTGGCGAAGTATTAGAAGCCCAAGTTATCTTTAGAAAAAAAGAAGAAGAACAACGAAAAAAATAAATATAGAATGTAAAAATGTCTGTTAGTGCCATAAAAGCTCAGCTGTCATTTAATTCAACTCTCTACAGGAGGAGGTATTGAAAATGAAATTTGCTGTTATTTCCCGCGGAGACGAAAAGTCAAACGCGCTTAAACAGAAGATAAAAAACTATTTATTTGAATTTAATTTGGTTCATGACAGCGATGAGCCAAATATTGTGATTACGGTTGGAGGAGATGGAACGTTATTACATGCCTTTCACCTATATAGTCACCGTCTTAACGATACCTCCTTTGTAGGTGTTCATACAGGACACCTTGGTTTTTATGCAGATTGGAAACCTGAAGAAGTGGAACGTCTCGTTATTCATATTGCTAAAACACCATTTAAAATTGTTGAATATCCTCTACTTGAAGTGATTGTTAGACATAATGATGCAACTAAATCAGAACGTTATTTAGCCTTAAATGAATGTACAGTAAAAAGTACGGTTGGCACATTAGTTATGGACTTGAAAATCAAAGGAGAAGCCTTTGAAACGTTTCGTGGTGACGGACTTTGTATTTCGACGCCATCTGGTAGTACAGCATACAATAAAGCATTAGGTGGAGCGATTTTGCATCCTTCCTTGGCTTCTATCCAAATATCTGAAATGGCATCTATTAACAACCGAGTCTACCGGACAATTGGTTCGCCTCTTGTTTTACCACAACATCATACGTGTTTATTAAAGCCGATTAATGACGTTGATTTTCATGTTACGATTGACCACCTTTCTATGGTCGAAAAAAGTGTGAAGTCAATTCAATGCCGTGTTGCAGAAGAGAAAGTTCGATTTGCTAGGTTCAGGCCTTTCCCATTTTGGAAAAGGGTCAAAGAATCATTTATTAATTAATTATCTGTGTTCAAAATGAGGGTAAAAAAATGCGTGGAATTACAATTAAATGGCAAGTTGAAAAAAATCAACATAATTGGTTGTTACGAGATTTTTTAAGAAAAGAAAAACAGATCTCTCGTTTAGCGTTAACAGATATAAAAAAGTATGGAAAGTTAATGGTAAATGGGATAGAGGTAACGGTTCGAGCTGTTGTAAGTTTTGGTGATGAAGTAACAGTTGTTTTTCCGGCTGAGAAGCGAAGTGAAGGATTGCAAGCAAGGAATATCCCTTTATCAGTTGTATATGAAGATGACCATCTATTAGTCATCAATAAACAAGCATTTTTAGTAACGATTCCTTCGATTTATCACCCAGAACAGTCTTTAGCTAATGCCGTTCTTTATTATTATGATAGGAATGAAATACCTTTTACCTTCCATGCAGTTAATCGCCTTGACCGAGATACATCAGGGCTTCTTATTGTTGCCAAACACCGCTATGCCCATGATTTATTAACAAAGCAGCAGCGATTAGGTCAAGTGAAACGCACATATTTGGCAATAGTTCATGGCTTAATCGAAAATGAGGTTGGGACAATTTCAGCTCCGCTTGGCCGAAAGGAAGAAAGCATGATCGAACGTGAGGTCAAGGTTGATGGCCAAGAAGCAGTGACACATTACAAAGTTGTCAAGTATCTTGAGCATGAAACAGTTGTTCAACTGCAATTAGAAACAGGAAGAACGCATCAAATAAGAGTTCATCTGGCATCTATTGGTCATCCACTGCTTGGCGATGATCTATATGGAGGACTTATCACGAAAATAAATCGCCAAGCCCTTCATAGCTGGCAGTTAGATTTTTTCCATCCGATTTTAAAACAGAATATGAGTTTTAACGTTGCCCCACCAGAAGATATTAATAAATTAACGAGAAAAAATCACACGGTGTCAGACACCATGTGATTTTTTCACAAAGAAGCACAGGAACCCATGATACGATAGGCTTTTCATTATTGGATATTATGTTACCATCCTCACATGGTGTCAGACACCAAATTTGAACTTTTCTGGGACGAAGGCTTGTTTGGAAGGAACGGCTACGGTTTCTTTTTCTGGATAACGAAATGCGGTTAACGAACCACCGAACACGCAACCGGTATCGATGTTTATCGTATGATTGACTAAGCGAGGTTCGTGCACAGGTGTATGACCGTATACAATAAACGATTGTTGATTCGTGTATTCTTGCGCCCAATCGCGCCGAACTGGGGAGCCATCCGGATTTTTTTCTCCTGTAATGTCACCATATAATACAAACGTTCTGACTCGCTTATCTTCTCGGCCAATATAGTCAGAGCGTATTCCGGCATGAGCAATAACAAGCTGCCTCTCCTCTAAAATAAGATATAGCGGTGCATTCTCATACAATTCGATGTACTTTTTTCGAATTGTTGCATATTCAGCTTTGGAAAGTCCTTTTAATTCAGCAACCGTCGTTTCGAGACCATGAGTTTCTTGGACATTTCTTCCTAGAAAATAGCGATATAATTTATCGCAATGGTTACCTGGGGTGTAATGGGCAAAACCATTCTTGACCAGGTCGGCTACGACCTCGATTACTTTAAGTGAATTAGGCCCGCGGTCAGTTAAGTCACCTACAAAAGCGAGCATTCGGCCCTCAGAATGGAGCGGATAACCTTCACTCCAATCGTAACCAAGTTTTTTTGTTAATTGTTCAAATTCATCGTAACAACCGTGAATATCACCAATCACGTCAAACATTGTTCTCTCTCCTCTCAATAGGCGAAAAAATTACTTGTAATTTAGATAATAATATCATATGACTGATAAGAGGGTTTTAATAAATTATTTAATGGAGGTGTTACATTGTGGAAGAACATGCATCAGTAGCATCCCTCGTTATTGTCGTTACAATTGCTTTTCTTATTCCAGTTATTTTACATAGACTTCGACTGCAAGTGATTCCAGTTGTTGTTGCCGAAATAATTGCAGGAATTTTCATTGGTAAAAGCGGTTTTAATATTGTCCAATTCGATATTTGGCTAGAGACACTTTCTTTATTAGGATTTATCTTTTTAATGTTTTTAAGTGGTTTAGAAATTGATTTTTCAGCATTTATGAATAAAAAGAAAAAAGTAATCTTACCAAACGGTAAACAAGAACCGAATGCATTTGTCGTTGCGACCGTTATTTTTGTTTTTGTATTTGGTTTGTCATTTTTACTATCGTTAATGTTTGTAGGGCTTGGTTATATTGACAATGCCTTTTTAATGACGTTAATCATTTCAACAATTTCTTTAGGTGTTGTAGTACCAACGCTAAAAGAAGCGAATTTAATGGATAAAGCGATTGGCCAAATTATTTTATTAGTTGCCGTGATTGCAGACTTGGTAACGATGATATTATTAGCTGTATTTGTGTCTTTATATGGGCCTGAAGGCGGGAATATGTGGTTATTATTAATTCTTTTTGCCGTTGGTATTTTAATTTACTTTATTGGCAAACACTTTCGTGAACAAACCTATTTTGAAACAATGAAAAAAGGAACGATACAAATTGATACGAGAGCCATTTTTACGTTAATTATTTTATTAGTTGCTTTATCAGAGACAGTAGGAGCAGAAAACATTTTAGGAGCATTTTTAGCTGGTGTACTTGTGTCATTATTATCTCCTAATCCTGAAATGGTGAAAAAATTAGATTCATTCGGATATGGCTTTTTGATCCCAATATTTTTCGTCATGGTCGGTGTCGAGCTTGAAATTTGGGCTCTATTCAAAGATCCTAAAGTATTACTATTAATACCATTACTTTTTATAGCCCTACTAGTATCAAAGGTTTTGCCTGCATTAATTTTAAAACGGTGGTATGATTGGAAAACTACGATTGGAGCAGGATTTCTGTTAACATCAACGCTTTCATTAGTGATTGCAGCGGTCGCAATAGGTGAGCGAATCGGAATTATCGATAGCCAATTAGCCTCGGCATTAATCTTGGTAGCGGTAATTTCATGTATTATCACACCAATTGCCTTTAAAAAAGTTTTTCCTTTTAATGACCAAATAATTCAACAACAAAAAGTGGTTTTTGTCGGTTCTAATCAATTAACAATGCCGCTATCATTAAACTTGGACAGTGAACGCTTTGATACTTACGTCTATCACACGAAGCAGCAAAAAATTGAGGCATTAAATCCAGATAGCGCTTTTTCAATAGTAGAAATTGCTAATTTTGAACTTAGTACCCTTGAAAAAAAACAAGTATTTGATACCGATATTCTAGTTGTCGCAACAGGTGATGAAGAAAAAAACTTTAAAATCGCAAAAAAAGGTAAGGAACTTGGAATCGAAAGAGTGATCGCCAGAGTTGATAAGCCGACGTTACAAAACTTTTTAAAAGAAATTGACGTCGATGTTTTTTCAATTTTTTTATCAACTCAAATAATCGTCAAAGCTTTAATTGAAAGCCCAAGTGTTGTCGGTTTAATTAATAAGTTAGATAGTGGACTCTACGAAATTGATATGAAAAATCCGAATTTTGAGGGATTATTACTTAGAGAGTTTCCGTATTTAGGTGATACCGTTTTTGTGCATATTTTTCGAGGTAATGAGTCAATTGTACCGCATGGTGACACAACACTGAAGCTTGATGATCGAATTGTTGTCACAGGTAGTTTAAAGCATGTGCAGGAGCTAAGAAGTTATTTTGAATAATTAGTTAAACAAAGTAAGCAAGGAGCTGTCACAGTTTAAAGTTGCTTATCTTTCTCTTTGCATATTTATTAGTCCATGATATAATTACTAAGACCAAGTACTAATAACAAGCTATTATACTTATATAAAAGGAGTTTTTTGATGAATTTATCGTTAGAAAATCGTACATTTGTCGTTATGGGCGTGGCCAATAAAAGAAGTATTGCTTGGGGAATTGCTCAATCATTATCAAAAGCTGGCGCTAGATTAATATTTACATACGCCGGAGAAAGATTTGAAAAAAGTGTCAGAGACTTAACTGAAACGTTGGAAAGAAAAGATCATCTTGTTCTTCCTTGTGATATTTCAAGTGACGAAGAAATCGATGCTACTTTCAATATAATTAAAGAAGAAGTCGGTGTCATCCACGGTATTGCACACTGTATTGCTTTTGCTAACAAAGAAGAGTTAAATGGAGAATACTTATCTACAACTCGAGAAGGCTTTTTACTTGCACATAACATTAGTGCTTATTCCCTTACTGCGGTTAGTAAAGCGGCTAGAGGTTTAATGACAGAAGGTGGCAGTATCGTTACTTTAACGTATTTAGGTGGAGAACGAGTTGTTAAGAATTACAATGTTATGGGTGTAGCAAAAGCTTCTTTGGATGCTAGTGTAAGATATTTAGCTAATGACCTTGGTAGAGAAGGAATTCGTGTTAACTCGATTTCTGCAGGTCCAATTCGGACATTATCAGCTAAGGGTATTTCTGACTTTAATAAAGTAGTCGAAGAGTTTGAATCTTGTGCGCCACTTCGCAGAACAGTTACTCAAGAAGAAGTAGGCGATGCAGCATTGTTTCTAATGAGTGATTTGTCGCGTGGAATTACTGGAGAAATTCTTCACGTTGATGGCGGTTATAATATTATCGGCTTAATGGAATAATTTATTATTTAAAAGGCGAGGAAGCGGATTATCCGTTTCCTCGCCTTTTTTTAAAAATAAGATTCATTTGTCTAATCAAATAAAGGCACTTTTGCATATTTATATTAATAGGGGGAGGCCTCAATCTATTATTAGGAGGTGAATAATATGGGACATTATGCAGGTAGTGGGTTTGCGCTAATTTTAGTGCTATTCATTTTATTAGTAATTATTGGCGCTGCTTATGTGTGCTAATATCTTTTAAAATCAAGGGCTGTTGAGGTTTTTCTCAACAGCCTTCGATTTTGGTTCCATGATCGATTTTCATATTCTAATAATTATCATGAAAAAAGAATTCCTTTTGATGGAAATGGTTAGCTTTGATTGGATTGCTTTTAAAAGAAAAAAGACGAGTCCAATAACACGACTCGCCTTTTTCTAGTTCTAAACTAGTTTGCTGGAATCGGACAACCTAAATTATTAAAGCTGTCGAATAATTCTGATAGAGCTACAATTACAGCTAAGTCGCCACTATTAATTGCATTCTGGTATTGTGCGATAACTTCAGCTTCCGTTAATGGATAGTTGACGCGCGGGTCAGATGCGTTTAATAGAGCAGCTACTGCTTGTCGAGATAATTGTCTAACCTGTGGCGAAGGTCCTTCAGCGTCTAGGTTAATTACTTGTAATAAAGTTGCATCAGCTGAAAAAACAACTACACCAAAGACCGTATTAAATATATCATCTGGTGAATAAGGTGTTAAGTTCCACTGTTGAGGATGTTGAGCCCAAAATCCCGGAGAACAGCCTTGTAAAAGTCCCATATTAATCCCTCCTTTCTTTTATTCTCTATATGTATATTACTTACTAGATAAATTGCGTGGGTCCGTGACATCTATGCTTACAGATAGATAACTAAATTATCTAAAAACCCTCATATATCTCAGCTTTAATAGGTGAAAACACAAGAATTTTTGTTTGGTAGGAAATATCTTAATAATGTAAAGGAGAAGTGAATTTGAAAGTAGGTGAGTTTACTTGAGGAAATATGTTGGTAAGTGGTTTCTTCATCAATTTATGATGGAAGAAACTAGGCTTCACAGTTATTTACCACATACAGATTCGTTAAATATTCAATCTTTTAGCAATTTTTTGGGGAATTATCAAGAGGTTTTTTTGAAACCAAGTTCAAGTTCCCAAGGAATAGGAGTAGTGTATGTAACTTTTATAGCCAAAGATATCTATAAAATTCATAAAGGATACAGTCAAGAAATTTTTCATGGAAATATAGCTAATCTCTACCATTATTTGAAGGAGAAAGTCTTAATCAAAAAACATTATCTTATTCAAGAAAAGATTGACCTTGCTCAGATAGATGATTCTCCCATCGATATTAGAGTTATGGTTCAAAGAAAGAAGAATGATTTAGAGTGGGTGATAACCGGAAAACTTGCAAAAGTGGCTGCAAAGGGGTTTGTGACTACAAATGCAGCTGTGAAATTACTTTCGATAGCGGAAGTGACGAACAAACTTAATGTTAATAGACTTCCTATTAATAAACTTACTACTAATAAGTTAGAACAAGAAATAGAAAACCTGTCTTTATTACTTGTTAAACACTTGCACAGTTATTTTACAGATATTCATACTTTTGGATTAGACATTGGGATAGATAATAAAGGTAAAATTTGGATTATTGAAGCTAATATTTATCCCGTCATTATAATGTTTGATAATGTTGAAGACAAATTAATGATTCAAAAAATCTTAGAATACCGAAGAACTATAACTACTAATAGTGTTCATTTTACTAAAAAGAACATCTAAAAAAATAACGTCAACAGCCGTGTCAACTTCCTTTTTAAAAAATAAGTTAAAGTAGGAAGGAGTGTTAGATTTGATACCACACTCGGTAAAGGACATAAGAGAAGTTATTGATGGAAAACTAGTAAAGGGATCAGAGGATTGGAGTGTAGAGGATGTTGTTTATCGTCTAGAAAAACTTCATACAAAAAAGTCGATGATTTTCCTTAGGTTAAAAAGAAAAGTAGATTGGGATAGAATTAAAAGTTTTTCACCATGTGTAGTTGTTACTGATGAAATATTTGATGAGCTACAATCTATCCCTCAATGTACAGTTATCTTAGTTCAACAGACTAGTAAAGCTTTTTGGACTTTCGTAGAGTACTATCGAGATCTCATTGATATTCCAGTCGTAGCTGTTACAGGAACATGTGGAAAAACAACAACAAAAGAAATGATTACACAAATACTAAGTAATGATCGTACCGTTCAAGCCACAAAAGGAAGTGCTAATTCACGACTACAAGACCTTCCCTATTTATTAGGCATTGATCACAACACTAAAGCTGCAGTTATTGAAACAGCTGTCGGACGTCCTGGTGATATTACAGAGCATTGTCGATATTTTAAGCCGACAATTGGAGTCATTACGAACATAGGAGTTTACCATTTAGATGGTTGTGGTACTTTTGAGAATTATCTAAAAGCCAAAGCGGAAATGCTTGATTGTATTGATGAAACAGGAGTTCTTATCTTGAATGGCGATGATGAGAACATAAAGAAACTAAAACTTGAAAACTGTAAAGGGAGAATTGTCAGATTCGGCATCGATCCAAGCTGTCACTATCGAGCTTCTAACATTGACTTTGTAGAAGGAGGAATGGCATTTACGCTCACTTTTGAGAAAAAAAATTATTCAGTATTTGTCCCTGGGTATGGAGAACACCAAGTAGAAAATGCGCTTGCCACTATCGCCGCTGTAAGTGAAATAGGGATGGGAATAAAGGAAGCGATTGATTATTTAAGAGGGTATCGGCCCTTTGGAAGATATCTTGAACTTTCCCACGGAATGAGTGGAGCGATGATTTTAGATGACACTTTTTTAACAAACCCAATGTCAATTGAAGCTGCTTTAAAAGTTTTAAAATCATTGGCAAAAGGAAGAACAAAAATAGCTTTGTTAGGAGAAATCAATCGTCTCGGGGACTTTGATGAAGAATATCATCGACAAATTGGCGATATGGTTGTCAAATACAAAGTAGATACACTAATTACGGTTGGCAAAAAGGCAGATGATATTGGGAAGCAAGCGAAAAAGAAGGGATTCAAAGGCCCAATTTACGCTTTCGAAACATTAGCTGGACTCTATGAAATGCTAGTAGAAATGCTTGATTCTCAAAAAATATTGTTGGTAAAAGGTTACGGATATGATCGTCCATTAGTACTGCTAACGAAGAGATTAGCCAGAGGTTAAAAAAACTATTTTTTAGACGGAGGTAAAAGTTTGACGGGAAAGTCAGACTTTTGCTTTTTAATTTACAAACAGGACAATATAACCTTTTAACTTGGAATGTTGGCGCTAGCTAATTACCAACTATTCAACTTCATCAAGTCGCTTGAGCCTTTCTTTCTACAAACACTGATAAGGTCTTTTGCATAGATATGTAGAAAAGGAGTGATATAAAATTGAAGCCGATTAAACTAAAGGAGATTCGGGATCTTATTCAAGGAGAGCTAATACAGGGAGAAGAAAGCTGGTTTATTAAAGCTGCTGTAGAATTGAACCGTCATAAAATTAGAGTTAGAAAGACTTTAATTTTTGTTGGAAGGCATCAACAGATAGATTGGGATGTTTTAAAGAGAGTTGAGCCTTGTGCAATTATAACCGATAAGAGAGATGAAGAATTAAAAGGAGCAAGTGAAAAGGTAACGATTATCCGTGTTGAGAAAATAAGAGATGCTTTTTGGAAATTCGTAAATTACTACAGAAATCAGTTTGATATTCCGATTGTCGCTATTACAGGAACATGTGGAAAAACAACAACTAGGGAGATGATTACACATATTTTAGAGCAAAGTCATCAAGTTAAAAAAACAGTTAAAAATTTAAATGAACCTCGTAGATCATTTATTTATCTTCTAGGTATTGATGATCAGATAGATGTTGGTGTATTTGAAACGGGGTTAGGCAATCCCGGGAATTTAAAGTACCATTGTATGATTTACCGTCCTACAATTGGAATTATTACGACAATTGGAATAGATCACTTAGAGCATTGTAAAACGATAGATGGTTACATTCAAGCAAAGGGTGAAATTATTGAGGGAATGGATCCAGATGGTGTGCTAATCTTAAATGGTGATAATGAAAATATAAAAAAACTTCCCCTCAATCATTTTAAAGGTCGTGTCGTATACTTTGGATGTAATCCAAAGGCAGACTTTAAAGCTGAAAATATAAGGTTTAGTGAAAACGGTATGGAATTTACATTGTGCTTTGAAGAGAATAAATATCCAATGTCAGTCCCAGGATACGGGGATCATCAAGTCTATAATGCACTAGCTGCAGTGGCTGCCGTTTATGAAATTGGAATAGGGTTAGACGAGGCTTCAAGAAGATTAAAGACGTTTACTAACATGGAAAGACATTTAGAGGTATTTTCAGGAATTAACGAGTCACAAATAATTGATGATACATGGAGTACAAATCCTACCTCTATTGAAGCAGCACTTAAGGTGCTTAGTTCTTTAGGTAGAAACAAAGAAACATTGCTGCTTATTGGAGATATCCAACAACTGGGAGTATATGAAAAAAAGATTCATCGGCAAGTAGGTAGTTTAATAGCAAAAGAGAATGTCGATATCTTGATTACGGTTGGCCCTTTAGCTGAGGAGATGGCAAATCAGGGGTTGATGGATGGATTTAAGGGTAAAGTCTTTAAATTTGAAAATCTAGAAAGGGTTAAAGAGTTACTTGAAGAGCTCTTAAATAAGAATTCATTACTTTTAGTGAAAGGATCAAGACTAAATAAAGAAATGCTTCAGTTAGCTGAAGAACTTAAGGTTAATAAAAATCAATAAAACGCTAATAAAGCTGTAGAAAAAATGAAAAACTACCTTCTTTTATTTTCTTTTTCAGTCTACAAATTGGTAGTTTTTACAAGATAAAAGTTCCTCCTTTCTATGTTACACTCAGCTAGTAAATTAGTCTAAGAGAGTAAAACATCAAGGAGGGATTTTTATCAAAAAAATCATCACAGCAACATTTTGCCTAATGATTACTTTAGGTGCCTTACCTGAAACTTCGAAGCTAGTAAATGCTCAAACAACCGCGGCTACTCAGACTTCAGTAGTTGAAGCAAAAGCAGATTCAATCATTGAAACAGGTGTAGATTTAATCGGTAAAGCGACTTACCATTATACAGAGTACAAGGATACGGCCCCGTATGTATTTGGATGTGGTGGTTATGTTTATTTCGTATTTCAACAAAATGGCATTGATATTGGTACAAGAAACATTGAGATACAAGCACAATTAGGAGAATTTGTTCCTAAAAGTGACTTGCAAAAAGGTGATTTACTCTTCTTTGATGACACACCAGGATACGGATCGGCTTACACCCATGTCGGTATCTATATGGGAAATAATAAGATGGTACATATGGCGGATTCAAGGAGCGATATTATTGTTTCTGATTTAGGTAGTAGCTCTTATTACAGAGACTTCTATAAAACAGCTAGACGTGTGATCCCACATTTCATGCAAGCGCAAAATGATCTAACACAAGGAAATCAAATTATTGAAACTATTGAAAGTTTAGTAGGAAAAGTTACTTATGGATTTAACTATAATGAAGATACGTTAACATTTAATACAACTGGTTTTGCTTACTATGTATTCAAGCAAAATGGAATTGACTTGGAATCTAGAAATATTAGCGAAATGGCGAATGTTGGAACTTACGTTGAACAAAGTGATTTACAAATAGGCGATCTAGTCTTTTTTTCTAACGGTGCAAGTAATGGAAAACCAGCACTAGTAGGCATTTATGCTGGAAATTCACAATTCTATATTCTTTCTGACTCAAGCGGTATTAAGAAAAGTGTCATCCTTTTTGATTGGTACCAAGAAAACTACGTAACAGCACGTCGGGTGATCGATTCTAACTCAACGGAAGTGGCAGACGAGGACGTCGTTGAAGAAGAAACAGAGCAACCACCTACTTCTGGCACAGTCGAAGTAAGCGGTGATGCGATTGCCAAAAGTGCAGTAGAGTTGCGTCAAAAAGCATCATTTAGTCAAGTAAACGATGAAGCAAATTTAGCTTTTAATGCATTAGGTTATGCTCGCTATGTTTATAAAATAAATGGTATTGAGTTATCTGCAAACAGTCTGTCAGATCTATCCAAATTAGGCCAAGCTGTCTCAAGAAACGAATGGCAAAAAGGTGACTTATTATTTTTTGGTTCAGATAATAATGGAGCACCAACAACAGTAGCTATCTATATTGGTAACGGTGAATTCATTCACCCTGCTAGCGCTGCTTTAGGAATAAGAAGAGCAAATATGACAATGAGCTGGTACAAAGATAATTTTGTGACAGCGCGTCGAGTAATCGATGCTAACTCAACACCAATGATTGACGAAGACGCTGTTGAAGAAGTAGTAACAGGTGATGAGATTGCCAAAAGTGCAGTAGAGTTGCGTCAAAAAGCATCATTTAGTCAAGTAAACGATGAAGCAAATTTAGCTTTTAATGCATTAGGTTATGCTCGCTTTGTTTATAAAATAAATGGTATTGACTTATCTGCAAACAGTCTTTTAGATCTGTCAAAATTAGGTCAAGCTGTCTCAAGTAACGAATGGCAAAAAGGTGACTTATTATTTTTCGGTTCAGATAATAATGGAGCACCAACAACAGTAGGCATCTATATTGGTAACGGTGAAGTGATTCACCCTGCTAGCTCTGCTTTAGGAATAAGAAGAGTCAGTATAACAATGAGCTGGTACAAAGATAATTTTGTGACAGCACGTCGAGTATTATAAAAAACGAGGGAATTTTCCCTCGTTTTTTTTTGTTGATTTTCTAGAAACTATAATCGTATTCTCAAAATTTAGATTGATTTTTGGGTTATATATCGATAACAATTTTCCTCCTTGCTGAATTTACTACTAGGAAGGAGGCGAAATAATGGTTAATGGAAACAATCCGTATTCACAATTAGTGGCCTTGCTAGTAAGCGAATCTCATTCCTCTCCTTACCTTTTAGCGGAGGTGATCGGGCAATCAGCAAAAGGTCAAAACATTTATTGCATAACAGTTAGTAAGGATCCAGCGACATATAATAAAAGCTATTGCCAAAGAAATGCGCAACAGCTTATCAGTAGTTTAGAAAATAACACTCCTCCTGAAATCTCCAATAAATTACCAATTGTAATTATTGCCAATATACACGGACATGAAACAGTTGGAGCAAATGCGATTCTTAGACTATTAGCTCATTTTGCAGAAGGCGGCGACCATCCACTTTTAGAAGATCTCATCCTATTTTGCATTGTCTGTGCTAATCCCGATGGAAGAGATAGACAAACAAGGTTCAATGGAAATGGTTTTGATTTGAATCGGGATTTTATCGCGCAATCTCAGCCAGAGACAAAAGTAATTACTGAACTTATTACTGCTTGTCATCCTATTTCTGTATTCGATCTTCATGGATATGTCTGTAATGATCAGCAAAGGTTAGGTATTATCGAACCTTGTACACACCCACATAATCCTAACTATGAGTATGATTTGTATCAGAAATGGGCTCTCCCCTTAGCAATAAAAATGGAACAGTCCATAAGTGATAATAAATCTAGTTTTTCATCTTCACGTTATAAAAATTTAACCGGAACCATTATCCCGCTTCGTGATAGTGAACAAGGGTGGGATGACTACTCTCCGGTTAGCGCTGCCATGTATTCAATTCTTCATGGTGCCCTCGGGTGTACGATTGAAGCTCCAACACGAGTGGAAGACGGTGTACTCTGGCAGTATTTTGCGTTGTTAGGTGGATGCCGTTTTATAGCTAGACATAAAAAAAATCTGATTATGAACCAAATCACTTTCTTTAAAAGAGGTTTACAAGAAACTCATTTTTACAATCAAATCTTCCCTAGCGCTTATATATTAACGTCGATCAGTGAGGATCAGAGAGCTTTATTTAAACTAGTGGAATATTTACTAAGTAATCAGGTAACCGTTCACGTATCATTAACTGCCTTTCATGCAAACAACTATTTCTATAAAAAAGGCACCTTTATTATAAAAATGGATCAAGCGAAGTCTGTTTTCGCTAATACAGTTTTGTGGCCGGGAGAAAATCTCTCAAGTGGTCCGAAAATGACCGAACTCTGTACGTGGAATTTACCGTTATTATGGGGAGTTAAAGCTTCAAAAGTCATTGAACCGTTGAATGCGCAAACCAAACCGATAAGAGGTCTATCACTTACTACTAGTTCTCCTCAACCATTTCCACTAAAAAACATTAAAAAAACAACCATCGCGATTATTTGTGATGGCGGTATGTTTAGAAAACAATCACATGCTGGATTAAAATCAGCTCTTCAAGAGCTTGGATTAAAATTTATAGAATTAAAACCGAAAGACATAGTTCATAGAAATACTTTAAGCGATATTGACGTTATTATTTATAACGGTAATGAACAATTATTTTATACTCATCAAAGAGTGAAAGAACCATACCGACAGTTTGCGTTGGAAAATAAAGAACAGCAGCAGGCGTGCGTCGAAAATATAAGATCATTTGTTAATAGAGGTGGTAAGGTAATTGCGATAGGAGCAGGAGCTACAAGAGCGATCCAAAAAGTTTTTAGATTAACAAAGGTCAAAACAAATGTTTCTGGATGGAACGACAATGCCATTGTTAAAGTTGATTATAAAAACACGCCAATAACTGCTGGTTTTAATAAAAATGACATTGGGTTTGTCTATCGCCCAGCATGGTTTACTAATATCGACGAGGTTGAAGTATTAGCAACCTATACTAATGGGGATAATGCCTTTATTTCTGGTTACTGGCCAGATCATCATAAGGGACAAGAAAATCCCGTTATCGTAAGTGATAAAAGTGGCCAGGTCATTTTAATTGGATTGGAAGTGTGTTTTCGAGGATTAACTGGTTATTTTTATCCCTTATTAGTAAATGCCATTTACTCGTAACAGAATTGGGCATTATTTATCACTTCTGCCGTTCCAAAAAAAGTAGGAAAATCATTTAATAAAAGAGAAGATACGGATAGTAGCAAGACTACTTTTAACAATGAGGTGAATGGTTTGATAAGAATAGGCATGTTGCATCATCGTAAAGATCCTCGTACAGTCATAAAAGCCTATCCATACGCAGCGATTGCAAAGGCGGAAGGCGCTGAACTCATCTATTTTTCTCCGAAAAGAGTGGATTTTAAGCAAAAAACTATTCTTGGTTTTATTTATGAAAATGGTGATTGGCAAGAAAAAGAGTTACCATTTCCTGATGTTATTTATAACGCTGGAAGCCCAGAAAAGTTAAATAAGTCTATTGAAATAATTAACAGACTAAAGAAAACTATTCCATTTACGACACACTCTATTGGGAATAAGATGAATGTTTATAAACGTTTAAAAGAGGCTGGGAAATTCTCTCAATATTTAATTCCATCTGAAATTGTCAAAGATTCAAGACATTTTTTTGATTTTCTTGATCTGTATAGAAAAGTTGTCCTTAAACCTGTCAATGGGCGTAAAGGTCAAGATATCAATTTAATTGAAAGAATTGGTGACCAATTTAGGCTATTAAAAGGAAACGTCGAAACGATCCAATCATATGAAGAATTAAGAAGCTTTATTAATGAAAAATTGAAGGAAGAATCTCATATTATTCAGCCTTATTTAATGTGTAGAACGACTGATGGTAACCCATTTGATTTTCGTCTTCATGTTCAAAAAAATGGGGAAGGTAAATGGGTGATCACGTCTATTTATCCACGTATTGGTCCAAGTGGTTCGATTGTTTCTAATATTAATCAAGGCGGTTCAATGAATTATTTAGAACCTTTTTTAAAGCAACAATTTGGAAATGACTTTTTCAACATTAAGCGCTATTTAGAAAAATTCGCATTACGATTAGCTGAACATATCGAGGAATTACAGCAAAAACATTTTTCTGAATCTATCGATGAATTAGGAATTGATGCAGCACTTGATAATATGAAAAAGTTATGGATCTATGAAGTAAACTGGCGACCTGGATGCCCACCTACCTTTTATTTAGAAATGGATGTTGTGCAAAATATGATTCGCTATTGTAAGTATTTAGCAAACGAACACCATAAAGAGGATCTTTTAAAGGGGGGAGGAAAGTAAGGATGAATTTTAAAATTCAGAGACCTACAATTGCGGTTACTGGTAGTGCAGGGAAAACAACAACGAAGGCTTTCATCGCATCTATTTTACGAACGCGTTGGATTACATTCGAATCAAGTGATTATTGGAACAGAACCGATCATACAGAACAGCATCTCGAACAAATTTCCTTGATTCATAGAGCGTTAGTTTTGGAATATGGGATGGCATATCCTGGAGTTATAACGAGACACTGTGAAATTATTAAACCAAATATAGCAGTAATCACGAATGTAGGTAAGGCTCATATTGGTAATTTCGAAGATGGAATTGATGGTATCGCTCAAGCCAAATCGGAATTAATCAAAGGGATGAATCCAGCGGGGATACTATTTATTAATAAAGATGATGAAGGCTCAAAATTGCTTCAGGTAAACGGATTTAAGGGTAAGTTAGTAACGATAGGAATGAAACCCGGTGCTGATTATTTAGCAACCGCAGTACAACAAACGGATCGAGGTTTATCATTTAAAGTAGTTATCTCAGGAAAAGAACAGAACTTTTCGACCCCGGTTATTGGTGAATATAACTTATACAATTCATTGTTTGCGATAGGGGTTGCCGACCAACTAGGGTTTAGTGTCAGCGAAATTCAAGAAGGGTTAACCAGCGTTAAAAGACCAAAAAATCGCTTAGATATGATTACGTTTAATCATGATATTAAGTTAATTGATGATACAGTTCATGCATTTCCAGATGCGATGAGGGCTGCCATTGATACTTTAAGTGAAATAAAAGGAGAAAAAACAATTGCTGTATTAGGAAGTATGCCTGGTTTAGGAGAGAGTCATGAAAGCGAACATAAGGCGATTGGGCGTTATCTAAAAAATAAACGAATAGATTACTTGTTAACGTATGGGAATATTTCTGAAAATATCACTGTAGGAGCATTAGAAGCAGGTTTTAATCCTAAAAAAGTTAACCATTACAGTCGAACGTCTGTAAAAAAACTTCATGAAGATTTAATAAAATTAATTGAACCCGGGTCGACTATTTTAATTAAGGGTGCAAGCGGATTAAAGATGTTTGAAACGGTAAGGTTTTTAGTAGATTACTATTCCAATCAAAAAAGCTAAAACAGAGTAATACAACAAACTACGAATTGAAAATACTGCACGTAAGGAGTTGAATATTTTGTGCGAACAGTCGTCTTTATAGGAACTAATAAGTCAGGCAGTAGTAGAGAAGCGATAAAAGCAGCAGACAAATTAGGTTATTTTACGGTTTTGTTTACTGACAAAGAAAAGCAATTGGAGCAACGCGATGAATTTCCGGATGTACACCAAATGGTGTTTAAAAGCAATTTACTTGATTCAGAGAGTATTCTCGAAGAAATCGATTTTCTGCGATTACAAGGTAAAGATGTGAAAGCTTGTATTAGTTTAATTGATCCATATGTATACTATTCAACAATGCTCTCTGAACAACTAGGGCTCGCTCATTTATCTAGCAAAGCACTGTATAAAATGGAGGATAAAATAAGATTCCGAGAAGAGTTGCAGAATCACCCAGCAACCCCCTATTTTTTAATTTTTAATCATCAAGAGTCTATAAAATTATGGTCAAAAAAATATGCTGCACATCTTCCGCTAATCGTAAAATCTCCGGTTTCTAATGGATCAAAAGATGTTCTATTAGTTGAAAGTATTGGTCAACTTAAAAAAGCTTTAGGATACCTCAAAAAAAAATATCCTGAGCATCCGATCCTCGTTGAAGAGTATTTACTAGGTGAACAATTTTTAGCTGAGGTATTTGTATATAAAGGGAAAATATCGATTATCGGTACGATGAATCAAGAAATTACAAAACAAGATCGTTTTATTGTAACAGGATATAGTCTACCTGCCGAATTTGAGGGAGACGACTATCAAAGTTTCCACGATACGATTGTTAGTATTATTCAAGAGCTAGGCTTGGAAAATGGAACTTGTCATCTAGAAATACGTAAAACATCATTGGGGTGGAAATTAATCGAAATTAATCCTAGAATGTCGGGCGGAGCGATGAATAGCATTATTAGAGAAAGTACAGGGATTAACTTGGCAAAAGAGACTGTGCGATTATTTCTAGGGGAAGAACCAGATCTAATCAGAAAGATTAATAAAGCTGTCTATGCTCACTTTATCACGGTTAGCTCAAAAGGGAAATTAATAAAGGTAACCGGAAAAAATCGAGCGAAAGCTTATGACGGAGTTAAAGAAGTGTATATAAAGCCTCGAAAGGGAACGCTTCTTGTTCCTGCAAAATCAATGGGTAACCGCTACGCATACGTATTGGCATCAGCTGATTATCCTGAAGAAGCGCGGAACATTGCTCGAACAGCAGCAAGTGAAATTCAATTTCATCTTGAATCTCTGTCATTAGCTTGAGTTGCCTAAGTCATCATTGCCCGCATCTATAGGTGGGCAATTTTCATAGATTTTTTTTGAAACAACAAAGCGTTTGTGCTTAAAACATGCAGTGGCTAGGCTCATTGGATATAAGAAAAGACACAATTCTAATAGCTTACATGCTCTATTCGCTAAAGCTAAATAACGAGAGGAGGTTTGTTAATGGAGGTTCATTCAGCCGGTCAACTTAAGCAATTGTTAAACGGAGAAATTGTTGTCGGTAGGGAGGATTTGTTGGTTACAGATGCAGTCAGCATTTCAAAACATATCTTTAGTAAAGATGCTCAACATTTACTTGTTTTTTTAAAGGAAAAAAAACATCTAAATTGGCAAGCCATTGATCTGTTAAATTCAGCCGTTGTTATAACCGATCAATATTACCGTCAATTTGATAAGTTATCTGATTGCACAATTATCCTTGTCAAAAATATCGAAGAGGCCTATTGGAAATTCGTTAACTACTATCACGATAGGTTTGAAATACCGATTATTGCGGTTACCGGTACTTCAGGTAAAACAACAGTAAAAGAGATGATTAAACATATTTTACAGTTTAAATATAAGGTGAATTCAACTGTATCAAGCTTTAATAATGTCTATCAATCATTTAATTATCTTGTCGGCATAGATGACGAAACGGAAGTTGGTGTTTTTGAAACAGCGGTCGGGAGGCCCGGAGATGTAACGAAGCACTGTAAATATTTTAGACCGTCAATTGGGATTATCACAAACATAGGCGAATATCACTTAGATTTATGCAAAACGGTCGATCGCTATATTGAAGCAAAAGCGGAGTTGGTTAACTGTTTAAATTCAAATGGGGTACTTCTTTTAAATTCTGATGACGAGAAGACGAAAAAAATAAGTTTGCAAAACTTTCATGGAAAAGTCATTTACTTTGGATTATCAGAAAACGCTGATTATCGTGCTTCAGACATTATATTTAGAGAAAATGGTATGGAGTCTACTTTACATTTCGATAATAAAGAATGGTTGATTGTTATTCCAAGCTTTGGTGAACATCAAGTATACAACGCACTAACAGCGATTGCAGCTGTCCATACTGTCGGAGTTGAAATAGCAGAGGCAATCGAGCGATTAAAAAGTTATCAAGACGTTGAAAGGCATCTTGAGCAGGTCATTGGCTTAAATGGGGCAACTATTATTGATGATACATGGAACATGAATCCAGTTTCTCTGAAAGCTGCCATTAAAGTATTAGGGCAAATATCTAGCGAAGAAAAAGCTAAAAAAGTTATTATTGGTGACATGAAGAAACTAGCTGATCGGTCGCTCGCGATTAATCGCGAGATCGGTCAAATAATTGCAGGTAGCGATATCGATACTTTAGTTACGATAGGTGAGATATCAAAGGAAATTTCAGTTGAGGCTGAATTAAAAGGGTTCAAAGGAAAATTATATACCTTTGCAAAATATGAAGATATATATTCTCAATTAAATTCTATTGTAAACAGTGAAAGCATTGTTCTTGTAAAAGGAATTATGGGCAGTAAGGATATGGCTAAATTGACGCGTTCTTTAAGGGGCAATAGAAAACAGGATTAGGCATCTCCAAAAAAATAATAGACCATCATACTGGTCCATTATTTTTTTGGAGATGACTTAGTGAAGACCGCAAAAAAATGCACAAAAAAGTAAACTTGCTTAGTAAAGTGTGGTGAGGTCTTTTGATCGTATTATATAGGGTAATTGTTCTATAGTGAAAATCACCTTTAAAAAATATTTTCATTTAACCACGGTTTTATAAGAGGAAATTCTTTAACAAAAATTTTAGGAAGATATGAACCTTGATTTTTTAAATAGTAAATTCCGATATTATGGATGACTTTTTCCAACGGTAACTTCACCTTTGGAAATGGTTTGAATTCATTCCTTTGTTGCTCACTTTGATTGGCTTGGTCATCTTGATGATGAGCATAGGAGGTAGCGCTTACTTCATAATTTTTGATAATAAGATTATTAAATAATTTCCTTTTTCTTACGATAAGAGCTTGCAACTGGATTAGTTGAGATAACCCTATTTCCACTTGATTTTTAATTAAATTAAAAAGTTTTTTTGCATAATTTGTTTGATATTCTTCCTTACTAGCATATATCTCAACAGAATTCATAAATTCAATCAGTACATGCTCTAATTTCACAATAGAATCAGGATAATCGTCGTTCATTAAAAATTTATTTTCAATTGTTAGTCTAATTTCCTCTGTCATAGAGTGATTTTGTTTAAGGAACTTAAGATCTGAGCTAATTTCTAGTTTTTTAAGTGTTAGCCATTCTTTCATATATATTGTTTCAATAAATCTATTAATTGATTCAGATAAATCTAGAATTTTATTAATTGAAAAATCAGCAAGAAAATTATTGCAGTCTAATAATAGACTTATTATTTCCGCATTAGAAAAAACTAAATTTGAAAGGATAGTTTCATCATAAAAAACTGTTTCAAATATTTTTGATGCTGGATCAGCTAATTCTTTATTATTTAAGATGCAATCAAAATCACTAGGTTCTGTCATAAAACAAACCTCATTTCATATATTCTAAAGAATCGAAGATGGAATTTCACGAATTAAAACGATTATGATCAACCAATTAACTATTTAGCTATGAAGTTTAGATGGAATAATCTTGAATTCAATTTTTTCGGCTGCCATTTTTGCATTTTGACGAGCTTCGTCGGCAGTTTCACCAGTTGCTATTATATAGCCATATCTTTGGCCCATTGTTCTCGTCGGGAAAATTTTTGTACCTTTCCGGGGTTTTGTGTACACCTCAAGTATTCCTTGATGTTGTAACGCTCGGCTTTTCCCTGTTATTTTATGGAGATATCCTTTTAGGGCTAACGATATATATTGGGTGAAAATTGGTCGCTTATATAAGGGTATTATGTTTGGTTCACCACCCAATAACAATTTAATAGTTTCTTCTACGTAATTAAACCCATATGCAAAGGAAATCATCCTGTTCATTGCGCCTCCAGAAACCCTTGGATTAATCTCAATTATTTTCCAATCATTATTTGATTTCCTTAGTTCAAGGTGTAGCGTAGCATTACTGATTTCCAGTAATCTAACGATCTCTTTAACGATCGTTTCTAATTCTTTCTGCAATTCACCAAGAGGTTCTAATAAAAGTTTATACCCAGTTATCACAAATTGATTATCGTTAGAGATTTCTTGTTCAATAACAGCAATAATACAAGGTGTATCGTTAATGACCATAACTTCTATTAAAATTTGATCACCATCAATATATTCCTCCATTAGTATTGGATCGCTTGGGAATTTAGTGAACAGTTTTTGAACAACCTGACTAAACTCTGATTGATCTCTAACTAGATGGACATCTTTTGAAGCAGTTGAATGAGGAGCTTTTAAAATAAAAGGATATTTTTTTGGTGAAGTTGATTCTGTCTGCTCGTCTTTATGAATAGTCGCAAATTTAGGTGTATAAGTTAGATCTTTTAAGTGCAGCCGAGTTAACAGTTTACTTTCCATGATCTTAATCGATTTTGAGATAAAAGTATGTTCACAGAATTCCTCTGCTAAGATCGCAGCGGTTAACACACGCTGGTCGATAAAACTGACTATTCCCTTGATAAGATTTCCTTGATGTTGTAGTTTAGCAATTTTCTTTTTCATTTTTTCAATATTGTTAATGTCAATGGTTATCATCAAATCCACATCTGGATAATCAACTCTTTGTTTTACGATGTTTTCTCTATCTGTAAATAATATTGTGTAATACCCTAGATTTTGAGCAGCTTTTATGGCATCCCGGCTTGATCCAGATTTATTGGTCCCAATAAAAACAATTGCTTCCATTGATAATCACCTTTTTGATTTTTTTAATCAGAACATCTAACCATTTATACATTGTAAGCATCAGATCATGCTTATGTGCATAAGAACAAAAAAAAATCTTTTACATATAATGAAAAGAAATAATCAAAGGAGGGCTCTAGATGTCAATGCCAAACATTCCAAATATTAACCCTAAAGTAACAATTACTAAGAAAAAAGCACTAAATCTATTACTATCTTCTATTGCATTAGAAGAAATAGGTTTATCTCACATATTGAACGCCGAAGCTGAGAAGTTGCAGGTTGCTATTAAGAAATACAAGAAAAATAAACTTAATTTCGAAGATTTTTTATCAGTGAATCATTCAATTGATAAAACACTAAGAGGTATTATTAAAAACCAAATGCTTCTTCAATTCAAGCTCGAAGATGTGGTAGAACTCTACCAAACAGAAGGATTTGAAGACGATTGTGACAAGTAAGGAAACGAACGTTTTCTCGTCTAAGCTTCAAAATCAAATGACTCCCTCACACTATAATTATAGGATGAGGGAGTCATTTTTCTTATTTTTCTTGACTTTTAAAGTCCTACTCTTCTTCCTCTTTTTCTTCTATTTTAAATTCAACTTCAGTTCCATCAGCAAAAACTACTTCTACATCAAGCTCAATAAACGAATTATTGCCTAATACTTTAAGTATTTTTTCAGAAATTTCGGCTGAAGTCATATCAGAAGAAATAGACAATTCGGACACCAAATTTGAATTTATTACTTTCCCATCATTGTCAACTTCTTCTTCACCTTCAGTTGTTTTCTTAAAGATTTTCACCTCGTCTTCGTCGTAATGAAGTTCGTATGCTAAATCATCAGCTAATTCTAGTTCAATTGTAAGCTCTTGAATTTCCTTACTCATTTTTCGCCTCCTAGAAAACCGTTTTTTGTAGGGCTATTTCCCTTTAAGATATGTCACAAACACTATTTGAATTACGATAATTAAAAAAATTCATTTTATTTTTTTTTGAGATTTGTTCAAATAGGTTGGCTTTTCCCTTCTTGAACAAACCTCTATTAAGATTTCGAGTCAGGAAAAGGCAGTATTTCAGGGTTTTTTCATTTTTCGAGACAAACGTCCATCCACGTTTTCATCTGTTGAATATAGTAATTATTAGAATAGGAACCAGGAGGGGAAGAAATGGATGAGGAACAATTAATTATTCCTTGGGATTTAGATGGAACGCTTGGAGACTTTTTTGTCCCGGCTTTTATTGAGGATATGGCACAACAAGTAGTTACTCACTACGATATGAACGTAAGTCAAATGGAAGTAATTACAACAAAAGCTGATAAGGGTGGATTAATTTGGAAAATTGATACAGATAAAGGGCCGATGAGTCTTAAAATTTTGCATCGACGACCAACACGAAGCCTATTTAGTTTAGGGGCACAAGAGTATTTAGTCGTAGAAAAAAAAGCGAAAGTTCCTCCTATTATCAAAACAAAAACTGGAGAGAATTTTGTGGAAATGGGAGGGAAGCTTTGGTTTGTTGCAGAATGGATTGAGCCGCTAGAACAGGTAGGAAAAGACTTAGAAGGAGCTAAATTACTTTGTGGTGCAATTGGTGAGTTTCATCAGCTTTCAAAAGGATACACACCGCCAAATGGAGCTGAAAAAGCCTCAAGGTTATATCGTTGGCCAAAGACGTATAAAAAAATGGTCAAGAAAATGGATTGGTTTCGTGATGTTGCTAAGGCGTATCCTGAAATGCAAGCGAGTTCAACCATTTTAGCTGTTATAGACATGTTTGAAGACCAAGCTCGAAATGCATTACAACTTCTTGAACAGTCCTCTTACTATGAGTTGGCAGCACGAGGAAATAAAGAATGGGGTTTAGTTCATCAAGATTATGGTTGGTCAAATGGACAAAGAGGCGCAGATGGTATGTGGATCATAGATCTAGATGGAGTTGCATATGATCTTCCGATTAGGGATTTACAGAAGTTGATTTCAGGTACAATGGATGACCTTGGATGCTGGGATTTCACATGGGCTAAAGGAATGATTGATGCTTATCACGAGACAAACCCAATTGAAGATGGAATTTTTGAAATTCTCCTAATCGATATGTCGCTACCAAACTTATTTTATAAAAATGTCAAGGAATTGCTTTATGAACCAAACTTATTTATGGACGGCGAACTAGATAGCTTAGTCAGTAGGATCGTTGAAATAGATAAAACGAAATGGGCAGTAATCGAGCAACTGAGAGAAGAATGGAAAGAAGGTAATTCTATATGAAAGTACTAATTATTTGTACTGAGAAGTTACCAGTTCCACCAATATTAGGCGGCGCTATTCAAACTTACATTTCCGGATCAGTACCGAGTTTAAGTAAAAATCATGATATTACGATTTTAGGTATTACAGACCCTTCATTACCAGAAAGGGAGACAGTTGACGGGATTAATTACGTACGTGTTCCAGGAAAACTAGTAGAGATTTACGTTGAAGGTGTAGTTGATTATTTAAAGGACCAGTCCTTTGATTTAATTCATGTCTTTAATCGACCGCGCTTAGTAAACCCAGTCCGGGAAGTGTTGCCTACTACACGTATCGTCTTAAGTATGCATAACGATATGTTTAAGCGCGAGAAAATCGATCCAGAAGAAGCAAAAAATGCAATTGCACAACTAGATAAAATTATCACAATTAGTGATTATATTGGGAAAGCACTTGTTGAACTTTATCCAGAAGCGGCACCAAAATTACAAACCATCTATTCAGGGGTAGACTTAGATCGCTTCGTTCCTTCCTATACAGAGAAGGGAAAGCGAATTCGAGAAGCAGTTAGAAAAGAGCATGGTCTTGAAGGGAAAAAAGTTATTTTGTTTGCAGGTAGGCTGTCTGCAAATAAAGGTGCTGATGTTCTTGTTCGAGCAATTCCATTATTAGAGCGTGAGCATTCAGATATAGCCTTAGTTCTAGTTGGAAGTAAATGGTTTAGTCAAAACGACATTACCGACTATATAGCTTATGTCCGTGCTCTTAGTGAGCGGATCAAGACACCTGTTGTTACGACAGGTTTTGTGTCACCGGATGAAATTCAAAACTGGTTTATTGCCTCTGATATATTTGTCTGCCCTTCTCAATGGCAAGAACCACTAGCACGAGTTCATTATGAAGCCATGGCTGCTGGTTTGCCAATCGTCACGACTGCCCGGGGAGGGAACGCCGAGGTTATTGAAGTGAATAAAAATGGCTTTGTAATCGAAAATCCAGAGAACCCACAAGAATTTGCAAATTATCTATCTCAGCTATTGTCTAGCCAAAGCTTACGAATTGATCTAGGGAAATACGGACGAAAGCTTGCAGAAGAAAAATATAGTTGGGATCGCGTTGTCAGTGATATTTCCTCAGTGTGGGCCGAAATGGAAGAGAAAATAAAAAATAACATTCAAATTGGAACCGATCGTTTAGAGGTGGAGGAACGTGAAATAGACGAAGTAGAATTAGAACTAGAACTAGTAGAACCAGTAGTTAGTGAAGAAACTGACGAATTCATTGATAAAGTTGAACTTGAGAACGAAACAGAAGATACAGAAGATACAGAAGATACAGAAGATACGGAAAAAGTAGAAGCTGTGAAAGAAATCGAAGAAGAAGAAAATGATGAGGAAGAAGAAGAAGAAGAAGCAGAGGAAGAAGAAGAAGAAGAAGAAGAAGCAGAAGAAGAGGAGGAGCCGAAGAGGAGAGTTTATATATTTGAGAATAACCCTCCAGCAAAACCTTGGTTATCGATGGATGTAGAGATCAAGATAAAGACAAAGATCAAGATAAGATAAAGAGCGGTCGTAAACATTAGCTTGGAACGGCTTGGAACGAAAAAAGGTTTAAGGCAGAATTTTTTGCCTTAAACCTTTTTTCTGTATTTATAGTAGTCAATTTTCAAAAAGCTCAGTGTAAACTGTTTCAAGTCGACGAGCAACATGATGAAATTGGAAATTAGCTTCAACAAAGGCTCTTCCGTTTCTAGCCATCCATGAACAAATTTCTTTGTTTTTTAAGCAGTAATTAATGGCTTTGAGATAAGAACTTATCTGGTTATATTCTCCCAGTAAATAGCCGTTATATAGATGCAGGATCACTTCGGAATTACCACCACGATTTGTTGTTATTACAGGGAGACCAGCTGCCATTGCTTCGTAGTGAACTCTAGCTAGTGGTTCTGGCCATTGTGAACTACATACAAAAATATCACTCATCAGAAATAAGTTTGCAATTTCATGGGCTGGAATGAATTTTGTGAAAATAATTTTGTTACCAAATGGTTTGGCAAGGCGATACAAATAGCGTACATATTGATTGGCGTCGTCGTTACTAAACCATTTACCTCCTGAAATAACTAATACGGCACTTGGGTGGTTAGCAAGAATTGATTTCATTGCTTTAATTAACAGGTGAGTGCCTTTATTTTTAGTAAGTCTTCCAGAAAAAAAAATGACCTTTTTTCTTTCTACCTGAAATCTTTTTCGATAAATATTTCTAATTTCTTTTCCACGAGTCGTCCAAATTGGTGGGTACTCGTGTAAATTAACTCCTGAATAGACGATTTTTATTTTTGGCGTGACTTCTGGAAAACGTTCAATAATTGTTTGCTTAATATAGTTGCTAATTGTAACAATCTTATCAACAGATAGGATAACTTCTTGACCAAGTTGTGAAGATATTTTTCTTTCAGAGAACATCTCATTGTGCAAACCTAAAACGAATTTGCTATTGGGGGCTGCAGCTTTATATAACGGAATATTTTTCGGTCTATTAAAAACATGAATGATCTCAAATTCCTGTATTGTTAAATTTGACGCAACTCCATTTTCGTAATGAGCGCTAGGAAACCGAATATATTCTATATCGTCAACTACTTCATAGTCTGGCATGTCTAGGTCGCTAACTGAATAGATTGTGATTTGATATTTCTCTTTAAGAAAAGGAGTAACTCCATCAATCATCATTTGAATTGCTCCACCTCTTATCGCTGGTGAGGGAAGACTTTCGGTACATATAAAAGCAAGTTTCATTAGTCTCCACCCGTGTACAGATTAATTAGGTCGTCTAGCTCGTGTTTTAAGCCGATTTTAAGGGGGATTGTTGGCTTGTATTGAAGTAGTTGTTCAGCTTTTGTTATATCTGCCCACGTATGCATAGGTTCGCCACGAGGTTTTTCAAGGAATTTTACCGCGATTTTTTTTCCTAGGATGTCTTCAATGATTGAAATGACCTCTAATATCGAAGCTCGTTCTTTTCCACCGATGTTTATCGTTTCTCCAATGATATTTTTTGCATATAAAACGGAAGCAGTCGCTTCAACACAATCAGCTACATACGTAAAATCACGAGTTTGCATGCCACTCCCGAAAATCGGAAGTGGATTTTTTTGTAGGATATGTTGAATAAATCGGTGGAACGCCATATCAGGACGTTGTCTAGGCCCATACACCGTAAAATATCTAAGAATGGTAATCGGGATCTGATCCGTTTTTTGATAGACTTTACATAAATATTCTCCAGTTAGTTTCGTAACACCATATGGAGATAGTGGAGTAGGGTTACTATCCTCAGATACCTTTCCAGCTTTTTCTCCATAAACGGATGAGGTAGAAACGTAAATAAATTTTTTGATAGGAATACCTCGACAAGCCTCTAGCAATCTTTGCGTGACATTAATATTGTTACTGACATATGCGTCAAAGTCTTTTCCCCAACTTGAGCGTACACCTGGTATCGCTGCCAAATGGTAAATGATCTCAACATTCGAAAGGGTAGTTTCCCAATCGATCGTTAACATATTTTCACTGATAAATTTGAAACGGGGATGCTGGAGTAATTTTGTCAAGTTTCTTAGTTTTAGTGGTTTTAATTTCGGATCAATAAAACCATCAATCCCGATGACGTTATGACTCTCCTCAACTAACAACCGTTCACAAAGGTGGGATCCAATAAAACCAGCTGCTCCTGTGACGATAATATTCATGGTCGTGCCACCCCAATATACTTAAAATTATGATTTTTCAAAGTTTGTCGATTAATGCAATTTCTGCCATCGATAATAACATTTCCCTTCATTAATTTACTCACCTTATCCCAGTCAACCGTTTTAAATTCATTCCATTCTGTGGCAATGATTAGTGCATCTGAATCTTGAATGGAGTCATAAATTTTTTTGTGACAAAAAGGTGGTGGCGTATCGATATAAACAACCGGGTCATAAGCATGGACATTTGCTCCGGCATTCACTAATTTATCAATTAAACTCAGGGCTCTCGAAAATCTTGTATCATCTGTTTCAGGTTTAAATGTTAATCCCCAAACAGTAATTTTTCTATTTCGAATACTAGTTAATTCACGTACTAATTTTTCAAAGTAAAAGTTAACCTGAGTATCATTTACTTTCTGTACAGCAATCAGAATTTCAGGAACAATATTCTTTTGTAAGGCGGCATGTTGAAGCGCCTGAAGATCCTTTGGAAAACAAGAGCCACCAAAACCTAAACCAGAATTTAAAAAAAGCGGTCCAATTCTAGGGTCTGTACCTAGTCCTAAAGTAACGTCTTTAATGTCAACGTTGTATGCATCACAAATTCGGGCAATTTCATTTATGAATGATATTTTTGTAGCTAAAAAAGCATTTGAAGAATATTTGATCATTTCTGCTCCTGTTAATGAAGTGATGATATAAGGAGCATTCACCTTTTGATAAAGTTTTTGCATTGTTTTTATTGGCTCAGGTCTTTTTACACCAATAACTATTTTATCTGGATTTAACATATCCGTAACTGCAGATCCTTCTCGCAAAAATTCAGGATTTGATACGACATCAAATAACTTTTGATCAATTCCCTTTTCAGATAAAGTTTGTGCGACCCATTCGTTTGTTCCAGGTGGAACCGTACTTTTAATAACGATCGTTTTGTGTGATGTTATCTTATCAGCTAAGATAGCAATTACTTCTTTTATAAAAGTTAAATTTGGGCTACCGTCCTTTTGTGGTGGAGTTCCCACAGTAATGAAAATAACTTCACATCTTGTTATGGCATCATCAATATCATCAGTAAAATGAAGTCTTCCCAATTGTTTATTTCGACTTACCATTTCTTTTAATCCAGGCTCATAAATCGGTATTTCACCTTGATTTAATAGCTCAAGTTTATGTTTATCTTTATCGATACAATAAACTTCGTGACCAAATTCAGCTAATACAGTTCCAGTTGTCAAACCAACATAACCGGTACCAATAACAGATACTTTCATAATTGTCTCCTTTCTAGCTTGACTGATTCTTAGTCCAGCTTTTATAGACAGTTTCTTATAAAAAAGTAGGGCTGTTATATCGTATTAGTATTAGGGGGAAGCGTGATTGATTCGAATAGGAATGAAGAAAAATGGGTGAAATACTCATCGATAATTAATCATTGGATGAAATTCCGAAAAATATCAGTGGAAAACCTACACATTTAATGACGCATGGCATAGCTTAATATAGGTTATCGTATATCCCAGAGGATAATAATTTCATTGAATTAATCTAGTTCAATTCAAGTCAGGAGGATGGTAGTAAATGAAAAGGAAACGAGTTAAAAAAGTTGAAGAAATAAAACAAGAAGAAATAACACAAGAAGAAGTAAACGTGGATATAACTCAGGAACAACCCCAGATACATCAAAAGCGTTCACCTTGGGATGATCTTGTATTCATGGGACCAAGACCAGTATCAGCACCGATTCCTGAGGCAGCCGCCACAGAAGGAACAGAAGTGGCGGAGGAAACTACTAATGAAAAGCCAGTTGAAAAAACTAAAAGACAAGGTTGGTCGTGGATATAAATAGCACGAACAAACCATCAGGATAATTAATCTGATGGTTTGTTTTAAGATAAATAAGTGAGTGAATTTCATAATACCAATAAATTTGCCATATCAAGCTATATCTAGTTGAGAACGATTTAACTCAACTAGATATAGTATCCTAATGGCACAAAATAAGAATTATGAAATTCATTAAAGTATAGAAGTTTTTAATGGAATGATGTCTAGCACTAGATGCTTTTCTTATCTATAATTTCATCGTATTCATTTCCCGAACAAATCTCGAAGGGTTTGCTTTCTTACCACGTCTTCGTTGTAATACAGATAAATACAAGCCGTCCATGGCCCGAGTTGCAGCAACATACATCAAGCGGCGTTCTTCCTCTAGTGGTCCTAACTTACCTTCGCGAAACGCTTCAAGTGCGTAATCATGAGGCATTGCACCTTCAACAACACTAAGGATATACACCGTATTAAATTCTAAACCTTTCGCTCTGTGGACGGTCATTAGCTGGATGCTACTCTCGTTTTCAGGTCGACCTTTGAACTCTTTTGCTTTTGCAATCATATGTTTAACATGCGCTAGAAAATCACTAATCTGCTCATGGCTAGCAGCGGCTACTTTTAAATCACGTAAATCATCAGAACCTTTATCAATAACATTTCCTTCGTTGCCATTTTTCTTAATATAGTCGTTTAAGCCCATTTCTTTTTCAACCCATTCTAGTGCTGCAACTGACTTTAATTCGCGAAGATTTTTAAAAAGTGGAATGATTTTTTTTAATTTTTTTTGTTGGAAAGCTTTGATATCGGATATAAGAGGCATCGCTTCTAATAAAGAGCAATCGTTTAAGATTGATAACCCCTTTAAATCTCTTAAACTTGATTGTTTAATGAACATCGTACCTAGCAATTCTTTGATCGCTTCTTGATCATCGGGATTGAAACTTAGTTGCAAATATGCGAGCGCCTTGCGAACGGTTCGGCGACGATAGAAAGATTCACCTTCTTGTTCTAAATGAAACGGAAGATTTGAATCGACTAAACGCTCAAAAATAGCTCTCGCTGATGAATTCGTTCGATAAAGGATCGCAAAATCATTGGGATGAGCACCATTTTCAATTTTTTCTTTCATATCTGTAACAATCATCGTTGCTTCTTCTTCTTCGTCGTAAGGAAAAAATTGAAGTGGCCGATTCTCACTATTAGTAACGGCGACAACGTCTTTCAATTTTCGTAGCTTATTTTGCGAGATAACGTTTCTGGCACTAGCAACGATCGCATGGTGGGAACGGTAATTGTTGTTTAAAACTACGACTTTGGCCTTAGGGAAATCAGTGTCGAAATTTAAAATGTAGGAAGGATCGCTGCCTCTAAAACTATACACACACTGATCATCATCACCAACGACACACAAGTTTTTTGATTTATGAGCGAGAAGAGAAATAATTTCATATTGAACTTTATTAATATCTTGAAACTCATCAACTAAAATATAAGAAAAACGCTCTTGATATTTTTCGAGCAATAATGGATTTTCTGTTAAAAGTTGATAACAGCCTAGTAACATATCATCAAAATCAAATTGACCGGTTTGCTTTTTTGTTTGCTCATAATGTTCATATAAAAACTTTACTTTTTCTTCCCAATCAGTTTCAGCTTTGATCCCGGAAGGTAAGATAATTTGATTTTTCCAATAGCTGATTTGCGAGAGCGCTTGATCAAAAGCAAATTCCTTCTCATCAACACCTAGCTCACGCGAAGCTTCTTTAATCATCTGTTCTCGTTGCCAGTCCCATTTTAATAGATTGGCTGGTTGCCAGAGTGTGCTTTGATGATGCATGAGCATTTTGTAAAAGATGCTATGAAACGTCCCAACGACAAGTGTATTTAAATCCTGCCGTGAGATTCCTTTGATTTGTGCCATCCGTTTTTTCATTTCTTTTGCGGCTTTCGCCGTAAATGTAACAAGTAGCATGCGGTTAGCTGGAACATTTTTTTCAGATAACATAAACGCTGTTCGAGATGTAAGCACGCGCGTTTTTCCACTACCAGCTCCAGCTAAAACGAGAAGTGGTCCTTCAGTTGATGAGACAGCCTCCCACTGATTTTGGTCTAACAAGTAATTGGGATGTGGCGGTACTTGTTTGGCAATGTTTTTATACGGCGGGACACTCTTGACTTGATAAGGATCCTGCCAACAATCAACAGTTGCTACTGTTTTGGATAAGGTGGCGACATTACTATTAACCTTGATATCCCGTTTTGAAGGCATGTTAAAGCTACCAATTTTTTTAGGTTCAGAAAGGATTGCTTCAGGTAAGGCATCACTTTTTTCTAATGCAGCAATGGTTTCTTGACAATTAAAAGTTTGCGCGGGATGGATCAGTAAAGGCTGCTCATGAATACCAATTTTAAGTTTCAAACTTTGTTGGCAGCTGGGACAAGTAAGCTCACCTCTTTGACTAGCAAGGAAAAGCCGTTGTAATTCTGAGCGCTCGACTTTTGTTAAATGAATAATTTTTTCTTTATAATAAGCAATTTGCATGGAAAGCCTCCATATTTAGGTAAGTCAGCTACTTTTTTAGGTAGTTTTTTCATTCTTAATCTCAATCTCAAAATTAAATAAATTTCTGCGACATTAAAACTACTAAACCAATATAGCAAAAAAACAAGCAACTTGTAAGGGATGTTAGCATAATAATCTAGTGGGTTAAGTTCCTATTAAGCGCGATCTGGTTTTAATTTACGAATTAAGGGTAATAGATAATAAGAGTATTTGTTTTAAAATGAATACGGAGGTGATTATTATGGGTTACATTCCACCAGTACGTGATGAGCAGTCAGTTTTGTATGGTAATCGTTTTGATCCGACCCATCCCGGTATTAAACCAGCATCAGCAGTTGAAAAAGGGAGTTTTCGCAGAATTTTGTCGGATAAAGAAAAAGAAGAATTTAACCGTCGCCGAAAAATTGACTATAGGTCAAATAGATTCAGTAAATCAAATGACCCAAATAAATCTAAAAAAAATAAAGTGATCCGGGATATGACTGGGAAAGGCTACTATATTAATGAAGTTGTTTAGAATAGATAGGCTAAAAGTGAATAGACTAGATTGAATATCGGATAAAAAGATAGTTTAATGCTATTTATCCGATATTTTTTGCACTTTAAGAGTGATGCAAATCGCTTAAGTATGATAAAACTAAGGCTTTCGCAAGTGAAATCTTGGCGAAAGCCTTAGTTATGCTAATTAATTTATATCGGAAATAGTCTTATTCGTCAAAAACGGCTATTTAATCATCAGAATTAAGTTTATTGTTCAAATCCACATAGATCACATACCTGCACCGCACTTTGAGGTTGCGCGTCATGCTTATCACGTGATCAGTTGAAGCTTGAAACATTCCCCCAAGGATCCACGTTCTTCACTCAGCACTTTGTTCTACAGTGTTAAACTTTCGAGACTATCCTGAAAATCTCTATAGACAATTTCTGCAATTTTACTTGCTGCATGTGGCTGTTTAAGCACCCTCATATTTTCGGTCATTATTTTATGATAGTGGTTATTGAAAATGATCCGTTCTAATAAAACAGGGATCTCTTCAATAATTTCAGCTTTAATGGCTGCACCATAATTCATTAAAAATTGACTATTTTGCTCTTCTTGACCAGGAAGGGGTTGGAAAATGAGGATAGGAGTTGCACAAACTAATGCTTCTGACATGGTCACGCCACCAGCCTTTGTGATGATGACATCACTCGCTTTTAAATATTCCATAAATAAATTTGTAAATCCCAATACTCGAATCAAATGCTTACTTTGCAACCGCTCAAGTTTTTGCTTTGCCCGTTTATTTTCACCAGTGACAAAAATAATCTGTAATCGCTCATCAAAAACTTCTAATCCAGATAAAATCTTTGTGAATTTAGCAAGACCAACGCCGCCGCCAGCTACCAAAAGGGTTTTCATATTCGCTTCTAAATGAAGTTTTTTCCGCCACTCGGGTTTCGTGAAATTCTGAAAATTTTCTTTTAATGTCGGAATCCCTGTCGCAAAAAATAATTTCTCATCAAGCTTATAAAGCTTAGCATAATAGCGTAAGTGTTCTGAAGCAATGAAGTAGCCACGGACTTCCGGATGAACAGACATTGGATGTACAGCAAAATCTGTTAGCAAGGCGTAAAGTTGACATTTAAGCTTGTTTTTTCTAATCACATTTGCAAGAAGTGTGGTTGCAATCGGATGTGTGGTAATGATTGTTGAAGCTTGCTTTTCTCGTAAAATTTGCTGAAGCTGATTGGAGACGAAGGCATTAGATTGCTGAAAAAAAATTGAATTTGGTTTTTTCTCTGAATATTGATAGAGCTTCCCCCATAGCCTCGGCTGAAAGCGGAGAAGTGCTAAATAGCCTTCAAGAACAATTTTATGGAATAATGTATTAATGACCTCAAACGTATCGATGATTTCTACATCAAAATGCTTTGCTTTTAAGTGACTTAGTAAACAACTGGAAACTTGGTTATGTCCATTTCCAAATGACACAGAAAAAATTAGTATTTTTTTATCTTTCATGAGCAATACCCTTTCAAAAAAAGAACTGAAAAACATCCATCAAGATTTTTTTCTTATTATTATTAGGAATTTTTAGGAGAAACATACATCAGAAAAAAAAAGCAATAAGCCTAAGCTCATTGCTTTGATTAGTTTTCAGTTTTTTTCATCGTTACATGAGGTATCCCAGCATCTAGAAATTCATCCGAACATACTTCATAGCCAAGCTTGCGGTAGAAACCGATTGCCTGAGTTTGAGAGTTAAGTTTAAAGGCATGATAACCTTGATTTTTGCCTTCTACTTCAATCGCATCCATAATAAGTTTTCCAATGCCTTTTTCACGGTAATCAGCAGCAATACAAATTCGCTCGAGCTTTCCATAACCGTCAAGCTCACGTAAACGACCTGCACCAATTGGTTTACCATGATCATATACGACAAAATGGGTGGCTGCATCTTCAAACTGATCAATTTCTTCTTCAGGTGGTACTTTTTGTTCATCAACAAACACTTTGACTCTTACAGCGAAAGCATCTTTTAATTGGGTTTCTTTTTCAACTTTGACAATGTTCATTATTTTTTTGCTCACTTTCCCAATACAAACGTCTCATAAACAGTCCAGGAACCATTGTCTAGTTCATAAAGAAGTTGGAAACGATCACAAACCTCTTCATGGTGGATATCCTTCATTTTCAATCTTCCTAATATATCATGAAACTCGTCATCATTTAAATCTTGGCCAATTGTAATATGTGGAACAAATTGATATGGCTCTTTTTGTGCCAACGTATCATTATTTAACTTTTTCTGAAGTTTCAAGAGCTCTTCATTTTCTTGAACCCCTAGGTAAATTGAGTTACTGATCGGGCTAAAAGAGCTATATTTATAAACGGTTAATGAAAATGGCTTTATTTCTTTTGCGATTTCCCTCAGTTGATCTACAACCGGTTGTAACTCTAATTGATTAAGCCTAAATGTCTCTTTTAAAGTAATGTGAGGTGAAATTAGACCGTAATGAGAGTCATAACGTTTACGCAATGCATTGGCCTTATCTTGTAATTCTTTTGATGGAAAAATAGCTATTCCATATTTCAAAATAAATCCCTCCTAAGTTCTATTTTCTTATTAATGTAATGAATTTCATAATACGGATTAATCGCCATTAGGGTAATACCTAGTGAGAGCCAATTTCAATTATGAAAATCATTCATTGTTATGAAAGCATTAAGGTAAGAGCACGTTTAAGATCTTTTTGCCAATAAGCCCATGTGTGTTCTCCATTAAATTCGTCATAGAAGACGTCGATTCCTTTTTCTTGAGACAACTTATGAAACTCTCGGTTTGACGATAGAAAATCTTTGTTTTTACCCTTACTAGTTTCTACTTGCGTTTCTTTGTCACCAATAACGTGGTAAAGGCGAAGTTGTTCCGTTTTTTCAAATAACTCTAACTGCTTCATCGTATCATCATGGATATATGGCGATTGCGCGATAACTTGACCGAATGTGTAAGGATATTGGAAAGCCGCGTGTAGAGATACAGTTCCTGCAAGAGAATCGCCGAGTAACGTCCTCCCAGAAGCGAGTTCAAAGGTATGGAATTTTGCTTCTAAATATGCTACTAATTCTTCTGCCAAAAAGCGGATATACTGATTATTTTTTGAACCATTAGGATGATACTTTTGATTACGGTCTTCAATGTTCTGGTAAGGAATCATGACAATAATGAGGTTGTTAATTGCTTTCTCTTCAAGAAGTTGACTTGCTAAAGATGGCAGTTTGCCTTTTTTCCAGTAATCATCACCATCCTGAGCGATAAGGAGCTGGTAAGTATAAAGCTGTGAATAGTTTTCTGGTAAATAAATTTTCATGGTAATTTCTTCTTGCAAAAAACGGCTATTTATTGTAGCGTCAATTATATTTCCTTCAAAACTCAATTGAAACCTCCTTATCAATACACCTCATTGTTACCTATATTTATAATATAACATTTTACTTTTCAAAAACGAAATATAAAGTCAAATGACAATGTAACGAGTCTAGAATTGTGACTGCAAACTGCCTCTATGAATATATATATATAGAAAGGTATAAAAAAAGTGTATACTCATGATAAAATAAAGAGCGAACTTAGAAATTTCAGCAGAGGAGTGCAATCATATATGAAAAATAGAGAACCTATAGAGGGCAACATTGTTGCAAAAGCAGCGAGAGATTTATTAAAAGAGCGTGGTGTCGAACTAATTGATATAGCTAAAATTGTCCATGAAATGCAAGTAAAATATACTCCATCGCTAAAACTAGACGATTGTCTTAAAAGTATTGACGCTGTTTTGGAAAAGCGAGAAATCCAACATGCTATATTAGTAGGTGTTGAGTTAGATAAATTAGCAGAACAAGGGAAACTTTCTGAACCGCTACAATCAATCGTGGAAACTGATGAAGGACTTTTTGGAGTTGATGAAACAATTGCTCTTGGCAGCGTTTTTGGTTACGGAAGTATTGCTGTAACAACATTTGGATATTTGGATAAAGTAAAGACTGGAATTATTAAAAAATTAGACGAAGATCCCGATCATATCCACACGTTTTTAGATGATTTAATCTGTAGTATTGCTGCAAACGCCTCAAGCCGGCTTGCTCATCGGATCCGCGACGAGGAAGAACAAGTTCGTGAAGATGAAATAAATAGACGAGAAGAAGAAGATCGAATTGGTTAAGTTGGATTAGAATTAGGAGTAGTCTAAAAGAATAGGGCTACTCCTATTCTGCATCATTAAATATCTAAGCAAAACTAAATATCAGCAGAGTCTATTAATGAATGAAATTCTCCTTTAGCGAGCGTTGAAGTGGTAATGGTCTCACTCAATATGATAGATGATTTGGATTCAACTAACAATTATATTGACAAAGCGATATTAAAAAGGATATTATAAGTTTGTCGGAAAAATTAGATCCGTTAGCTCAGCTGGGAGAGCGCCACCTTGACAGGGTGGAGGTCGAGGGTTCGAGCCCCCCACGGGTCATTATGAATACTGAATGGCGTTAAATCAACGTTATTGCTAGGTTGATAAACAGTGGACTATACGTATATTAAAGTACATGGTGGCGGTGCTATAATTATCAGGGTGTCGCCTATAAATACACGGTGGTTACATGCAAATTCCTTTTCAATTACAAATTGAAAGGGGATTTTTTTATGGCTGAAAGATTAGGTAAACGAGTTAAAACTGAAAGGAAATTAGTTGGAAAGTCGCATTCACTGGATTACTTATTTGAGAAATTTATAATAGCAAAAACCGCTGAAGGTAGAACGGTTAAAACTATAAAAAGCTACCATGAAAATTACAGTTATTTCATTGAATATCTTGACTCTAAAGGTATTGAAAAAATCTTTAACAAAATGACTTCTGAAATCATGAGAAACTACATTGTCTTTATGCTTAAAGAGAAAGTTAGATTTGATGGTCATGCATTTAAAAACGATAAAGAAAAGACAATTGGATTATCACCAGTCACTGTGAATACTCGTTTAAAAACACTAAGAACATTTTTCAAATTCCTTTGTGACGAAAGTATTGTAGATAGTAACCCTTTACAATTAGTGAAGAAGGTAGAAGAGAATGATGAAGCAATAATTGTCCTAACTTTGGATGAACTTCAGAGATTACTAAATGCACCTAATCTACGTAGATATACCGACTTTAGAGATTACGTATTAATGAACGTCCTACTAGACAGTTTCTTAAGAATTAATGAAGCACTATCACTAAAGGCATCGGATATTGATGCGGAAAGTGGTGTAATAACTATTCGTTCTGAAACCTCAAAGAGTAGAAGGACAAGGATAATACCTATTCAAAAAAGTACAGTGAAACTGTTGACTGAACTGATAGACGAGAATGAAGAATTTGAAACTGATTATATTTTTTTAGCAAACTATGGAGAACCAATGGAAGCAAACCATTTCAGAAAACGTTTAAAACAATTCGTTGTAAAGGCTGGTATTACAAAACGGGTTCATCCCCACTTATTTAGGCATACTGGTGCTACCATTTTCCTTGAAGCAGGTGGCGATATTAGGCACTTACAGATGATATTAGGACATAAAGATATACGTATGGTATTGCGTTATACTCATCTTTCAAATAAAGCATTGAAAAATCAACATGACCGCTACTCACCATTAAATATACTAAAAGGGAAGTTAAGTAAAGAACGAAAGATATTACTATAAAGAATAAACGTCCTCTTAATAGGGGACTTTTTTGTTTGATGATAAATGTTGCAAGTGAAGCTTTTAATCATTCAATCAACAAAAAAAGAAAATGCAGTTGCATCTAACAGAAACTATTGCTAGTAATAATGTTGATAACGATGTAGCCTACATTGAAAGTCTCTTAGAAAATTTAACAACCATAGATACACAAACAGTAGATAGGCAAAATAGAACGTTGAAAATGTATTATTGATAAAGTAGTCTGCGTTAGAGAAGGCAGCCAAATAAATATAGATATGCAGTTTAAAGATTAGCCCACCTATTCGACAACAGAAACAAAAAGCAAATAAGACCGTCCAGCGTGGGCGGTTTTTATATTAATAAACCTTCAAATTAAATTAGTTTTCACTTCAAATTTTATTAGAAGTTCACCTACCCTGCGATTATTCGACAATAAAATCTACTAACATATTCCAATCGATGTTAAAATGAAAGTTAGGTAATTATTTCATTTCTTGGGGGGGAACACTCCATAAATTATTTGTATTGAAAAATATTCATTCATTTAGGAGGTAAAGAACTTGCCTATCATAAAAGAGAATTTACCGTTTCCAATAGTACAATATCCTCTAGGTGCCTTTGTAGTTTTTAAGCAAAATGAAAAGTCTGAATATATTTTCTGTTCATGTATGAAAGAAGCTGTGAAAAATTATATAAGCCTAAGACTTTATCAAAATGATATATATTTGAGATTGCGTGGTAAAAACTTTCTTGACTTTAAAGAAAAGAATATCGAAAGCTATTACGTGCTAAGTACTAAAGACTTTCCTACAGAACTTGTTAGGAAACTAATAAAAGATAAAGTTCCCGAAAATGAAAAAATTATAAATTACATACCATTTGAAGATAAGCTTTGTCATGAATGTAATAAAGCTATTCCTTCAATTAGATTTTGTAACCCTATGTATGGCGGAAAATTTAAACAAAAATTTGGATGGTACATCCAAAAGAAATATTATGAAAATGGTGTTCTTCCATCTTCATTTTATTATAAAAAAGACTTAGTTTCTGATGAGTTATTAGAATTACTTGATTTTAAATATAGTGATTTGTTTGAACAAGTAAGAGAAAAAGAATGTCTTAATAAATATAGTGATGATGAAATAAATCAAGTTTTAAACGAATTAGATGACTCACATATAGAAGGTACCAATAAAACTATTAGCAGTAATGATTTTGAACATATATGGGCTTATGAAGTTAGTAAAATCGTTGATAAAAGACACAGAAAAATAAATACAATTATAGAGAATGAAGTACGTTTAAGGTTTGACCATAAAAAAATTGGTGAAGCTTGGACAAGTGAAACCATTCTATATAATATAGTTGAACGGTTGTTTCCACAAATGACTTTAAAACGCCATTATAGACCAAAAATTTTAGATTACCTAGAGTTAGATATTTTCATTGAAGAATTTAATATAGGTATAGAATATCAAGGTATTCAGCATTTTAAACCTATTAAGCATTGGGGTGGTAAACCAGCTTTAAAAAAGACAAAAGAACGTGATAATAAAAAGAAAGACCTCTGTCAAAAACATGGAATAAAATTAGTTTACTTTAATTATAATGAAGAACTTTCTGAAGAATTTGTAAATAATAGATTAGTAGAACATTTATAGTTATTTCCATTGCTTTCACTATGAAGAAACAGAAATAAAATTTGTCATATGCACCCTATTAATTAAGATGAAATAAAGCTAATAAAAACGTGCTTCACCAATTCCCCACTTTAAAGTAAAAGAACTAGTGACTTATCGTACAATTAACAATGACGACCTCGAAGGGAAAAGTTCGCATTAACATTTTAGCGATTATTCCACGTGACCTTTCTAGTGTTTTCATTAGTTGTGCATCTATCTATGGACTGTGTTGGAACGTCTAGGTCACGTGTTCCACTTTCGCATAGTAAAGTAAAATGTGTCATAATTTTACGCTAACTTATATATTTTAACGCTGAACACCGCACCCCTACTTATAAACGTTGTCATGGTTTTACGACACCAAAACTATAAAATTTAGTATGAATATATGGTACACAGTTTGTGTGGTTTGGAAGGGTTCCCATAAAATAATGCAGTTGCAGAAGCTACCTTTAAAATCATTAAGACAGAGTTTGTCAAAGGTAGGCATTATGACAGTCTAGAAGATTTGACAAGGGAATTATATGACTACGTCCACTGGTTTAACTACCTTCGCATTCACGGGAAACTTGGCTATTTAAGCCCAATTGAGTTTAAAGTTGAACACCTTAATAAAGTTGTCTAGTTTAGTGTTGACTATTCATACCTTAATTTTTAAGGTAATCAAGATGGTCTATATCATATCAACCTACTCTAAATAAGTTGTACGCAATTAGCGTAGAACCCTATAATTTATCCTATAGGGGGAATTATGATATGTTAAAGGAACAAAAGACAGTAAACATATGCATAAAGCAATATCAAAAGTCTAATCTAGGCGGTCATGCAATCGCTTTTTTACAGTATTACAATAGAACATCTGAAATGTACTTTTGCACATTAGGTAGTACCCATTACAGGTCAATTATGATTGCTTCAATTCTAGCTATTGAGAAACTTAAAGAACCTTGCACTATTAATCTTTATCTTCAAGCTAATGTTGGTTTTAGATATATGGAAACAGGCAGAAAGAAGTGGGTTAACAGAGATATCGGAAACTTACTCGTTGATACTGTATCTAAAGGAAATCACATTATTAAGTTTATTGATTGTTCAGCAACAGATAAAGGAAAAGCTATCCAGCATTCTTTAGATATAAAGGTTAATGAATACAGATGGACATAACTTGTATTCGCTACTGTTACTTGTGCTATTCTCACATGACCATAATAAAAATACCAGCTGAGGTTAATCAGCTGGTAATGTAATGCATTTAGTTATTGAGAACTTGTTTAATTGCCAATCCTATTTCATATAATTTTGTTCAGTGACCTTATGCCTTATAACGTCTTCTATTTGACTTAAAATCTCTTCATTTATTTCTTTATCCATTTCAACGCATGCTTCACTAGAAAAACAAAATTTACCATCTTCTGAATTAGAATCTGAATCAAATGCTTCAATCGGAAATAATTCACCAAAATAAATGCACTCTTTGTGACTAATTACCCCCTCATCGGATATTAAATAGCGTGAGTCAAATAAAGTTTCAGCATCCATTGTCTCGACCATAACATACCTCATTCCATCGTATATTACCAAAGAAGCTTCCTCGAACCCTTTAAACATTTTACGATACTTTTCAACCGAAACCTCTGCTAATAAGCCTAATACCTTTAAATCACTCATAATATATCATCACCCTTACTGTTAGTTTGTCTTACACATTGATAACGGATAGTGGTACAATTTCAGACAAAGGGATTACTAGCAGCCACGTCACTACTGGAAGCCACTTTTAAAAAAATAATAAAAAAATGGTCAACAGGTTGTTTACCGAGTATTCCCCCCATGCCTACCCATGCATACCCCCCTAAATAAGTCAAGCCTTTTTATTAATTCAATCCATTTAGTTTATTCACTCGTTTAACTCACTCATTTAATCCAATTAATTAATCCAATTAATCCAAGCAAATAAAGGCTAAAGGGAAGCCAAAGGGAATACGCAGTTTATTTAGCCAATTAAACGCATATATAAAGCCTATTATTAAGCCTATTAAGCCAGTTAATAGCGAGAATATGCAGTTAATAAAGCACCTATATAAAGCCCATATATAAGCCTGTATATAAGCCCTGTATGGAAACGCCTATACTAGCCTGTATAAGCTGTATACCACTCCTATTAGGAAGCCCTATATGGAAGTCCTGTAACGCAAAAAAGGTACCCTACCAGTAATGTAACACTAGTAAGGTACTCAGGTAACTCTATAAATCTAACAGCTTGTTTAACTCTGCTTCTTTGGGCAAGTTTCTTTACCAGTCTTCATGTATATAAGAAAAAGACTGGAATAATCCAGTCCCCTGTCTTGCTATTATATTAATACTATCTTCCTATCACTCCTAAATATATTCATAACTCTAGCTACTTGTTTATCTGACAGTGACACTGTAAAATCACCTTCATCATGTGACGCAAAGAAAGCATTTCCTCTTATCTCATCAACTAACTTAATAGCACCAGTTTCCTCTTCTACAGTAGCTGTGAAAAAGTTAATATCAAAGCCCTCATACATTCCTTCCTCATTAATCCACAAATCAATATTGTGTGGCAGCTTAATACATTTTAGCCAGCCACCTACTGTATTTCTCATTTCATCATCATCTCCGGCATGACTTCTTATCGTCTTATATTCTATAGGTTTCTTACCTACCTCAACTAATACTATTCTTAATCCTACAGGTGTTAATACTTCCATCTTAATCACATCCCCCCATATTTGAATATTAATATACAAATTCCTAGATGCTGTTACGTAACTAGGGAACTACGTTATAGGACAAAGTTATTCAAATCATCTTCAATCTCTTCATCAGTTATCCCTATGTAACGTAAGGTGATTTCAGGATGTGAATGATTAAGTATCTTCTGAAGCTTCGCTACGTCCTTATTCTGCTTATAGAACCAGTAACCAAACGTTTTACGCATAGTGTGAGTACCAATACCATCTTCAATATCAGCCATTTCACCAGCTTTATTTAACTGCCTGTACGCCTGTGTAGTTGTAATAGGATTATCCCCTTTACGACTAGGAAACAGCCAATCTGAAGGATTATTGGTGATATAGGACTGTAACTCATCATAGATGTTTGAAAGATTAATCGTTCTTGTTTTTTTCGTCTTTCCTTCCTGAATAATCACCTTATTTTTCCGTTTCACATCTTTAACCTTCAGCTTTAATAAATCGCCAACACGTAGACCAGTGTTGATTCCAATAAGAAACATTATGTAATCTCGTTCGCTACAGTGACGTTTTAAACTCCACTTCATATCTTCTAGCAGTTTTTTGCTTCTAATAGGTTGAACGTCTTTAATCTGATTAGCTGTTGTCATTATGTACCTACCCTTTCAGTTCAGTAAATTCAGCGTTCTGAATGTATGATTTTTCTGCCAAGGATATTATATCACCTGAAGTGGTGAAAAGCTAATAAAATCAGTGAATTGAATGTATGAATATATGTAATAACTTACATTGGTAAAAATTCTGTCTAGCTAAGGGTTAGTTCAGCTTCATGCCCTATAAAAATAGATAAAACCTTTTAACGACAATAATAAATTAACTACCATGCTTATTTTTTTCACACGCATTCTGCCCTGTTCCTGTTACCACATTCTTAAAAGTAATTTCTGCTGTAAAAACGAAATATACCAACTAAGATTAATGATTTAATCTTTACTATCCTTAACCTTAATTAGATATTTCATAAAATTAACAACTGCATCATCAGCAATATCAATAAATCCATCCAAATTTTCCGCCTCTATGTGTACAGGACAATATTCAGATTCGCCATCTACAACTATTCCCTTATTGGTCTCACCTGAAATCAAATTAATGACAATAAATTCTGCTTGGTTATACACAACATGTTTAGCATCAATTCGATAACCTGATAAGTGAATTTCGTACTCTGGTGGTACTCTAACACTATCGTACATTTTATATATGATATTAACTTTTTCCATTTCATCCTCCATTAATGTAACCCAATGCTAAACATTAGCAACAGTTTGTAGAATATGATGCTTCAACCAATAAACTCTTCTTTACTATAACCTTAGCCTTCTCATATTTAACAATAAAAAATCCCCTATTGCCGATTAAGACAGGGGATTATAAAATTTATTATATTCTTAATGTTTCTTGAATTACATCTTTAAAATCCTTCGTTATAAATTCACGTACCATGGCATCATCTATATGTTCATATCCAGTTCTGTAACCATTTTTTACATGAATACTCATTAGACTATATACAAAATCTTGCCCTTCGCTTTCCTCTATATCATCTTTTCCGTTTAGTTTTAATAGTACATCGGTGTAAGCATTTATTTCTCCTTTAGCACAATCTATAGAGTGCTGATTATAGTAACTTTTGTATGACCAATAAGTAGTTAAACCTACTCTTTCACATATTTCATTTAACACTTGTTTCTGAATATCCATTACCAATCACTCCTAAAATAGTATTTTATTAGTAATTCGATAAAGATATTTGAAAGTCCTTTTAAAAAATATCTAACTTTAATCTGTTTCTTTAAATTTGGGTGTTTGGTTATAACCAATTTTCGGATTATTGGAATGATATTGTCTGATAAATTCAATTTCCATTTGATTTACTTTACTATCGGTAGCTATTTCTGATTGCCATATTATCTCTTTAAGAATAGGAAAGTCCATTCTTTATTTCCTAGTAAAGTCCTCTTCTATAGTAGTTATTTTTATAAATCATTGTCAAGATAGTCCTTCAGAAGCGTTCTCATGCGTTTAGAAGGGATGTATAGGTTAATAGCTTTACCTTCTCTTATTCGACTTCTCCATATCCATTGAATGAGTTCTGACAATGCATACATATCTTCATCTACCGTAATCCCTTTTGACAGAAAGAACTTCTTCTCATATGGGTTCATAAAGCGATTAACAGCGTACGCTAATGTTTCTTTGTGATTAAATTCATTCATAGCACGTGCATTGTGAACTACATGACATTCCTTCTTAGAATGTGGTGTTCCAGGTTTATGTTTAATTCCTCGATAACCATTCCCCACTAGTTTAGGAATATCAGTTTTATAACACGTCCACATATTTACTTCAGATGGTGTCTTGACATTATTCTTAAAATACGAGTACAAATTATTCTTTAGTTTTTCTATGAGGTGTCTGTTTTCTTCATTGCCAAACCAGCTTACAGAAAAATTGAATTTACCATCACCTACGTTATTCAACTTACCTTCATAGATTTTTATCTGTGCCTTCATCAGCGTTTTATCAATTGGCTTCCTATCAGTATGATTTAGAAGTACATATCTTTTATCATCTAACTTCTGTACTGCTTGGTACGAGTATTCCAAATTGTACATATCGAAGTAATACTTCTGTTGCTGTGCCTTAAATAAGTACGTCATTATATATATTTCTTTAAATGATTGAAATGCTGATACTGGAAACGTCCAAAATAGGATAGTATTTTCAAAGAAGTATAGGTTTTCAGTTTTAGCAAGGTTCTTTATCTTGTTGTACTCTGTATCCTGAAAATCACCTTGACTATTCCAGGTAATCAAACCAGTCACTTTATCAACTAGTATCATCTTATTCTGTATTAATAACTGTAAATCATCCTTGTTCAAATCATACTGTTCTACCACATTCATTACTTCATCTAGTATCAACGTATATTTACCAGTCTTTAGTAACTGGATAATTTCATCATCGAAGCATTGAAAAAGACTATGTGTTGTAGCAATATCAGCTTCATTTAAAATCATCTTTTTCAAGTTTTCCAGCTTACCTTTACCTTTGTGTATTGGTTCAATGAACTTACGATTTGGAACATCTTTACAAACACGTCTTACTTCACTTAGGAATGGAGTGATATAGATGAAATTAGTATCTCCTTCTGCTTCATTCATATGTTGAATTGCCCAACTAGTTTTACCACTACCCATAACTGAGTCTACAATATTAACATTAGTCATTCTGATTTCCCCTGACGTTAGGTTATTGAGGGATTAAATTCTTCCTCTACTTAACTAACGAACAATCAGCTTTAATCAGACATAACCAAGTTATTTGGCTTATTTTTTTATAAAAACCAGTTATACCAATGGTTTCAAGACTTCTCCCTTAAAAGAGATATATAGAATTTGGCTTACTTTAATAGTGTTATTAAAGTCAAAAGATTTGCTTCTCATTACACTCGAATCTAAAAAAAGACAAAAGATAAAAGTCAAAAGATGCGTTCTCATTCCATTCGAACCGCAGTTAAAAACTAACCAATTATTAATTTGTTAGAGGAACTAATATTAGATAAGGTTTATATGGTTGGACACCTTTAGCTGGACAACTAGCGAAGCTAAGTAACGCTTACTGGTTTAGGTTATCTTATATTATAATTTGTATTTTTTTACTATAGGTTCATATATAATTAATTTATACATACTGTTTAGTTCAAAATGAGTTTAATACTCTAATAAGGCACAATTTTTTTGTATCCTGTTAGTGAAACAGTAGTATCATCTTAAGTATTAATTTGGAAGGGATTGACTTATATATGACGGAAAATTTAATCAACTACATAGAATATGATGTTAATATGAACGTTCATTTATCTGATAAAATAACAAAACAGTATAATAAAAACAATATATCATTTATTGAAATAGAGAAAAAAAATCCGGATTTGTATGTATAAAGATACATTTCATAAATGATAAATTAACTATAGAAGAAGCTGAAGAGTTAACTTCTAGTATTGTATTAGATATAATTAATCTTTTGTCTTATCAATTTGATATAGCTTACAAAGAATATTATCCATCAGAATTTTATAATAATGGTAAAAGGATAGTAAATTTACGTTCTTCTTCCACAACATTTAGTACATCTCAAGTGATTGGAGATAACACAGTTTTTTTTAAAAAAGAGTTTGAAAATGAACAATTACTAGATAAACTTAGAAATAGCCCTTATTATATGATGCTGAGAACAATTTTATCTGTTGATGATACTATGACCAAGTATATTTTACTATATAGCCTTCTATATTTATTAAATAAAGATAGCCAAAACCAAGTTAACAGATTTATCAAAGAGTTTGAACCCAATGTAGAGGATATGACCCGGATAAGAAGTAGTGGGGAACCTGAAGAAGCACCAGTTTATACAACTTTAAGAAATAGAATAGGACATATATCAACAGATGAAAATATTGTTACTGTTATTAAAGAAATGGAGAGAACAATGCCTGGTCTATTGAGGCTTGTAAAAATCTCTATTAGACAAACTTACTCCAGTAAATAAAGTCTTTACCTTAAACTCACTCTGTACACCACCAGTTAACTCTTGTATTTATTGTAAAAATTATTCACTAAACTTTCACAACTTATCTGCGAACTTTCATACCTCCAAGCATCTATAAGGTTAGAACGGTACCACATTACCGTTGCATTACATATTTCTAGGACAAGAATTTTATGTGGGTATCAACCATGATTGATGCTGTTTGTTAGCTTTACGCTTCAACTTCAATGACAGCAACAGCATCAAAAACAACTCTTTAATTTTGGAACATTGCCTTATTGGTGATGTTCTTTTTTGTTCCTAAATTTAGTCAAAAATTGTGAAAGACAGCGTTAATTATTTGAGATACAAAAAAAATAACCAGAAAGGTGTGAATGACAGTGAACTATGATAAAGCCAAAACACTAGAAATGCTAGATGCTGTTACCATTTCAGCACTAGTACGAGTATACGGACTTAAATACGACAACATAGCTATCAGAATGAAATGTACGAGGCAAAATATCTGCTATAAGCAGCGTACTAACAGCTATACGGTTTACGAAAAAGAAATTGTATGGGAATTGCTACAACAGCATGGCTTAGATAGTACCTTCTTGATATTGATTAACACGATGATTAAAACACAGCAAAGGAAGGTATCTAAATGAAGCTTATTGAGGAATTTGTTGCTGAACTAACTGATTTATGCAGTGAATATAACAGCGAAAAAGACGTTGATGTCAAAAATATGAAGCTAGATTTATTGATAACAAAGCTTGAAATGCTGGAACTCAATTTAAATGAAAAACCACTAAAGGATATTGATAATATTGTTAAGAACGTATTAAAGCAGCTGCTATTCAAGCATAAATTCAAGGCTATAACAGAACTAGAAACGCTAAAACAGACTGCTGATAAGCGTATGTTCAATAGTCTAGCTAGAAACGTAATCAAGTCACAACTGTTCTTCCAGCCACTATACAAGATGATGCAACGAAACGTGTACTTCTATACTTATTTCAACAGGCTTGAAAACATTAAGGAGTTTGAGATATTTATTCTAAAAGAATGTGAAGGTGATAGTAATGAGTAGCGAACGCTTATATTATCTACGTAAGTACTTTGATAATAGCTTAGTAAAGGTTGAGATACCGGTTTTTGTGTCTGAAACTAATAGGGGGAAAGTATACACTTATTTTGATGGTGAAAGATTAGGATATAAGTTTAATCGTGGTGTCGCCATGGTTGAAAAGAAAGACTTGCATCTATTCAGAACGAATTTCCCTCATATGATAATCCATGAAGAAGAAGGTGTAAGATAATGGAGAAAGTACAACAGTTCATTTGCGATTATAACAGCAAACTAGACAAGCTAAATCAGCAAATTAGTACCTGTTCCACTAGAAATGAAGAATTACAGTTAGAAATTCGTTTCATCAAAGAAGTAGAAATGAATGAAGCTATCGAAAAAAGAGTACTAGAGGATAACGAATTAATGGAAACAAAGCTGAAGAAGAAGCTTAATAGCCTTGAAGAAGAACTACAGAAAAGTTCTGAAGAATTTCTAGTGTTGAACAATGTCCTTCAGAATTTCAAAATTAAATCAGCTGAAGAAGTTAAGAAGTTACACTCAATTTTCACTGATGAAAGACAACTGGTGGAAAGAAAAGCCTATGCTAAAATGATGCATCAAAAATACCTTTACATTCAAGCTATCATGAAAGAAGCAGAAGCATTGCATGAAGTAAATAAGCTTGATATGGAAGTACAGACCATTGAATTTAATGCTGGTAGAAGAAACTATATCTATACTGGTATTGAAGTTAAGTCAGCAGACGTACCCACATCTGCTGGCAGATTTAATGATGTATACCTTGCCTTATCACCACAGGAAGTATATATTCTTGTTAAAAAGCTTCCTATTGACTTGAAGTATCTAGAAGCTTTTAAACACAAAAAAGATTTATAAATGACAATGAGAAAAGCTGTTGTTTATGATACTCTAAAAGTGGCCCATTAATAGAATAATATCAATTGAAAAACGGTCCAGTACTTTAACACTAATCTCTTACTGTTATGATGGCAGTAAAGGGGTGGGATGGAGTGATTGAGATAATGGACAAACATGCAATAATAAAACTAAAGCAGCAAGGTGTATCCAATAGAAAAGCTGCCAAGCTTTTAAACATCAATCGGAAAACAGTCGCAATCTATTGGAATGAGTACCAGAAGAACAATACTCTGTTGAATGCCTTAGACGTTAATAAAAAAGAAGTACAAGAAGTACAAGAAAAAATATGCGAGGCACCAAAGTATAATGCTCAAAATAGAAAGCCAAGAAAGTACACAGCAGAAATCGATACCAGATTAGACGAAATCCTAGAGAGTGAATCTGAAAAGTGTAAAGAGTTAGGTCGACATAAACAACAGCTGACTAATTTGCAAATTCACCAAATGCTAGTCAATGAAAAGTTTGATATTGGATATACAACTATTACAAATAAAATCAGAGAAAAAAGAAACAAACCTAAGGAATGCTTTATTAAACAATCATATGATTTAGGGCAAAGACTTGAATATGATTTTGGCGAAGTGAAGTTAGAAATAAACGGGGAGATCAATACCTATCATCTAGCTGTACTATCTTCACCAGCTGCTGATTTCAGATGGGCGTATTTATATAAGAATCAAAAGCAAGACGTCTTTATGGATTCTCATGTGCGTTTCTTCGATATGTTAGGTGGCGTTTATTCAGAGATTGTGTACGACAATATGAGAAATGTAGTATCAAAATTCATAGGTAAAACTGAAAAAGTCCTCAATGAGAATTTGCTAAAATTGTCACTCTACTACGGATTCGATATCAACGTCACTAATTGTTTCAGTGGAAACGAGAAGGGTAATGAAAAGTATATGATAATGTAAAGTAAGGCTGTTAAATAACCGTAAGTAAAGGATCCCTCGCTGTTTTACTTTACATTATCTGCAACGCAAACACTATTTTATTTATCAAATCTTTTTAGCCATTCCAATAAATCTCCACTTTTTTGCCAAGAAGGTGCACCTTTTGGTACAACATCTGTATATGCTTTTTCAATTGCTTCTCTTTTTTGTTTTGAATCTACCTTAGCGTAAATTTCAGTTGTTTGGACAGAACGGTGACCTAGTATATCACGGATGTATATGAGATTAACTCCTGCTTGGAGTAAGTGCATAGCTTTTGAATGTCTCAGACAATGACAGCTAAATCGTTCTGGGATTAATATTTGATCTTTAATACGAGCCTTGCGTGCATATTTATCTAGTATGTAATTCACCCCTGCCCGGGTCAGTTTTTCTCCTCTTTTGTTACAGAACAATGGGTACATGTTTGCTGACAAACTTAACAGCCCCTGCTCATCCATATATCGATTTAATAAATCTAACGGAGCATCCATCAGAGGGACTATCCGGGCTTTATTCCCCTTACCAATTAACTTTACAGTACATGGTCTGTCAAAACGTACTTGTGACGGAGTGAGGTCAATGATTTCCTGTACTCTTCCACCGCTTTCATACATAATTGACAAAAGAGCAAGATCTCTTCGTCCTATTTTAGTTGACTGATCAGGCATTTCCAAAAGTAGTCTGATCCCATTAAGCGTTAGGTAACTGATTGATTTTGTTTCTGTTTTCTTAACCCGGATTCCAAGGATTCTCTGCCATTCCAAAAGATTATCGGGGCTCTGATACTGGAGATATTGGAAGAAAGAGTGTAATGCCGCAAGGCGGACGTTCCTTGTGGCTGTACTACAGCCACGCTCTGTTTCTATCCAGTCAAGAAAGTGAATAACCATTTCCTTATTAATCATGCCCAGCGTCAGAGAATTTGTTTTTATTCCTTTTTTATCCTTGATAAATGTAAGGAAAAGTACAAATGTGTCTCTATAAGAGGCAATCGTATTTATACTGAACCCCATTTCTCCTGGCAGGTATTTTGTAAGAAATCCTGTCAGATAGCGAGAGAAATCAGTCGGCTTCATAATGGTCAACCTCCGGAAATACATAGGCACAAACGTTATCTACTTCTCTAATTAAATCAGGGTACATGTCAGATGTTAGCCTTACATACTTATCTGTAGCCTCTAATGACTGATGCCCAAGATATTTTGATAATATTGGGAGTGAGTAGTATAAATCTAGCCCAGCTTCTGACATTTTCACAAGAGAGTGTACACTGAAAGTGTGACGAAAGTCATGCATTCTTGGGCCAAAACCCTTCCCACCATGTGGAATTCCTGCATTCCAGAGTATTTTTCTGAACCATTCATATATTGCCTTGGCATTACATTTTTGCCCATTGTTCTTGATAAAAAAATAACCTTTCGGTTCATATTTGCCGGGACGAACATTCCTATATTGAATACACACCTCAGTTAGTGTTTCAGATAATGGGAGTATTCGGTCTTTGCCGTTTTTCGTTTCCCTGACAATAATATTTTTTGCATCAAGATCAACATCCTTACATGTTAGGGATAACGCTTCGCTGATACGGATGCCACAGCCATATAGCATTCTAAATAAAGCGGGGAGTACATACACAGTTGTTTCAAATCGTCTATTAACTTTAAGCGTATCACATGCATCGAAGAATGCATTCACTTCCTTTTTCGAGAAAATATGTGGTACAAACGTACTGCTGTACTTTTTAGGCAATCTCGGTATATGTGATGGATATCCCATATCATTTAAATAGGCGGAAAATTTTGCAATATAATGAATCCTCGCATAACGTGTCTTGTCTGATTCATTTGGACGCTTCTCACTCCATTTATCAACAATCTCCTTTGATAGACCGAGTTTTAATACGGCATTATCTATTGTAAATCTGTCAAATAACGAAAGTGTGTAAGTGGCATCAACAAACTTGTAACCGAGGTTTCTTTTGAAATCAATGTACTGTTCGATTAAACCAGCATAAATACCACAATAGTTCGGCATCATTCCACCTCCTTGGCATAAAATGGCGTTTTTAAGAGTGGAACATCTAATGCGCATTGGCTCAAAGATGTTAAGTCTATTCGTAAATAAGTTTTTGTGCTTTCGGTATTCTTGTGACCTAGCACTTCTGATATAACATGGATGGGTATTTTTTGTTCCAGTAGTTGCCCAGCAAGACTGTGCCTCAAAGCATGAGGACCATGTTTCTTTTCTGTTATGTTTTTAATGCCAGCACGACGGAGATAAAAAGTAACAATGCTATGCAAAGTCGATCTATTTAGGCAGTTATATGGCGGGATTGCATGTAGGAAGACATAAGGAAGATCAGATTTAGGCCGTCCATACTTCAGATAATCGATAATAGCCTCTCCTATTTCTATTAAAAGTGGATGCTCAATCTTATTTTTAGTCTTTTGTTGAACAAGTGTAATTGTATTCTTTTCCCAGTGTATGTTTTCAAACTTCAACAGACAGATGTCAGAAGCCCTCAATCCCAATCGTGCAGCCAATAGTATCATAGCAGCATCACGCTTCCCTTTTGGGCTACTTCTGTCAACAGTATTGATTAATGATTCAACTTCATTTTTCGTATATGTCGTGGGTAGTTTACATTGCTTCTTGTAATTGTCTTTTGGAATTAGGTATGAAAAGTCAATCCCTGTATACCCATTGTCATGTAGATATCTCATAAACCCACGTAAAGTGGTAAGCATGCTGTGGCGCGTTGCAGGTGTATAAAAACCAAGCTGATTCACAAATCCTAAAATGTGTTGTTTTTTAATTGCTTCGGTTTCCATGACTCCTTCTTCATTAAAAAAACTAAGAAAGCGATGAAGATTTAATCGGTAATGACCAAGCGTATTTTCTGTAATACCCAAAGATTTTCGGTGATTAAGGAAATCCACCATAGGATTACCGATGCAACCATAAAATTGGTAGGATTTCTTTGCCCTTCTGTATTGGAACGTTCCTGTAGACTGAAATTCAGTTAGAACATCCACACACCGGATTATGCTCTTTTCCCAATGGCTAAATTCCTCGTATTTCCCAGTACCAATAAAGTCAGCTATAAATGCTCCACCTACTGACGCTGAATAATACTCAATCTGATTGTTTTCCATAAAAGTAGCCAGTTTTTGCCACGCGGAACGATATTGGCTTATCCTTGATTCGGAATAGGACATATCCCGAAGGGATTTAACTACTTCTGAGGACAGTTGTTCAAATGTTTGATATTTTTGTTCCATAATCATAACCTCCTATATTTAACGTAGGCGACCTCGCCTATATTAAATATAGCCATTGAAAATGTAAAGTAAAACAACTAGAATCACTTTGTTTATAGTTATCTAACAGCCTTACTTTACATTATCATATACTTTTCATTACCCTTCTAATGCAAAGCTTTACATTAGAAGGGTCATGTGGAGGGCAGCGTGAAGAAAGCATTTGCGTTAACTTATAAGTTTAAGACATTCGATGATGCACGTGAATACTTGAATACTATATTGATAGAACTCAATAAAGACAGCACTATTTCTGAAGAAATAAAACATCTTCAACCTACAAAACCAAAGCTTGATCTTGCAACAGTTACAGTGCAAAAACCAAATAAATATAGTTTTGTACGAGTTGATAACAACCACTATTCAGTACCGGAGTATCTTGTAGGACGCTTAATAACAATCAAGAAATATTACGACACAATAGGCTTTTATTCAAACAACATACTCGTTTGTGAACACAAAAAAATAGATGGTACTAACGAGATAAGTATTAAAATTAAACATTACTTAAACTCATTAAACAAAAAACCAGGTGCAATCAAGAACTCCCACGCTCTAAAAAGCATACCAAGGTTAAAAGCCATCTATGATACTAATTTTAGCAGAAACAAGAAAAAATTCATAGAGATCATTCAAGAAAATGATGATAAACCAATCGAAGAAATACTATTGATTCTAGAAACATACAATAAATCTCATATCGATATTATTCCATCTATGCACATAGATAAAACTGCACTTAGCAACATCGCTACAAGGCAAGTATCTAGATATAACGAATTATGTTTCTCGGAGGTGGAATAAATGCAAATACAAGAAATGGCCCATATACTAAAATTACCCTATATAAAAACCAATTATCAAATGCTTCTTGATGAAGCAAACCATACAAACATGACCCACCGAGAGCTGATAAGTCGTCTACTCGAAAGAGAATTAGAACTAAGGCTTGAGAATGGTTTAAAACATAGACTCAGAAGGGCTAAATTCCCTCTTAACAAGTACTTAGAAGACTTCGACAAGAGTAAGTACCATAAGAAATTTATACCGAAATTCGAAGAACTAGAAACGTTGCAGTTCATTGAAAATAAAGAAAATATAATCTTAATAGGATCTCCTGGCTGCGGGAAATCACATTATAGTATTGGGCTTGGTATTAAGGCGTGTTTGGAAGGCAAAAGTGTATTGTTTATCTCTGTACCTAACTTAATAATAGAGTTAAAAGAAGCAATGAGTGAAAGCAAACTATCGCAATATAAAACCAAATTTGAAAAGTACAGTCTTGTCGTTTTAGATGAACTGGGATACGTATCATTTGACAAAATTGGTTGTGAAATACTATTTAATTTATTATCAAATAGAAACGATAAAGGATCAATAATCATAACAACAAACTTGGCTTTTGATCGCTGGGAAGAGATTTTTAAAGACCCGATGCTTACTGGTGCAATTGTAGATAGACTTGCTCACAAATCACATATCTTAGATATTTCACGAGAAGTAAGTCACCGATTTGAAGAGACAATGTCATGGCTAAAACCAACTAAATAAGTGGACCTTTTTTCAACTGATTCGTGGACCGCTTTTGAGTTGACAAATACAGCTGTATCTTTTATGATTTACTATGCATTGGTTTCTCTAGTATGATGAAAGATACAGCGTTTAAGGTGTATAGGGTTAACATGAAAGAGTGGGTATTAAGTATGTGAAAATTAGTATTCTAGTATCCTCTTGAACATATTTTCTAACTCTTTTTTGAACTTAGGTATATCGTCATCAATCAGCATTTTTACTGTTTTATTCCATCCACTAGTTAGGACTAGAGAATGAACACTATCATTTTCTTCGTAACCACCACCAATTACAATAGATGTAATCGCAGAAATTTCTTCAATATAAAAACAAACATTATCATCAAAAAAAATACGGTTATGGTTAAAGTATTCCATAAAATCAAGGTAGGAAGTTGTTAAGGTAGATAATGTTTTCCCAACCAGTAACTTATCTTGATTATCTGTAATATCTGAATAATAATCCTTTAGATAAGTTTCTAAATTGGTTAACTTTTTATATAGTTCTTTAATTACATTAGCCCTTTCTCCATGTAAATTGGAGAATTTTGTTTTATGTTCAAAAATGCTTTTCTGTAATTCTGATTTATGTCCTTCTAATTCCTTATTAAGTCTTGTTTTATAGTTTTCAATATCTTTACTTAATAATGTATTAAAAATCCCTTTACTGATAAATACAACAACCGCACTAATTGTTATCGAACCTATCGAGAACTTAAGTATTTCTTCAATCAACTAAAATACCTCCTAATAAACCATTGATAAAATTAGTCTTGGCAGAAATTAGTATCCTGTCCGATATTGAGTGTAAAGAAAACGTATCTAAATGAGTCGAATAAAAAGATTTAATGGTTAAAGGTATATTTGAAGCAACTAAAAGAAGCTATAAACCTAACAAATAAACAGTGAATTACAACGCAGATTTCCATAATAGTGAATATTAATCTTCATCGGTTGCTAGCTGATAATGGTATAGAGAATTATCAAGAAAGTCGTAAGCATAATTAACTAAAGTTTTTTTAATCTTAATAACTAACTTACTCCTTTTGCTTAAATAATTGTCTTTTGGTGACTACTCCATCGTTTATTAAATAATATTGAAGAGTATATATTAATTCTATCAAATAGAATTTGAAAAAGCTTATAAAATATGTATAAATAAAACAAATAAACAATAGTTTTGTCTGATATTAATCACCCTGTCGTTGTTAAGGTGAGAAAGAAAAGTTCTACTAACCTAACCTAAATGACAAAGGGGATAAAAGAGATGAAACAAATCACTTTAACAATTAATCCAAAAATATTTAAAATGATGGAGGAAATTACTAAGCACCATAATGATGAAATAGGTATTAGTATCAGTTTGGAAGAGACATTAGAGGACTTGATATATGCACATTTTATTACAGAAGTAGCTGTACACCGAAAGCATACAGCAGAAATAAAATGACTACTTTGGACTACATAGACTACTCTAAAGAAGCATAAAAAAGATTTACAGACTGTAGCATAATAAATCTTGCAAGTTGGCGGTGCTATAGGATATAATATCCCTAATTGAAAAGGAATATAGCTTACAAACCGCATCAGATTAACATTTTGAAGGACTTTAAAAACACGTAGGTAATCCGCCACCTTGACAGGGTGGAGGTCGAGGGTTCGAGCCCCCCACGGGTCATCATGAATAGAATGTTTAAACCCCTTGTGTAGCAAGGGGTTTTCTTTTTTGTGAGAGTTGGCCTTGTTCGGACAGAACGAAGAGTGGGAAGCGCGATCTTGTCCGAAGGCGTGCCATGTTCGGACAAGATGAGGTGTGGAAAGCGCGATCTTGTCCGAAGGCGTGCCATGTTCGGACAAGATGAAGAGTGGGAAGTGCGATCCTGTCCGAAGGCGTGCCATGTTCGGACAAGATGAGGAGTGGGAAGTGCGATCTTGTCCGAAGGCGTGCCATGCGTGCCATGTTCGGACAGGATGAAGAGTGGGAAGCGCGATCCTGTCCGAAGGCGTGCCTCCTCCGGACACTACCAAGCGCTTATGCTCATTAATTTTCTTATCTATATCTGTCTCGACGCATTTAATCGAAACGTTTCGATGAAATAATTAAAACACTCTTGACATATCATTGTATAAAGGGTTAAAATATAAATATACAGTTCGAAACGTTTCGATGAAGCGCTTTCATAATTAAATTTAGTTATTAAAGGGTGTGAGGATGTTGATAACAATTAAAGATGTGGCAAAACTAGCTGGTGTTGCGATATCGACGGCGTCAATTGCCTTAAATGGAAAAGATAAAGTTAGTGAAGAAACGAAAAGAAAAGTGTTTGCAGCTGCTAAACAATTGAACTATCAAAAAAATGGAGCTGCCATGGATTTGAAGCGTAGTAGCACGAAGACGATTGCGTTAATTTTAAAAGATCTATCGGGACCGTTTTACTCGGAGTTAATAAAAGGGGTTCAAGAAGTAACGATAGCCAATGGGTATGACCTCATTGCTTGTAGCTCACTTGGCGGATCAGATTCAACTGCAGTAAAGTTTTTAAGGGAAAAACGAGTAGATGGGGTTATTGTTTTAGCTAATAATATTAGCGATAAAATTATTAAAACATCTCAACGAGAAGGGTTCCCTATTGTGTTATTGGATCGTCTTCTTGAAGGTGATTATCTTCTAAATGTTCTTGTCGATAATGAACAAGGAGGGTATTTAGCGACAAAGTATTTGCTTGATCAAGGACATCGGAAAGTTTCCTTTATCAGTGGTTCGAGCGGTTCTTATGATAACAAAATGCGACTTGAAGGTTATAAACGAGCATTAAAAGAACAGGGAGTACCTTATGAAGCAAAATGGAATACCTCAGGTAACTTTACTCGTGATGGTGGCTATAGTGCAACAAAAACCTTAATCATACAAGGCGATTTACCTACAGCTATTTTTTATGCTAATGATGAAATGGCTATCGGTGGAATGAAAGCGTTTAAAGAGAAGGATATCAAAGTACCAACTGATATTAGTGTAATTGGCTTTGATGATATTCAGATTGCAGAATATGTTACGCCTGCTTTGACAACAATAAGACAGCCTAAATATGAGATGGGTACTTTAGCTTCACACATTTTATTTCAAGTACTTGATGAAAAGCAGTTAATAAAAAGGAATTATCAGCTTTCTACTGAAATAATCATTCGGGAATCTTGTGGTGCTACTAGTAATTCGACTACTCAATGATTTCTGGTTGAATATAAAAACACTAAAGTGATTTATTCACTATCTTAAGGAGGAGAAATTATGAAAAAGAATTTATTTAGTTTCGTTTCGTTAGTAGTAGTTCTGATGTTGGTTTTGGTATTGTCGGCTTGTGGTTCAGGTACAGAAAATAATACTGAAGATGAAGAAGCACAAAAAGAAGATGTAACAGAAGAGCAAGAGCAAGCGCAAGAGTTAAGTGGTGAAGTTAAAGTTATGGTTCCATCTGGAGGCTATTATTTGGAACATGTAAGGGATGTTGTTGCAGCGAAGTTTATGGATGAAAATCCTGAGGTGAAAGTTATTGTTGAACAAGAGCCGGATGGCGGACAGCTTACTGCTCGTATTGCAGCAGGTGATATTCCTGATGTTTTAGTTGGTGTTTTTGGTTATCAACCAGCTAAGTTTGCAAGAGACAACTTAATAGTAGACTTAAAGGATATGGCAGGTTCTGAGGAGTTATTTGAACGTATTTCTCCACAGTATGTTCAGGAAGATTTTGGTGGCAAATATTATGTTCCTTGGAATGCTACAACGCAAATGATGATTTATAACAAAGAACTATTTGAAGAAGCAGGTCTAGATCCAAACAGTCCACCAGAAACTTTCGAGCAATACTTAGAGTATGCTGAGAAAATTAATGACCTACCAGCCCGTGATAATACGAATATTTTCGGAAACGTATTCTGGAACGAAGCACTTGCTTGGGGTGGTTGGTATTGGACAATGAATTCGCAAATTTACTACAACTTTAATAATGCTGAGTACCAATTATTTAATGAGTTAGGAACAGATATTGTCTTTGATCAAGAAGAAGCGAAGTTAGTGGATTTCTATGAATTCATGAATAAAGCTCAAACTTTTGCTCCTTCTTCTATGGAAGGTAACGAATTTTTCAGTCGTAATGTAGGTATGTGGTTACAATTTGGTTATGGTTGGAAAGCAAACTTGAATGAAGCAAAAGACCAAAAAATGGTCATTGGTGAAGATGTTGGAATTGCACCAATTCCAGTATTAAATGCAGGAGACACAAGTTGGTCTACTTTAGACGGACGTTCACTAATGGTATTCAAGAGTCAACCAGAACGTGAACAGTTATCATTTGAATTTATTAAGTTTATGATGAACGATGATGTTAACTTAGAATCTCTTAAAGTATTAGAGCAGTTACCAACACTGACTTCTCTAGTGGATGATGAGTATTTTCAAGCCGACGATATCAAACCTTTCGTTGATCAATTAGAAAATACGATTATCAACGAAGCAGTAGCTGAAGTAGATGATATTAGTAACATTTTATTACAAAACTATATAAAATCAGTTATTCAAAATGAAATGACTGTAGAAGAAGCAGTTGAAGTCGCCGCAAGCGAAGCTAGAAAAATTCTCGACGGACAATAAAAATATGTATTTTGATAGTCTGCATCTATTACGAGGTGCAGACTATCGCTTTAATACCACATAAATCCACAGTAAAATTGAGACTTTGGCATAAATAAACGGTAGCCAAAGTTCAAATTGAGAAGGAAGGGATTTGGAATGTTTAAATCGTTTAAGCGGGAATCAACTTGGGGCTATCTCTTTTCTTTACCTTGGATTGTTTACTTCTTAGTTTTTCTAACGTATCCAATGTTTTTAGCGGTCAAGATGAGCTTTCAAACTATAAATGTTATTGAACCACAGAAAGCTCAATTTGTAGGTTTTGGAAACTGGATTAAAGGAATACAAGATCCGCTATTTTGGCAATCAATATTTAATATTATCTATAACCAATCAATTTTCATTTTTCTTACTTTTGTTATTTCGCTTGGATTAGCATTATTACTAAAAAAAATAACAAAAGGATCTGGAATTTTTCGTGCAATTTACTTTTTACCTGTAGTAACTTCCGTTGCTGCAGCAATGATTATTTTTGAGTTTCTAGCAAGTCCAAATGGACCAGTACAACACGCCTTATTGCAAATGAATATGTTAAGTGATCCGGTTTATTGGACTTTTGAAAAATGGCTACCGATGCCAATCTTAGCAGTCTTTAATAGCTGGAAGTGGTTTGCAATTCAAATGATTATTTTATTAGGTGGAATGCTTTCGATAGATAGACAATTATATGAGGCGGCTGAAGTCGATGGCGCTAACTGGTGGATCCAATTTTGGAAAATAACCTTACCATTATTGAAGCCACAAATATTATTTGTCATGACAATGAACGTGATTAACGGAATGCAAATGTTCACAGAAGTATTCATGATCTTCGACTTACAAGGTGGACCGCATAATTCAGGTCTTACACCAGTTCTTTATTTATACAAAACAGGTTTTGACGAAATGTCTATGGGCTATGCTTCAACAATTGGTTTACTTCTTGCGATTGTGATTTTAATCTTAACGACAATTCAATGGATGCTGATAAATCGCAACGAAGATGAATAAAGGAGGTGTGTATGATGGCAAACTTTAAACTCATACGAAAGAAAGACCTTTCAAAACTATTAATTTACTTTTTACTAACTATTGGGTCAATTGTAGTCATGTATCCGTTTGTTTTTATGATCTTAAATTCATTTAAATCAGGGACGGAAATTATTCATTACCCAATGTCATTACCAAAAGAATGGACACTTAGTGGATATATTAAAGTTTTTACTACTTTAAATATCGCTGTACTTTTTAAAAATAGTGTAATTATTGCCGTTAGTGTAACAATACTAAACGTTATTTTGAACTCAATGGTTGCTTACGCGATTAGTAAGCTAAAGTTTAGAGGTCGAGATCTTATTTTTAAAATAGTATTAGGATCGATGATGATTCCATCAATTTTATTATTAATCCCAACTTACTCTATGTTATATAGTTTTGGCTGGGTAAACACGTATAAAGTAATGATCATCCCAGTCGCAGTAAGTGCGTATAACATTTTCTTGATTCGTCAGTTTATGACGCAAATTCCGACTGCTTATTTGGAAGCTGCAAGAATTGATGGTGCAAATGAATTCCAGGTGTATTGGAAAATTGTTATTCCGATGACAAAACCGGTTTTGGCAACAGTAGCTATCTTAACGTTCATGGGAAGCTGGAATGACTTATTTATGGCACTTCTATATTTACGTGATGAGTCGATGTATACGTTGCAATTAGGCCTTTACTCCTTTAAAACGACGATACCGGGTCAATTTTTAGAGCAACTTTGGGCAGCAACAACGTTAGTGACGTTACCAGTAGTTGCAGTCTTTATCTTCCTACAACGGTACTTTATTGAAGCATTCTCAGGCGTAGGCTTGAAGTAAGGGGTGAGATTATGAAAAAATTTATCATAGCTACTATTTCTATTATTGTTGGATTTATTTTGATTTATAGTCTTGTCTGGTATGAAACCTATCAAAATTCTTTGAACTTTTACGAGCAGGGCACAGAAAATTTCGAAGCAGGAGATTACGGATTAGCTCTTAAAGGTGGAGAAGAATATGATCAAGAACTTGGATCATATGTTTATACTGGTGGTTACGAACAGGTTCTAGCGGCTTGGTCAAATAAGTGGGCCGTTCCTAAGCCGTCTTTATACCAAAAGGCAGAAGAAAAAATTAACGAGATTATCTATGAAAAGTTAACAGCTGATGAGGGGTTTTTCATTTTCCAAGAACATTTTAGATCGAGTAACCGACATTTACCAGAGATTCTTATTCAATCTGGAAAGCTTTATAGCGAAAATGGAGAATACAGTAAAGCAGAAGAAATTTTCGAACTTGCCATTAACGCTTTTGGTAGAAACGAAGCAATAAAAAAAGCAGCAGAAGAACAACTTGAATTATTAAATAAATAACATTTCAATGTCCTCTTAGCCTGACGAAAGATAAAACAGATAAAGGAGTGAAGGTGGAATGAAAGGTTTTTATGAATCAGCATTCAAACAAAAATTAGATATGATTACAGACTTTTGGATGTTAAATCTACTGTGGGTTGTCGTATGCCTTCCGGTTATAACCATTCCTCCAGCTACTTTTGCCCTTTATCATGTTTTGTATAAATGGGTGAAAGGGGAAGGTAGCGGCTTGTCGAAAGAATTCTTTCATGGATTTAAAATATACTTCTGGAGGAGTTATTTACTTTTCATTGGTTGGGGAATAATCGCAACAGCTACCTATTTTTATTACACAATGAGTGGAGGCAATGGTGGGTTAGCCAATGCTGGAATGGCGATCACTATTTTACTCCTCGTTCTTTCATTTATGGTTCACGTATATGTAATTCCTTTTAATGTAATGTTAGAAGCGTCGTTTAAGAAGGCACTAGGTTTAAGTATTATGTTCGCGGTTAAAAACCTAGGATTGACTTTGATACTAGCCGTATTGTTATTTATTACTGCACTATTTGTATTTTTGTTACCTTACCTAGGAATTTTAGCTTTTATTCCGACGATCATTTACTTTCAAAATTTATTGATATATCGCCGAGTTTTGAGTGAAAAGGAACGATTAATTTGATGCTTTATGTCACAGTCTATTTACAAAGACAAAAGTCTTGGAGGAATAAAATTGAACGAAAATAAACTAAAAATTCTAATCGATAAGATGACAGTCGATGAAAAAATCGGCCAGCTAATGCAATTAGCGACCCCGTTTTTTGAAGGAGCAGAAACAGAAGGTCAAATCACGGGTCCGTTATCTGGTTTAAGTTTAAATAAAGAAGAAATAACTAACTGTGGTTCGGTGCTTGGAGCGTCTGGAGCAAAAGAAGTTATTAAAATCCAGAAGGCTCATTTGAAAAATAATCGCCTTGACATCCCATTAATTTTCATGGCGGATGTTGTGCATGGTTATAAAACTATTTTTCCAATCCCGTTAGCAATTGGTTGCTCCTGGGATCTTGAGATGGCCGAAAAAAGTGCAGAAATCGCCGCAAAAGAAGCTTCAGTGTCTGGGGTTCATGTAACATTTGCACCAATGGTGGACTTAGTACGAGATCCACGTTGGGGGCGGGTAATGGAGTCGACAGGTGAAGATTCTTATTTAAACAGTTTGTTTGCGAAAGCTTTTGTACGTGGTTTTCAAGGGGAAGATTTGAAAAATGATGGTAACCGAGTTGCTGCATGTGTAAAGCACCTTGCTGCATACGGAGCGCCAGAAGGTGGACGTGATTATAATACAGTTAACATGTCAGAGAGAGAATTACGTGAATTATATTTACCGGCTTATAAAGCTGCTCTTGATGAAGGCTGCGAAATGGTTATGGCTGCTTTTAATACAGTAGATGGAATTCCTGCTACAGGAAATAAACGCTTGATGCGAAGCTTGTTAAGAGATGAATGGAACTTTGATGGTGTTCTTATCTCTGATTGGGGTGCTGTTAAAGAAATGATTCCACACGGTGTTGCAGCAGATGAAGCTGAAGCAGCGTTTAAGGCAATAGAGGCTGGAATCGATATTGAAATGATGACTTCTTGCTATTTGAAAAACTTAAAAATGTTGCTAGAAAAAGGAGAAATTAAAGAAGAGTTACTTAATGAATCCGTTTTCCGAATTTTAAAATTAAAAGATAAGCTCGGCTTATTTGAAAATCCATATCGTGGCGCAAACGAAGAGCTAGAAAAAGAAATAGTTTTGAGTGAGGACCATCGTCAAGTATCGCGTGAATTAGCGACTAAAACGTGCGTTCTATTAAAAAATGAACAAGTACTCCCTTTACAGCGAAAGCAGAAAATTGCCTTGATTGGTCCGTTTGCAGATAACGGGGATATTTTAGGTCCTTGGTCATGGTTAGGATCTGAAAACGAAGCGATCAAGTTAATAGATGGTTTTAAAATGAAAATTGACCCAAGTAACCTTAGTATAGCAAAAGGTTCTGATATTGAATCGATAACAGAGGAGCAATATCAAGAGGCACTTCTAGTAGCGAATCAAGCAGATGTAATCGTGCTAGCATTAGGCGAACATTCAGAAATGAGCGGCGAAGCGGGATCACGAGCAAATATTAAATTACCTGAAGCACAGCTTCAACTTATTGCGAAAATGAAACAATTAAAGAAGCCGATCGTTACGGTTATATTTAATGGGCGCCCACTAGATTTGCATGGAGTAATTGAACATTCAGATGCGATATTAGTAGCGTGGTTTCCGGGAACAGAAGGTGGACCGGCAATAACTGACTTACTTTATGGTGATGTCAATCCTTCAGGGCGATTAACAATGTCTTTCCCGTATTCGGTTGGACAAATTCCCGTTTATTATAATAACTTTAATACGGGGCGACCAAAAGATGCGGTGGATAGACAAGTACGCTATGTGTCACAGTACTTAGACATACCGAATGAGCCACTATTTCCATTTGGTTTTGGACTTAGTTATACAACGTTCTCCTACAGTAAATTATCCTTATCAGCAGAAGTTATTACTTCAAACGATCCGGTTACCGTTTCAATCACGGTAGAAAACACGGGTCATGTAACAGGAGAAGAGGTCGTGCAGCTGTATGTTAGAGACGTGGCAGGTGAAGTTGTCCGGCCTTTAAAGGAATTGAGCGGATACGAGAAAATCAAGCTAGAGCCTGGAGAGGCAAAAATTGTAACATTCATGCTAAAAGAAGAAAGTCTTCGTTATTATCATTCGGATTTAGAATATAAGAGTGATGCGGGAGATTTTATTGCTTATGTAGGGCCAAATAGTCAGCAAGTAGAATCAGTCCATCTTAAACTGCATAAATAAAATGAATAGGGAGAGAGCATAATGTCAACAAAAAATACTGAAATTAAAGCAGGAAATTATTGCTTCACCTTTTTAAATAGTGGCGATATATTTGCAGCAACACATAATCATACATTAATTAATCAATGGCTGTCTAATGGAATAGACGGTTCATTAAATAACATATATTTAAGGCTGCATCGCTTAGGCGAGATAAAAGTGAAACCATTACTAGGCGTTCATTCAGATAGTCGTGTCCAATTTTCTGAGCAGCACGTTAGCTTTCACGGAACCTTCGAGGAAGTTGAGTATCAAGTTATTTTCCACTTAACTGAGCAAGGAGTTTGGTTTTGGGATGTAACGGTTAATGGACAAAATGTTGAAGTTGATCTTATTTATGGTCAAGATCTAGGTATTGCCGATAAAGATGCAGTTCGAAGTAATGAAGCATACTTATCACAATATATTGATCATGCGGTTTTTGAAGATGCTTCTAAAGGCTATGTGGTTTGTTCAAGGCAAAATCAACAACAATCCGGAACATTTCCGTACTTACAACAAGGTTCGCTTGCAAAAACGGTTGGATACTCAACGGACGGATTTCAATTCTTCGGTCTATCGTATAAAGAAACAAATGAGCCAGAAGTGTTGCAAAAAAAATCGCTTCCAAATGAAGTCTACCAATATGAGTTTGCGTATACCGGTCTGCAAACAGAACGAGTGACCCTAGATGGGCCAAAGCAGTTTGTTTTTTATGGTTTATTTAAAGAAGATCACCCAGATGCTATCACATCTTTAGGATTTGGAAATGAAGTAAAAAATGCCTGGGGACAAGTGAAGGCAAGGAATTTAGTTAGTACTACTAAAACAACTAAAAGTAGTGCCTCTTTGTCGATTGGAAAGCCACTAGAAACGCTTAACATGCCAAAGGAAGACCTGGAAGAAATTTATCCTAAGCGCCTTCAAGAAGAATGGAAGGAAGATAGTCTGCTTTCATTTTTTACAGATACACATGAACATGTCGTATTAAAAGCAAAAGAGATGCTTGTCGAAAGACCTCATGGTCACATTTTAATGAGTGGAGAAAATGATCAAATAAAAGAAAATACGATTACTACTACGTGTTATATGTATGGAATCTTCAATTCGCAGGTTGTGGTTGGTAACACATCTTTTAACAAAATGATAACCAATGCCCGCAGTGCGTTGAACATTATCAAAACCTCAGGTCAACGTATTTATGTAGAAATAGAAGGAACGTATCGTTTACTAACAATGCCTTCTCTTTTTGAAATAGGTTTTAATTACGCACGATGGTACTATAAAACAGAAACGGAAACGTTTATCATCGCTAATTTTACAACCGTTGATACACCGGAAATTCAATTAGAGGTTCGTTCAGAAAGTGGCAAACAATATCGTTATCTTGTGACGAATCAAATCGTTATGAATAACAATGAATATGAAGTGCCCTATAAAATTGTCAGAGACGGTAATGTTATCTCAATATCTGCAAGCCAAGGATCAGACAGTGCTGAAGTATATCCAAACCTCTCCTATCGAATGAGTGTTGATGGTACAGAGTATTCTTTAAGAGACGAGAGTTTGCTCGACGCTACTATCGTTCCTCAATCAGCGTCAGTGGTTGTATTAGAATTAAATACTACGAGTGAATGGGTTTTGACGATACAAGGTCTGCTTCATGGTGAAAACGTACCATTGTTTAAGAAAAATATAAATATTGAAATAGAAAAATTTCGTGATTTTTATCGTCAGGTATTAAACGGATTCCAATTATCCCAAAATGGTTCTGTAACGGAAGAATTAGCAAAAGTGAATTCTCTAGCTTGGTGGTATACGCATAATATGTTAGTCCATTACTCTGTTCCCCATGGACTCGAACAATACGGTGGAGCAGCTTGGGGCACGCGTGATGTTTGCCAAGGTCCAACAGAATATTTTATGGCAACACAAAAATATAATAGTGTTAAAGAAATTATTAAAATTTTGTATTCTCATCAATATGAAGATGAGGGCAACTGGCCACAATGGTTTATGTTTGATAAATATGTTCATATTCAACAAGAGGAAAGTCACGGAGACGTTATTGTTTGGCCTTTAAAAGTTTTGGGTGACTATTTAGCGACAACAAATGATTTTAGTATTTTAAAAGAAAAAGTACCTTATACTAGTCGCGAACGTTTCGAGTTTACAGAAGAGACAGCTACTATTTATGATCATCTAAAAAAACAAATTGAATACATCAAGCAACATTTCATACACGGAACTCATTTATCTTCCTATGGAGATGGGGATTGGGATGACACACTGCAACCGGCTAATTCACAGTTAAAGAAATATATGGTTAGTAGCTGGACTGTTTCCTTAACGTATCAAGTGATTAACCAATTAGCTGAAGTACTGTCAGAAGTAGATGAAGGACAAGCAGAGGAATTAAAGGGATTAGCTTTTAAAATTGAAGAGGACTTCGACCGCTACATGCTCCAAACTGATGTTATTCCTGGATTTATTTATATGGAGGAAGAAGGAAAAGCAGAATTAATGCTGCATCCAACGGATACGAAGACAGGAATTAACTATCGTCTTCTGCCGATGACGCGCAGTATGATTAGTGAGTTGTTATCTCCGGAACAAGCAGAAGCACATTATCAATTAATTAAAGAGAAGCTTTACTGCCCAGATGGTGTCCGATTAATGGATAGACCAGCCAATTACGCTGGAGGGGTTAGTACTCACTTTAAACGTGCTGAATTAGCAGCTAATTTCGGAAGAGAAATAGGTTTGCAATATGTTCATGCACATATCCGTTTTGTTGAGGCGATGGCAAAGCTAGGAAAAGTCGAAGAAGTTTGGGATGGTCTTTTAAAGATTAATCCAATTAAAATACAAGATGTTGTTCCAAATGCAGACTATCGTCAAAGTAATGCTTATTTTAGTAGCTCGGATGGCAAATTTAATACACGTTATGAAGCAGAAGAGAATTTTAATAAATTGCGTGAGGGCACAGTTGTAGTTAAAGGTGGATGGCGCATTTATTCTAGTGGTCCTGGAATTTATATGAATCAATTGATTTCGAATTGCTTAGGTATTCGTCCGGAAAAAGGTGGTTTAGTAATTGATCCAATTCTACCTCAAAGATTCGATGGCTTAAAACTCGACTTTATCTTAAATGGTCGTCCTGTTACGTTTGTTTACCATCTAAACCAAGAAAAAAACAGCGTGCGTATAAATGGTGAAGATGTGATGAGCGAGCTAGTAAGCAACCGATATCGTCAAGGTGGATTTTATATTAATGAAAAAGAATTAAAGCAAAAGCTTAAGGAAGATTCGAATATTATTGAGATTTTTCTTTAAATTAATCAATCAAAGTATGAACTCCCCCCTCAACGCGTGCGTATTGGGGGGAGTATTCATAGGTATCAAGATTTCATTTTAGCATTTTAGAGATTGGGTTGGTGATGATTTTCCTCTAAAATATTTGCCGCAACAATTCCACATTCAACTTCTGCATTGCGCTTGTCTACTTTGTTTGGTACCCTTTCTTTAATACAGCATTGAAGGAGATTATTATGAAGGAACAATTAAAAAAAATTTTAAAAGAAGCTGTCATTGAAAGGGAAGAAATCCCAAACATGCAGAATATAGAGATTCTTCAATATCAGTCCTCAAATACTGACATCATTTATTTCAACAGTAATTTGTTAACAGAAGATCAAATAAATTTACTAAATATATTTTTAACACCTATTAATCATCAAAATAAATTCGAAACTGATAACCAAAAATTTTGGAAAAATTTAGTGACAAGAAATAAAGTTTTAGACACTGAACTAGCATCACCTTACTATCGCTTTGTTCATTTTCAGATTAGCGGCATTTTACAAAATGAAACTGAATTTGAAGAAGCAATCAAAAGTCTTTTTCAAAACGAAGTAACCCTCGTCTGGACTAGCGCAAATGAAGGCTTTATTGTCGAGTATTCTACAACTATTAAAGAGCTAGAATATGATGGTACTAGCCTAGTTGAAGCAATCATGGCTGATTTTTATATAAAAATTTCATTTTTTTTAGGAAGTAGCTTTTCAACTTTTGAAGTTGCTAAAGAACTATTTTCTTGGGAAAAAAATGCTTTTTCGCTTGGAAGACGTGCTCTCCCAAAAAATGAGGTATTTCAAAAAGAACTCCTCATTCCTTTCCTCTTGGTTAATGAAGTATCGGATTTGACAAAAATGCTACTTCTCCAAACAATTGAGATCCTTCGCGATGATAAAGAACTTTTGAAAACAATTAAAGTCTTTTTCGAATCTAACTTAAATACAACACTTGCAGCAAAAAAACTATATATGCACCGAAATAGCTTACAGTATCGTATTGATAAATTTATTGATAAAACTGGAATAGATATTAAGCAATTTTCTAAAGCTGCGGCAATGTATTTACTAATTAGCTTGGAAGAAACGACACGAAAATAGTCATTTACAATAGATTTTTTTTTGCAAAGTGCACAAAAACGCAGAAAATCTTTGTGCACGCTTACAATTTACGAAAGTGCTCTGACTAGTTACAATAAAGTCATAAGTTATTAACCTATTGGAGGCGTACAAAATGGCAGAAATTACATTGAAAAATATTTACAAAGTATATGATGGCGGAATTGAAGCTGTATCAGATTTCAACCTTAAAGTTAAAGATAAAGAATTTATCGTTTTCGTTGGACCGTCAGGTTGCGGAAAATCAACAACACTTAGAATGATTGCTGGACTTGAAGAGATTTCAAAAGGAGAGCTTTACATTGGCGATCGCCTTGTAAATGATGTTGCACCAAAGGATCGGGACATCGCTATGGTATTCCAAAACTATGCTCTTTACCCACATATGAATGTTTATGAAAATATGGCCTTCGGTTTAAAACTTCGTAAATTTAAAAAAGAAGAAATCGACCGTCGCGTTAAAGATGCTGCACAAATTCTTGGTTTAACAGAAATGCTTGATCGTAAACCTAAAGCAATGTCAGGTGGTCAGCGACAGCGTGTTGCTTTAGGACGTGCCATCGTTCGTGATCCACAAGTATTTTTAATGGATGAGCCCTTGTCCAATCTTGATGCCAAATTACGTGTTCAAATGCGTGCTGAAATAATTAAACTGCATCACCGTCTGCAATCAACGACTATTTATGTCACGCATGACCAAACGGAAGCGATGACGATGGCAACTAGAATCGTTATTATGAAAGACGGCATTGTTCATCAAGTTGGCGCACCAAAAGAAGTCTATGACTTTCCTGAAAACATCTTTGTTGGTGGGTTTATTGGTTCACCGGCAATGAACTTCTTTAACGGAAAGCTTGTAAATGGATATTTCGAAATAGATGAAGTGAAAATTAAGGTCCCAGAAGGCAAGGTAAAACTGTTAAAAGATTACGAAGGTAAAGAACTAATTTTAGGAATTCGCCCTGAAGATATTCACGATGAGCCTTTATTTATAGAATCTTCAATAGGTACTCAAATTTTAGCGAAAATTGAAGTTGCCGAATTAATGGGTGCTGAGACATTCCTATACTCAAAAGTATTAAACCAAGACTTTGTTGCACGGGTCGACTCTCGTACAACCTACCGTAATAGTCAAGATATTAAGTTGGCACTTGATATGAACAAATCACATTTTTTCGATCCAAAAACAGAATTAAGAATTCGTTAATAAGAAACACAGATGTTTTAACAATCATATAGGATGAATAGACGAGGGAACTTCGCTCCCTCGTCTATTCATAAATTCCAAATATAGTTTTTAATTACCATAAAAAAACAAAATTCATTTGCAAGGGACTGACAATTTTGGACGAAAAATGGTTGAGTGGCGTTGATATTGGTGGTACTACTATTAAACTGGCATTTATTAGTGAAGACGGTGAGTTGATCACTAAATGGGAAATTGAAACGGATAAAAGTGAAAAAGGACAGCGAATACCAACGGATATTGCCAACTCCATTCACGAAAAATTAGCGGATTTAAATCAACCGAAAACCAAGCTGATCGGAATCGGCATTGGTGCTCCGGGCCCTATTAATTTTTATGATGGCTCCGTTGAAGTTGCTGTAAATTTAGGATGGAGTAATTTCCCTTTAAAAGATCTACTTGAGCGGGAAACCGCTTTACCTGTCGCGGTTGACAATGATGCTAATTTAGCAGCACTAGGTGAAATGTGGAAAGGTGCTGGAAAAGGAGCTAATGATTTAATTTTCGTCACATTAGGAACAGGTGTAGGAGGCGGCATTATCTCTAATGGTAAAATAGTCCACGGCATAAATGGTGCTGGGGGTGAAATTGGCCATACCACATCAGTTATTAATGACGGAGCACATTGTAATTGCGGTAAAGAAGGTTGTCTTGAAACGATTGCATCAGCAACAGGCATTGTTCGTTTGGCAATAGAACAGGTATGTTCAACGAAGATCAATAGTAAGCTCAGAGATTTTTACAATGAGCACAAAACGCTAACAGCAAAACTAGTTCTCGACTGTGCAAAGGAAAATGACGAGATTGCTAAGAATGTCATTGACCAAGTTACTTTGTATCTGGGGTTAGCTTTAGCAAATTTAGCAAATGGCTTAAATCCAGAGAAAATTGTAATTGGTGGAGGAGTTTCAAAAGCGGGAGATACTTTAATAATACCGCTTAAAAATCAATTTGCACGTTTTTCATTCCCTAAAGTTTTAGAAGGAGTAGAAATCACGATTGCATCATTAGGAAACGATGCAGGTGTAATTGGCGGCGCATGGATAGCCAAAACGAGATTGAAAAACAATTAAAAAAAGTGATTCGTATTTGGGCTATTAAAACCACTATGGGCAGAGTAGACGCTCTTGTACCTTCTTAAAGTGGTTGCTAGCTGTAATTTTAAAAATTAGCAATAAAAACTTTAGTTTATCGATCTGAAAAAAAAATTAAAAAACGTCGAAAAATGTTGAAATAAAGAGAATAGTTAAGTAAATACGGTAAATGTATTAGAAAATAGAATATTTTGAATATTTACATTACTAATTATTTTAGGTATTATTAACCCAAGCCATACATCACCTCTCAAATAGAGAGGGGCTAATGGAAAGTAATCCATCCTATAATGAAGGGACTGATTCCAATGACTTGTGTGAGCGAAGTGTATTAGCTAGTTTAGTACACGGGGACCACGAGTGAAAAATGTAATAAAGTTTTTTTAACAAAGTAATAGCTTTTCTCGAAGGTATTGAATTTTGCTGGAAGACAGGTAAGGTAAATTAAATTAAGCTAAGCTAAGCAAGATGAAGTGTTGTAGCTAGATCAGTACATGTAGAACCACGAATAAAAAATTTAATATAGATTTTTTCAACAAAACAATGTTTTTCTTGAAAGTGTAAGTTTTCAAATAAATACAGGTTTCCGATAAGAATAAGTAAGCTGAAGCGAAGTGTATTGTATTGGCTAGATAAGTACACGGGGCAACAAAACAACTAAATACTATCAATTTAAATTGATCTAGGTAATGTATTAGAAGGGATTTTAATTAATGTTAGAGGTATCAATAGTGTAGCGACCTTGTATGCCGAGAATTAGGATATGGGGTCGCTTTTGCTTAATATGGAGAGTCAGGAATTGAAACGCTGATCAATATTAATACATTTTGGAGTGTATAACCAGCATGATCAAGAGAGTTTTAAAATGGACGGTAAGAAAATTGAAAAACGTTGAAAAAAGCTATAATAGGAAGAAAATATAAGTAAATAGATTAAAAATAGCCCGTAATTGAGTATTTTGAATATTTACATTACTACTTATAATTGATATTATTAACACAAGCCACACATTACCTCTTAAATAGAGAGGGGCTATCAAAAAGTAATCTATCCTATAATGAAGGGACTGATTTCAATGATTTGAGGGGCGAAGTGTACTAGAATGTTTAGTGCATGTGGCCTGAGAGAGTAAAATGAAATAAAGCTTCATTCAACAAGTAATATTTTTAAAGAAAGAGTACTTTACATTATAGTTAAGCTAGTTAGACGAAGTGAAGTGTACTGGTTAGTTTAGTAAGCAGTAAGAGTGGAAAACAAAATGCCATAAAGCTTTTTTTAACAAATTAATATCCTTTAAAGAAAGAGTACTTTACAGTAACACTGGCTAGACGAAGTGAAGTGTACCTGTTCGTTTAGGGAACTGGGAACTGGGCAAAAAATAAATAAATACTATCAATGTAGATTGATTTAGGAACGTATTTAGAAGGGATTTTAATTAATGTTAGATTTATCAATAGTGTAGCGATCTTGTGTTCCGAATTGGGATATGGGGTCGCTTTTGCTATTTCCGAAATGGAAAAAAGCAGCAGATCTTTGATTTGTGATCGAAGATCTGCTGCTTTTTATTATGAGAAAATCCGGAACGAAAAATGATCGGAAAGAGGAATTGTTATTTGTATTATCGAACCTAAATCAGGTAAATGGAAGCGATGCTAGTACGGGGTGGTGATCGTGAATCATCCAGGGAAATGAATTAATACAGTTTCCTTCGATAAAGTGGCATTGTTCTCATTTTAGATGAATATCATGTATTCGAGGGGAGATGAAGTAAAAAATGACTTTAGGAAGACAGGATTATCATAGCCAACAACAGACTTTATATGATGATTGCAAAAGGAACTTGTACCATCACGTTAATTTAACAATGACAGACGGAAGTTTTTTTGATGGGATTATTGAAAATGTAGATCCGGATCGTATTACCGTGTTAGTTGGTGAGGATGTAATGGAGCGAGAAAGTGAAAATGAATCTGAATCTGATCAGCGACAATATTATGGTTATGGTCACCGCCCTAGAAGAAGGTTTAGACGCTTTAGACGTCGCACTTTTCCACTTGCTACATTAGGTGCATTAGCGCTATTACCCTATATTGATCCGTATCTGTATCAGTATCCCTATCAATACCCTTACTATTAAAGGGAAATTAACACATCTATTCAAAGCTATTATTGAAGTAAATGTTTTTTACAAAAAATCATCGCGGGTCATCTATAGTTTATTGGGATTTTGACTGCTCCGTTGTTAGATTTCCGTAATTAAAGCGGCAGTATTTTCTGCCGTTTTAATTATTTTTTTAATAGATGAGTCTATAAATACTGAGATACTCTTCAAAATTTGTTAACCAATTTAACTAGTGAAGTATTGGTGGAATGTTGATACTTTTATCATTTTTTAAAGAGACATGCAAGTGATGATCATGATTGATAGAAGCAAAAAAGACAGTTTTTATATCATTAATTCCTTGCTCGATTAACTGCTGCTTCAGCCACAATTCATTAAGATTAAAGGTCCTTAGAACATTTGTATAAATGGTTCCTTCTATAATGATAGGAAAAGAAAGTCCAGAAGTTGTTTTGACGATATTCATATCATCAGGCGTAAGCGGAATTTTATTTGGTTTTTTTAACACGCTTAATGATCCGTTCGCTTCGATAATAGCAGTTTCAACATCGTTAATGTTAAATACATCTTTTTCGCGAAGCATTTGGAGAATGTTATCAATAGAATATCGATTATTTTTAAGATTGTCATCAAGAAATTTCCCGTTTTGAACAACAACAGTTGGTTCAAAGGTAATTAATCTCCCGAGTTTGCGATTGGAGATTTTCCAGTTAGCGACAATTTTTTGAAAGATTCCAATTAAAATGATTGCGACAGCTGTTGGAAAATGTTTAATACTTGGGTCAGCAATATCAGCACCAACAACAGCGCCAAGTGTAATAATAATTAAGAAATCAAATATTGGTAATTCGCCAATGGCACGCTTCCCCATATATATGGTGATCAACAGTAATAATGGAATAATTGTAACTATTCGTCCAAAAATAATTAATAGCTCTTTTCCAGTTTCCAACATTTTTTACGCCCCTTTATTTATCGTAATATCTTAAAACTATTGATATTTCCCTTTTCTGAATGTAATTTGGTTTAATGCTTAAGTATTTCTTATTTTTCCCAAAATGTTGTTATACATCCAAATGACATAAACAATGTATGAAAAAAAATAAATAAGAAATACTAGCAGAGAAAAAAATTGTAAAAGGGGCACACTTCTAATGATAATTGAAATTGGAACTGAATATCAAATTACTGAAAGGGTTAAAAGAAATTTTAACTCGGCAGAGACGTTTACGATTATTTGGCAGAATGAAAATGTAATTCAATTCACTCTTAAGGATGGAAAAGGTCATGGCTCAATGCCGATTCAACACTTTCATTATTTATTAAATAGGAAAGAACTAACTCAAGTTATTAATATGCGATCCTTATTAAGCGAGGAAAATCAAGACCAGCAGATTGTGTAAACTATAAATTTTTTTTGTTGATAAGTAAGTCTCTAAAGCAGTAGCGGTTGCAATAAACTATGTTATCCCTGAAGAGAGAGTTTTTTTTCGTTGCTTGGCAGTGGTATGTTTGATATCACGCGAGTATTGATTGGAAAATTTCTATAATATGGTAGGAGTACATAATAATAATAATGAGGTATATAATGTTTATAAATAAATGATAATCAATGCTAGGGCGCTTTAAAAGCTGAGAGAGACATCTTCTCTCAACCCTTTTAACCTGATCTAGGTCAATAAGCGCAGGGAAGATGTATGGATATATATGATTGGCAAATTTGTATAGATTTTGCTTAGTAAAACCACTTCTATAGAAGTGGTTTTTGTTGTATTTTACTTCCACTTGGGTTTACGATTAACATGTGGGGTATTTACCCAAATGATATTGACATTAAATAAGAAATGAGCTGAGAAATTATGAACAAAGAACATTTATCTGAAACGATAAAAATCATTCAGAACCATCGGTCTTTTCGAAAGTTCAAGCAAGATGATATTCCAAACGAACATGTAAATGAACTAATCAAATCGGGACAAAGTGCCGCATCATCAAGCTTTGTTCAAGCCTATTCAGTAATCCAAATTAAGGATAAAGCTAAAAAAGAAAAAATTAGTGTGTTAGCAGGTAACCAAAAACAGGTTAGTGAATGCCCACTATTTTTATTGTTTTGTGCTGACTTAAAAAGGCTAGAGTATGCTTGTAAAAAGGAAGGAATAGAGATGCAATATGATACAACTGAAACCTTTATTGTCAGCGTCGTTGATACTGCTCTTATGGCTCAAAATGTCTTAACTGCAGCAGAATCTTTAGGGTATGGTGGCTGTTATATTGGCGGTATTCGTAACAACCCCAAACAAATTAGCGAACTTGTTAACCTGCCAGATAAAGTTTTTCCGTTGTTCGGTCTCACGTTAGGTATTCCAGATGAAGAGGTGGAAGTTAAACCACGATTACCACTTGCACTGATTTTACATGAGGAAACATATCAAGAGGATCATTATGGTCAGTTATTAGATCAATATGATGAGACGATGAAGTCTTACTATCAGTCAAGGACTACTAATAATAAAAATACAGGTTGGACGAATACTATCGCCAAGATGTTTTCTGAAAAAAGAAGGGTTCATATAAAAGGATTTTTAGAGAGCAAAGGATTTAATTTGAAGTAGTGAAGAATCTCACCTCTACTTTCAATTTGAGAGAAATGAAAGCATTGTTGGATAATATGGAAGACAGTTATAACAATAGTTTTAGCGTAATTGTAATAATGGAGATAATAGCGAGTGGATATAACGCAACGATTGAAATCGTTTATCATGCGGTTGAAGATGAAAAAAACTGATTAACGGGTTTTGTACCACGGGCAAAGTATAATCCTTAGTGTTTGACAAAAACGTGAAAATTTACTAGTATATACCTATGGTAGTATTCGTGATCTTTATGTTCGTATTGAAACTCTAACAAAAAAAAGGAGAGATAGACATGTTCGATTATACTGTTGAAACAACGACTGGCATCGAGGAAACAATTGAAAAATTAAAAATGAGTTTAACGGAAGAAGAGTTTGGAGTTTTATGGGAATTTGACATTCAAAAAAAACTGCAAGAAAAAGGGTTAGAATTTGAAGAAGCCTATAAAGTTTTAGAAGTGTGTAATCCACATGAAGCCAAAAAAGTGTTAGACAAAAACAAAATGGTTGGTTACTTCTTGCCTTGTAAAATTGTTGTTTATAGCGATCAAGGTAAAACTAAAATCGGTTTGCCGAAACCGACATTTTTTATGAAATTAATAAATGATGAAAAATTAAATGAGATCGGATTGGATATTGAAAAAAGGCTTATATCAGCTATAGATAAGAGTATCTAAAGAATGTAGTCTTTTGTTCAATAATCCAGATTTTTGGATGCCCTGTAGAGATTTCTCTTCATGGGGCATCTTTTTTGTTAAATACTTTTTGTCAATATCGAAGCAGACAGATATAGAATTATACTTTTTCAACGAGTCTATGCTCAGTAGCGGCGGTAGTGATTTTATCGGCCTTTAAAGAATACCAAAGAATCATGATACTGAGTATTAATAATACAGCTCCAAAGATAAAGACAAATGAAATGCCGAAATAACCAGCTACGACACCACCTAATACGGGACCAATAACATTTCCTAAAAATCGAAAACTTTGATTGTAACCTAACATTTCGCCTTGGATAGAAAGAGGTGCTAACTGCCTAATATAAGCAGTCATACAAGGAATTAGACCGCCAATCGTAATCCCATATAAAAATCTTAAAAATAGCAATTGCCATATATTAGTTACAAATGCTTGTGGGATAAAGGAAAATACAGCTAAAACCAAACAGATGATTAGCACTTTATCATAACCAATCCGGTCACCTAAATTTCCCCAACTACGAGTGGAAACCAAATTTCCTAAACCAGTAATTGAAAAAACTAAACCAGCTAGGAAGGCAATATTTGTACCTGTTGTTAAACCACCGACATACAGGGCAAGTAATGGTTGAATACTAAAGTTTGCCGTTTGAATTAAAAATGAAATTAGCATCATTGCAAGGATAAGCTTACTCTTAAAAACAAGTTGAAAAACTTCTTTTTTACTATAATTTTTAATTTTGCTACCTTCCTCAGTAATGACAAATTCCTTAATTCCGAAGGCGACAATTAATGTTGCTAAGAAAATAACTGAAGAAGTTAAGATAAAAGTATACTGAAAGCCAACTGCATCAACTAAACTCCCACCTAATAAAGGGCCAAATAATCCACCTGAAACAGTTCCTGTTTGAACAGTCGCTAACACTTTTCCAGCATGTTTTTTAGTTGTTTGAGCAGATATTAGCGCGATAGAGGTTGGAATAAAACCTGTTACAATTCCCATAAACATTCTTAGGAAAAATAACTCCGTAACAGAAGTAGCGTATCCCATTAAAAAGGTACTTAAGGCAATCCCGAATCCAGTTATAATTAATATTTTTTTTCGACCATATTTATCACCAAATCTTCCCCATAAAGGTGAGATCAAAAATGCGATTAAAAAGGTAATTCCAAACACGAATCCGGACCATTTTTGAATATATGAACTAGAAAAATCACCAAAAGTTCCAATATATAAGGATAAGAAAGGTAAAATCATCGTTGCACTAGCAGCAACTAAAAAATTTGCTATCCACATAATTAATAAGTTTTTACTTTGCACCGTAATAATAAAGCACCTCAATTTTAAATTGTTTCGTGTGACTAAATATATTATACATAAAAATATCTGAAAATTAAAGTATTAATATCACGTATAGGTAGAACATCTTTACCAAAGAGGGATATAGTACAGGTGATTTATTTTGAAAGATGTCGGCTGCTTGTCCTTGAAATTGGTATTTTTTTTTGATCTTTAGCTCAAACTATCGTTCAAGGTGGAGCTATTACTGTTTGGTTAATAGAGACAATGAGAGTTGCTCATTTAATTGCTAGGTAGGGGTTTTCAAGTATAAAATAATTTAGGTTAAGAGGGAGAAGATTAACATGATTCCATACAAACACGAACCTTTTACGGATTTTTCAGTAAAGAAAAACCGTCAAGAATTTGAGGCGGCTTTAAAATTAGTAGAATCTGAGCTCGGAAAAGACTATTCATTAATTATCGGTGGAGAGAGAGTTGCAACTGAACAGAAAATTATTTCTGAAAATCCAGCTAATAAAAAGCAAATTGTTGGGTACGTATCTAAAGCTAATCAAGAATTAGCAGAAAAAGCTATGCAAGTAGCGGATAGTACGTTCAATACATGGAAAAAGTGGGATCCAGAAGTGCGCGCTGATATCTTATTTAGAGCGGCGGCTATCGTACGTCGTCGAAAGCACGAATTTTCGGCATACTTAGTATACGAAGCAGGAAAGCCATGGAAAGAAGCTGATGGTGATACAGCAGAAGCAATTGACTTTTTAGAATATTATGGTCGTCAAATGATAAAATTGAAAAAGGGTTATCCAATCTTAAGTCGTCCTAATGAGAAAAATAAATTATCGTACATTCCATTAGGTGTAGGCGTTGTTATATCACCTTGGAACTTTGCTTTTGCGATTATGGCAGGTATGACAACAGCGGCTCTTGTTGCTGGAAACACAGTTTTATTAAAGCCTGCTAGTACAACACCCGTTGTTACTTATAAATTCATAGAAGTTCTTGAAGAAGCAGGCCTTCCAGCGGGTGTTGTTAACTTTATCCCTGGTAGCGGAGCTGAAGTAGGCGATTATCTTGTTGATCATCCGCGAACTCGGTTTATTTGCTTTACCGGTTCTCGTGATGTAGGAATTCGTATCTATGAACGTGCTGCAAAAGTTCACCCGGGTCAAATTTGGTTAAAGCGGGTAGTTGCTGAAATGGGTGGAAAAGATACAATTGTTGTTGATAATCAAGCTGATCTTGATTTAGCTGCTGAAGTAATTGTTCAATCTGCCTTTGGATTTTCCGGACAAAAATGCTCAGCATGTTCTAGAGCAGTTATCCATGAAGAGGTCTACGACAAAGTGCTTGAAAAAGCAGTAGCACTAACAAAAGAGCTAACAGTAGGAGACCCAGTAGTAAATAAATTTATGGGTCCTGTTAATGATCAAAATGCCTTCGATAAAATTCTTAGCTATATTGAAATCGGTAAAGAAGAAGGTCGCTTGATAACTGGTGGTCAAGGAGACAGCTCAACAGGTTATTTCATTGAACCAACAATATTCGCTGATGTTGATGAGAACGCGAGAATTATGAAGGAAGAGGTTTTTGGACCAGTAGTTGCCTTTTGTAAAGCAAAAGACTTCGATCATGCCTTAGCGATTGCAAACAACACTGAATATGGCTTAACAGGAGCAGTTATCACAAATAATCGCGAGCATATTGAAAAAGCACGTGAAGAGTTCCATGTAGGCAATCTATATTTTAACCGCGGATGTACGGGAGCGATTGTAGGCTATCATCCGTTTGGTGGGTTTAATATGTCAGGAACAGACTCAAAGGCTGGTGGACCTGACTACTTATTATTATTTACACAAGCAAAAACAACGGGTGAACAACTTTAATTAGGGGGTGAAACAAAATGAACGTTACTTCAAAGGGAACCTACATGAACGCAACAAATTCAATTATAGAAACAACCGATAAATATGGAGCTAATAACTATAAACCGCTACCAATTGTCATCTCAAAAGCAAAAGGAGTCTGGGTAGAAGATCCAGAGGGTAATAAATATATTGATATGTTAAGTGCTTATTCGGCATTAAATCAAGGGCACTGCCATCCGAAAATTATTCAAGCACTTAAAGACCAAGCAGATCGAATTACCTTAACATCAAGGGCCTTTCATAATGATCAGCTCGCGCACTTTTATGAGAGAGTCTCTAAATTAACTGGAAAAAATATGTTGCTGCCGATGAATACCGGTGCTGAAGCGGTTGAAACAGCAGTAAAAGCTGTTCGCCGTTGGGCTTATGATGTAAAAGGTGTGCCAACAGACCAAGCGGAGATTATTGTCAGTGAAGATAACTTTCATGGTCGAACAATGACGGCCGTTTCTCTTTCTTCAAATGAAGAATACAAACGAGGATTTGGTCCGATGCTTCCGGGTATCAAGATCATCCCTTATGGCGATTTAGAAGCATTAGCTGCGGCAATCACTCCAAATACAGCTGCATTTATAACCGAACCAATTCAAGGTGAAGCGGGGATTATCATTCCGCCAACCGGTTTCCTGAAAGCCGCCTTGGAGCTTTGTAAAAAAGAGAACGTCTTATTTGTAGCAGATGAAATCCAATCAGGTCTAGCAAGAACTGGGAAGATGTTTGCCAGCGATTGGGAAGCAGTTGTACCAGACATGTACATTCTTGGAAAAGCGCTTGGTGGCGGGGTGATGCCTATTTCGGTCGTGGCTGCCAATAGCGATATCCTTGGGGTGTTTGAACCGGGTTCACATGGATCTACTTTTGGAGGGAATCCTTTGGCCTGTGCGGTTGCATCAGCGGCACTAGATGTAATCGTCGAGGAGAAGCTTGCTGACCGTTCTCTTGAATTAGGAACTTATTTTCAAGAAAAACTCAAAGAAATAGATAACCCAATTATCAAAGAAGTACGTGGTAGAGGGTTGTTTATCGGTGTTGAGCTAAGTGTTCCGGCAAGAAGTTACTGCGAACAATTAAAGCAAGTTGGTTTGTTATGTAAGGAAACCCATGAAAATGTAATCCGCTTTGCCCCACCATTAGTTATTTCAAAAGAGGACTTAGATTGGGCAATCGGGAGAATTAAAGAAGTATTATCTAAATGAACATGTGTTAGTATGCTGAAGCTTTTATTGCGTGTTCAGGTTGATATGTCTTGAAACTAGTAGTTTTCTATGTGAAATCATAGGTCCTTAAATGAATTTCATTCATTCCTCTAGCAATACAAAGTATCAGAACTGTATTAGTTTATTTCCCCTGTGTGATTAAGCAATTTATATGCCATAATTGCTAGTTGAATTTGCATTCGGTCATCGGCTGACTTTAATTGTAATCCAGTTTTTGTTTCGATTTGTTTGAGACGATAGTTTAGTGTATGACGATGTATAAATAAATCTCCAGCTGTTGTCTGGATGTTCTGGTTATTGTATAGATAAACGTCTAACGTTTCAAGCAAATCAGTTCCTTTACGAGCATGTTTGAGTAGTGGTTCTAAAGAATCAATGTATAGCTTTTCTAAATCAATGCCAGCCTCTTTCATGTTAATCAGTAAATGGTAAGTCCCGAGCTCGTTATAATGAACGATTGTATCAGGATTAATCAGTAACCCTGATAATGAAACAGCTAGTTGAGCTTCTTTTGCACTTTGAGAAAGCATAGTCATATCGTCATAGCATCTGCCAATCCCGATAATTAAAGGATAGTCGGGAAAGAAATAAAGCCATTGTTTATTGATTTCTTTTGCGAGCCAATAACAGTTTTGCTTTTTTTCTAGATCAGTTTCCCCAACTATATTAACTAATAGCATTAACGAATCTAGCTTTGAGCGACAAATGTAGGGCTGATTTTTATTCTTTAGCACTTGATTCACCGTTTGAAATAGTCTTGTTTCTAATGAGCGTACTTCACTAGGTTCTGTTTTATGTTTTTTAATCAATACGTAAAAGAATGATTGGCTATTAGAAAGGTCATAGCCAAGTTTCTTTCCTTGTTCAAGAGTATAGGCTTTATTTGTAATATGGTCATGAATAATCTCTTCTAAAAAGTCTCCTTGTAGGCGAATTTTAGTTTCTTCAATAGCTACTTTTCTTAACCCTTCAATCGCGTATACAGTTCCTGCATGTTCGATGGCTATATCGTCCATTTCACGCCACATGTCACTTCGCTTAATTGCAACGATTGATCCAAATAACTGGTTACTAGCGATAATCGGATAAACTGATACATGGTAATTTAGGACGTGAAAATGTGTATGTGTTCTCAATTTGGCACTACTATCAAGCTTTTCTTTTAAGCTGAACTCAGCTCCATCAATTTTGATGTTCATTTTGTCTAGTATATATAGGTCGATATTATTTTCCACGATATTATCAATCGTTTGAATGTCATTGTAGACAATAATTGCCGCGGACGTGAGGTTTGCTAATGTAGTAGCAATCTCTTTTGTCCCCTTGTTTTTAAGTACTAAACTTGTTAATTCTTTATGAATACTTAGAGAATCCTCTAGTAATTGCATTTGGCTATTAATAATTTGCTCTAGTATTGCTCTCGTTATCATCGAAAAGTTAATATCTGCCGGAATCTCAATGAGAGGCAAGTTATGTTCATTGGCAACATCGATAAGTGAAGCGGGTATTTCAGGTAAATAAAATCCTGTATAAATGGCTACACCTGAAAGTTTTCCTTGACCAAGAAGCTGTGCAAATTTAGCTTTTTTTTCATCGCTATCCCTCAATCCAAAGCCAGTTGTAATTAAAAATTCCCCGTCTTGAAGTCGATTAATGTCTTCTAGTATTTCAACAATGGTTACCCACTTAATTAAATTTGCTAATCCATTCTGTCCTGCAATTAACCTAGTTTCTTTCATAATCGGTAACGCCAGTGCTTCCTGTATGGTAATAGCCAACTTGTCCATCTCCTCATCTAAAAAGTAACCCCAAACATCTCCATAAATTATATGATTAGTCACCAGTATGGATAAAAATACACGTTTCCTCATTTTAAGGTATCTCCATGAAAATATTGTCGATACAAAATATCATTATCATCATTGAACCGCTATTTTCTTTACAATCCCTAAAGTCGATATTTCATTAAAGGTAGAAGTGATATCTGTAATTTTACCATAAATAATAAATTTCCGAATCGAAAAATTTATACAAAATGTACAAAATTAATCTTTTATTATAGCGACTGCGTCGAATAGAATTTACCCGACAATTCCATTAAAATATTTATAAGAAAGAAAATTCTGAAAAGTTCACTTTTAAGAAACAACACATAGAAATATATAGTAGTTAGTACAGGCAATAAGGGAGGATTAGAAAATGAAACGCGACCATTTAATAAAACCAATCCTAGAAACGGAATATCCGATGGTAAAGTACGGAAAAGGGGTATACCTTTATGACGAAAATAATAAAAAATATCTAGACGGTTCTTCTGGTGCAGTAACGGCAAGTATCGGACACGGTGTTGAAGAAATTATTAATGCCATGCATGAGCAAGCAAAAAAAGTTTCTTTTGTGTATCGTTCACAATTTACAAGCGAACCTGCTGAAGCATTAGCTAAAAAACTAAGTGAGATCATGCCTGGTGATTTGAATTGGTCCTTTTTTGTCAGTAGTGGATCAGAGGCAACGGAAACTGCTATGAAAATAGCGATTCAATATTGGCAAGAGCAAGGCGTTTATACAAAAAACAAAATAATTTCACGTTGGATGAGTTACCATGGAATAACGATGGGGGCATTATCAATGTCCGGTCATGTCGGTAGAAGAGAGCGATTTGTCTCGTTACTCGAAGATTTCCCATCCGTTTCGGCCCCGTATTGTTATCGTTGTCCGTTCAAGCTGGACTATCCTAGTTGCGATCTTCTTTGTGCAAGTGAATTAGAAAGAGTGATTCAACGAACTGGTGAAGATAAAATAGCTGCATTTATTGCAGAACCTATCGTCGGAGCAGCTGCAGCGGCCGTCGTGCCACCTGCAGGATATTATGAAAAAATAAAAGAAATATGTGATCGCTATAACATTTTATTTATTGCTGATGAAGTTATGACAGGTGTTGGCCGTACTGGGGAAATGTTAGCTATCGAACATTGGAAAGTGCAGCCTGATATTGTTGCTCTTGGCAAGGGAATGAGTGCAGGGTATACACCTATCGCGGCAACATTAGTTAGTGATCGTGTAATGGAACCAATCTTAAAAGGTTCAAAATCAATCATGAGCGGTCATACTTATAGTGCCAATCCACAGTCAGCTGCAGTAGCACTTGCTGTATTAGATTTTATTGAAAAACATCGGCTAGATGAGTTGGCGGTTGAAACAGGGGGATATTTAAAAGGGAAATTAGAAGAACTTGCTAAAAAGAGTTCAATAATTGGAGACGTTCGTGGTAAAGGGCTTTTACTAGGAATTGAATTTGTCGCAAATAAAATTGAAAAACGTTCATTTAATAGAGCTCTCAACATTTCGGCGCTGGTGATTAGAAAATCGATGAGTAAAGGCTTGCTCATTTACCCAGCAAATGCGGGCGAAGAAGGCGTGACTGGTGATGCGATTATTATTTCGCCACCACTTGTTATTACAAAAATAGAGGTTGATGAACTCGTAGCTATATTTCATGCAGTAGTACAGGAAATAGAAGCAGAATTAGGTTTACTAAATAATGGGTCATTAGCGTGAGAGGAGCTCGAAATAAATGAAAGTTTGTAGTATTGACGAAGCATTAGCACATATACATGATGGCATAACCCTTATGTATGGTGGATTTGGAGGAGTTGGAAATCCACCAACCCTTATAAATGGTATTCTCGACAAAGGTGTTCGGGACCTTCACTTAATTGGCAATGATACTGGCTTTCCAACTATCGGTATAGGTAAACTTATCAGTCAAGGAAGGGTAACAAGTTTAATCGCCTCTCATATTGGCTCTAATCCGATTGCCGGGAAACTGATGACAGAAGGTAAGCTCAAAGTTGAGTTTTCTCCTCAAGGAACACTAGCGGAACGAATTCGTGCAGGTGGAATGGGACTTGGTGGGATCCTTACTGATGTTGGAATTGACATGATGGTAGCAGAAAACAAGGAAACGGTTGAGCTAAATGGAAAACCCTATTTAATTGAAACTGCACTGACAGCCGATGTTGCCATTGTCTATGCGAAAAAGGCAGACGTGTACGGAAACTTAATCTTTGATAAAAGTGCAAGAAACACGAACCCACTCGTTGCCATGGCTGGAAAATTTACAATTGCCGAAGTTGAAGAAATTGTTCCGTTAGGCGAACTTAATCCAGAGGAAATTGTCACACCAGGGGTGTTCGTTGATATGATCATTAAAAGTCAAGGGGTCGATTGGAAATGGGTATGGGAATAGATGTTAGACAACGAATCGCAAAGCGAGCTGCAGCGGAAATCAAAGACGGTATGACGGTTAATTTAGGGATCGGTATCCCAACATTAGTTGCAAATTATTTGCCTGATACTCTAAAAGCAATGTTTCATGCTGAAAATGGGATTTTGGGAACGGGTCAAAGTCCAGCTATTGGGGACGAGGATGCAAATTTATGTAACGCCGGTGGGTATCCGGTTATGATTACCCCTGGTGCTTCTTATTTCGACAGTGCGACTGCATTTGGAATTATTCGTAGTGGAAAAGTAGATGTTACGATTTTAGGTGGACTTGAAGTTAGCGAAACGGGTGATTTAGCAAATTGGATTGTGCCGGGAAAGATCGTTCCTGGGATGGGTGGGGCTGTTGAGCTTGCCCAAAAATCAAAAAAGGTCATCGTTTTAATGTACCACGTCAATAAATCGGGTGAATCGAAAATCCTAAAAACTTGTACCTTACCCTTAACAGCAAAAAAGAGTGTTGACCTTATCATAACTGATATGGCTGTATTTCACGTAACACCAGGAGGGTTAGTATTAACGGAAGTAATGAAACCATACACAATTGAAGATGTTACAAAACATACCGAAGCAAACTTTTTCATTGCAGAAACTGTAAAGTATATTTAGGTGGTTTTTTAAGAAATGTATTTAGGAGGCGAATATTAATGAAAGAACGTATCCATAGTTGGCTAGAAAAAAATCGTGATAGCGCTGTTACTTTATTACAAAAGCTTGTGCAAATACCAAGTACACAAGGAAATGAAAAGAACGTGCAGGCGTTAGTAGCAAAAAAACTTAATGAGATGGGCTTAGATGTAGATGTTTGGGAACTAGATGGAGAAGAGCTTTCCAAAAATCGATACTTTTTTTGCACACGAAAAACATTTAGTGGTAGTGAAAATGTTGTCGGAGTATTAAAAGGCTCAGGGGGCGGTCCTTCGATCGTATTGAATGGTCATATGGATGTTGTTCCAGCAGGAGATGAGACTCAATGGAAAGATAATCCCTATTCTGGAAAAATTATCGATGGGAAAGTTTATGGTCGCGGTACAACGGATATGAAGGGTGGTAATGTAGCCTTAATGCTTGCAATAGAAGCCATTCAATCACTTGGGATTAAACTTAAAGGAGATATAATTTTACAAAGTGTCGTGGAAGAAGAAAGTGGCGGTGCAGGCACGCTAGCTGCCATAGTACGAGGATATAAGGCAGACGCGGCCATTATTCCTGAACCAACAAACATGAAAATTTTCCCGAAACAACAAGGTTCAAAGTGGTTTAGAGTTCACGTCAAAGGTCGTGCTGCACACGGGGGGATGAGGTACCATGGAGTAAGCGCGATTGAAAAAAGTATGATCGTTCTAAAACATATCGAAAACTTAGAGCAACTACGCAATAAACGAATTGACGACCCGTTGTATGCCAATGTACCGATCCCGGTACCTATTAATATTGGCCGAATCGAAGGGGGCGAGTGGCCTTCTTCTGTTTGCGATTTAGTAATGCTAGAAGGTCGAATTGGTATTGCACCAAACGAGCGAATTGAAGATGTCCAAGTTGAGTTAGAAAAGTGGTTACAAAACTTAGCGTCAATTGATTCATGGTTTAAAGAAGCCCCAGTCGAACTTGAATGGTATGGAGCACGTTGGCTGCCAGGTTCAATTGATGAAAATCATCACTTAATGAATATTTTGTCAAGTAATTATAAGGCGGTCCTTAATAAGGAGCCTATTATAGAGGCCTCTCCTTGGGGAACAGACGGTGGTCTGCTATCTCAAGTTGGAGACACTCCTTCAATTATTTTTGGCCCAGGAATTTCAAATTTGGCCCATTTTCCAAATGAATATATCGAAATAGATAAAATCTTTGAAGCAGCTGAAATAATCGCCTTATCTGTAATAGATTGGTGTGAAATAGAAGGAAACGAATAAGCACGTTTGCGGTTCATTATTTTTAAATGGGCCCTGGTAAACTGACTAGGGCCTATTCATCATATGTTAAGACTCCAAAAACTACAAAATAGTCTGATTTACAGAATTACTCATCTAATTCATGGCAAGTGGATGATTATAAATGGTAAAATATAGAAGGGTGTTCTTAATTGCTTTATCAATTAAGGACGAATAGAAGGTCAAATGCATCTTAAAAGGGGCAAAATAACTATGGAGTGGTCATCACATTTCGAATCAATTTTACATAAAATCAATGAAGGTGTTCATATGGTTGATAAAAATGGAAGTACAGTTTTTTATAACCAAGCAATGGCAAATATTGATGGTCTTAGTCGAGAAAAAGTCATCGGTAAAACGATTTTCCAATTGTATCCATCATTAACAGTTGAAACAAGTACCTTAAACAAGGCCTTGTATAAGGAAGTGAAAACTGTTGAGCGAATCCAAACCTATGTTAATTTACAAGGTAAACATATTACCACGATTAATAGTACCTATCCGCTATATGATGGGGAACAAATCATTGGGGCAGTAGAATCGGCCAAAGATATTACACAAATTGTTAGCATGTATGACCAGACCATAGAATTGCGAAAAAAACTCTATGAAACAAAGAAAAAGGAAAAAATCTCTAAGGGTACAGCAGACTATCGATTCAGTGATCTAATTGGAGCAAGCAAACCTTTTCAAGAAGCTATCGACATCGCAAAGAAAGCCACGCGTTCAGATTCACCTGTTATGATTTGTGGAGTCACTGGAACCGGGAAAGAGTTAGTAGCGCAAAGTATCCATAATGATAGTAGGCGATGTGAAAAGCCATTTATTGCCCAAAATTGCGCGGCTGTTCCTAGAGAGCTAATGGAAGGTCTCATGTTTGGAACAACAAAAGGTGCTTTTACTGGGGCGATTGATCGTCCAGGTATTTTTGAACAAGCGAATGGAGGGACGTTGTTGTTAGATGAGCTAAATAGTCTTGATTTAACTTTGCAAGCAAAATTACTCCGTGTTTTACAAGACGGTAAAATAAGAAGAATCGGTGGTAAAGCTGAAAAGGAATTAGATGTTCGCATCATTTCGGCAATGAACATTAGTCCCGAGGTGGCATTGGAAAAAAATATCTTGCGTTCCGATTTGTATTACCGTTTAAATGTTGTTCATGTTCATCTACCATCACTTCAAGAACGAAAGTCAGATATACCGTTGTTGGTCAACTATTTTATTGAAAAATTTAATAGTACGTTCGGTACTCATGTTCATGAAATTAGTAGGGAAGCTTTGCAATATTTACATAGCTATCATTGGCCAGGGAATATTCGCGAACTTAGTCATGCAATTGAGTATGCCTTTAATATTATTGACATTGGATATGAACGATTAGAAAAACATCATTTACCAGCCCATATCTATAAATTTTCGACTCTACAAGTACCGGAAGTAAACCGTTTTGTACCAACGCAAGGGTCAATTGATTTACCGAACATTATCGAAGAATTTGAGCGAGAAACCATTTTCAATGTCTTTGAAAAGAATGCAGGGAATGTGAGTCGAACAGCAAAGGCACTAGGATTAAAAAGGCAGGCTTTGCAATATAAATTAAAAAAATATCAAATTGAAATTAAGTGCAAAAAAAATGGCAGCCAGTAATCTTTCGCTACTGCCATTTTTTTTGCACATTAAGGTAATAATTAAATAAATCTTTGTCTTTAATAGAAAGAGTGTAGTTCTTATAACCTAGTTTTAGGCGAATTATTTCAGTAAGTTATAATATCAAAAAAATTATAATAATGATAAAAACCTATAAATATCAGTGTTATTGTATGAAATTCAGATAAAATAATCTGAATTTTTATTTTTTTTGGAAATTATTCGTTAGGTTGGCATCCTTCTTGCAATTTATATAGAAAAATGAAAAAAAAGTAAATTTGTGGGGGTTTTATGATGACTAAACAAGACGAAGTAATCAAACCATTCAATATTAGTGAAGGACGTCATTATAGTGAAGTTAAACTTTGGAAGGATGTACCTCAGGAAAAATGGGATGACTGGATATGGCAATTAACAAACACGATTCGTACACTTGAAGATTTAAAGAAAGTCGTTAATTTAACTCCAGATGAAGAAGAGGGGGTTCGAATTTCTACTCAAACAATCCCTTTAAATATTACTCCTTATTATGCTTCACTAATGAACCCTTATGATCCACGTTGTCCAATTCGGTTGCAGTCGGTACCTTTGTCTGCTGAGATTCACAAGACGAAGTACGATTTAGAAGATCCATTATCAGAGGATGATGATTCACCTGTACCTGGGTTAACTCATCGTTATCCAGACAGGGTGTTATTTCTCGTCACAAATCAATGCTCAATGTATTGTCGTTACTGTACACGACGAAGATTCTCCGGGCAAGTTGGAATGGGTGTGCCTAAGAAGCAACTAGATGTTGCTATTGAGTATATTCGTCAAACTCCTGAGGTTCGAGATGTGTTAATCTCTGGTGGAGATGGACTCCTGATCAATGACACGATTCTCGAATACATTTTGAAAAATCTTAGAGCTATTTCACATGTAGAGGTTATCCGAATTGGAACGAGAGCGCCTGTAGTTTTTCCGCAAAGAATTACTGAAAATTTGTGCAATATTTTGAAAAAGTACCATCCAGTCTGGCTAAATACACATTTTAATCATTCACTCGAGTTGACAGGAGAAGCGAAGAAAGCTTGCGATATGCTTTTAATGGCAGGAGTTCCACTTGGTAATCAAACGGTTATACTTTCAGGTATTAATGATAGTACCCATATCATGAAAAAATTAATGCAAGATTTAGTAAAGGCACGTATTAGACCGTATTATATTTATCAATGTGACTTGTCTGAAGGGATCGGACATTTTCGCGCTCCAGTCTCTAAAGGGTTAGAGATTATTGAAGGGCTTCGAGGGCATACATCTGGTTTTGCCGTACCAACTTTTGTTGTTGATGCCCCCGGTGGTGGTGGCAAGATTGCGCTACAACCAAATTATATACTAGCTCAAAGTCCTGAGAAAATCGTTTTACGTAACTTTGAAGGTGTAATTACAACGTATCCAGAACCAAAAAATTACCTCCCGGGTCGAGCAGATGCATACTTTGATGAAGTCTATGGTACTAGAGATACTTCGAATTCAGTTGGAATTTCGGCGTTGTTTGAGGATGTTGAATTTAATCTTGTTCCTAAAGGTCTACGTCGTCTTGATAAACGTAAGAATTATCGCTTATCTGAAGAGTATTCATCACTAAAGGATCGACGTAAAAAAAGGGATCAAATGAAAGAGAAATTAATAAATGCAAAAGAGAAAAAAGTAACATAAAATCAATGCCCATAATTAGAAAGAGGGGTTGTCATGCAATGCACATGGTGTGAAAATAAAGAAGTAGAAGAAACGATCAAGACTTGCTATTGGATCATGCCAGACGGAAAAGATTATCTAGAAATTTCACAAATCCCAGCAATTTCATGTCAAAATTGTGGGACATACTTGACTGATGAGATGAACCAAGAAATTGACAATCTTTTATATATGAAAGACCTATCAAGTTATTCAAAGATTATCACATACAAAAGTTTGCTTGAAGCCCCAGTAATAGATATATTTTCATTCAAGCAGTCGATAGTAAGTGAAGAGAGGAACTAAAAAGATCAATTATTGACTGAATTAATAGGTAATGACCTCATACGATTAACAGCGTTATGGACCGAATGAAGAGATAGCGTGACAATTATTGTTTTGAGGATATTTCAAAGAGGTTAAAAGTACTTGTGAAATATCTTCCTTACTATAGGAAGGTGATACAGTGAAAAATATTGAAATTCCCTTTATGTCAAAATGGGAGTCTGACGAGCTTTATACGATGAAACTTTATTTTGATTTTGTTAGTCAACGTTTGCGTGTAGATGACTATCGTGGAAATGTCTCTTCTATTTTGAAACGCGTTACCGAGATTGCGAAAGACCATTCACTTTCAAAAATTATAATTAAAGCGAAAGAAGGAGATTGGAAACAATTTCTGTCAAATGGGTACCAGCTAGAAGGAATATTTGAAGGGTATTTTAGTGGAAGTGATGCTTATTGTGTGGCCTATTATTTATCAGATGAACGTCGAACAAGTCAATCTTGGAAAGAAGGAGATGACATTATCCAAAGTGTAGTAAAGCTAGAAAATAATGAAAAGGATCAAGCCCAAGCACTAATTAGTGGCTATACGATGAGACTTGCGACTAAAGAAGATGCAAGCTCACTTGCCAAATTATATCAGCTTGTCTTCCCATCCTATCCAACACCGATGAATGAAAAAAGTTATATCGAGAAAGTTATCGGGGAAGGGACAATCTTTTTCATTGTTGAATGGAAGGGTGAATTTGTTAGTGCTGCTTCAGCAGAAGTGAATCTAGATTATCATAATGCCGAAATGACCGACTGTGCAAGTCTCCCTGAACACCGTAAGTATGGGTTTATGAAGCTACTAATTAGAGAACTTGAAAAAAAGCTAATTGAACAGAACATTTACTGCGTGTATTCGCTAGCCCGCGCGCTATCCTTTGGAATGAATGCAGTCTTTTGGAAGTTAGGTTACCGTTACAATGGTAGGTTAACAAAAAACTGCGATATGTTTGAAAAATTTGAGGATATGAACCTTTGGGTGAAGAAATTAGGATATGAGTAACCATATTTAAAAAACATCAAACCCAGCTATCAAGGCATGGGTTTGATGTTTTTTAAACATAGGAGACAGTTGATGCTAGAATTGGTATAATTAAAGAAAATATCGACAATAGGAGCTATAAAATTATGTATCCAAACCTAGAAGAATGTATTCTTGATTTAGAAAAAAATGGTCAATTAATTCGTATTCATGAGGAAGTAGACCCTAATCTTGAGATGGCTGCTATCCACATGAAAGTTTATGCAGCTGGTGGCCCTGCCTTGTTATTTGAAAATGTAAAAGGTTCGAAATTTCGGGCGGTATCCAATTTATTCGGCACACTAGAGAGAAGTAAGTTTATTTTTCGGAAAACGTGGGCTTCGGTTGAGAACATCGTTGCCCTTCGTAACGACCCGATAAGCGCTTTGAAAAATCCGTTTAAGCATTTCAGTACTGGACTAGCAGCTTCGAAAGCACTACCAGTCAAAAAAAAGCATAGCCTACCGGTGAGTCACGAGGAAATTAATATTTCTGACGTTCCCCTGATTAAGCATTGGCCAGATGATGGAGGTGCTTTTGTTACATTACCTCAAGTTTATAGTGAAGATCCAGAAAAACCTGGGATTATGAACGCCAATTTAGGGATGTATCGCATACAACTTAGTGGAAATGAATATGAAATGGATCAAGAAATTGGTGTTCACTATCAAATTCATCGTGGAATCGGAGTTCATCAAGAAAAAGCCAATAAACTTGGTGTTCCGTTAAAAGTCAGTATCTTTATTGGTGGCCACCCTGCCCACACTTTAGCGGCAGTTATGCCATTACCAGAAGGCTTAAGTGAGATGACATTTGCAGGAATGCTTGCTGGACGTCGCTTCCGTTATAGTTATATAGACGGTTATTGTATTAGTAATGATGCTGATTTTGTTATTACTGGAGAAATCCACCCTGGTGAAACGAAGCCAGAAGGTCCTTTTGGTGATCATTTAGGCTATTACAGTCTTACTCACGAGTTCCCACTAATGAGAGTCCATAAAGTATATGCGAAAAAAGCTGCGATTTGGCCGTTTACCGTTGTTGGAAGACCACCTCAAGAAGATACCGCATTTGGTAATCTGATTCATGCGTTGACTGGAGATGCCATTAAGCAAGAAATACCAGGTGTACAAGAAGTCCACGCAGTTGATGCCGCTGGCGTACATCCATTACTTTTTGCGATCGGTAGCGAACGTTACACACCTTACCAAAAAGTAAAACAACCGGCGGAACTTCTGACGATTGCAAATAGAATTTTGGGAACAGGACAATTAAGTTTAGCAAAATATTTATTTATTACTGCAGAAGAAAACCAACCTTTAGACACCCATAAGGAAGCAGAGTTTTTGACTTATATTTTAGAACGACTAGATCTTAAGCGCGATATTCATTTTCAAACGAATACGACAATTGATACGTTAGATTATTCTGGAACTGGATTAAATACCGGTAGCAAAGTCGTTATTGCAGCTTATGGTGATAAAAAAAGAGACTTATGTACAGAAATACCAGAAAATTTAAAGGGACTAGGAGAATTTATAAATCCAAAGTTGGTGATGCCAGGTATCGTTGCTTTGGAAGGACCTGAATTTTCTACATACTCTAAGGCCGAAGAAGAGTTAAAGGATTTATCGACGGCTATTGGAAAAAGGGGCTCAGTCCCAACTTGCCCGATGATTATCCTTTGTGATGATAGTGATTTTATTAGCAAGACAGTCAGTAACTTTCTATGGGTCGCGTTTACGAGAAGTAATCCCTCACATGATATACACGGCGTTAACAGTTATTATCAAAATAAACATTGGGGTTGTGACAATCTGATTATTGATGTCCGCAAAAAGCCCCATCATGCACCACCATTAATTCCCAATCCAACTGTTGAGAAAAGTATTGAAAGGCTCTTTGTTAATGGAGCTAGTTTGCATGGGTTGAAAGTTAGTGATCATAAAAGTTAGTAACAACTCAACTAGGATGTAGTTTCAAACTGGTGATGGATCAGTATTAAGAAATTCATTAAACGACCAAAATACTAGGAGGGCACTTTGATGAAATTAAACGGAAAAGTAGCTGTAGTAACTGGTGGAGCGAGTGGAATTGGGGAATTTACCGCTCGTGCAATGGCAAATGAAGGAGCAAAAGTAGTCATCGCTGATATGAATGATGAGTTAGGGACTAAAATAGCACAAGAACTAAATGAAAATGCAATTTATGTTCATGTTAATGTTACCAATGAAGCAGATGTTAAAAAAATGATTGATACAGCTGTTTCAACATTTGGAAAAGTAGATATTTTGGTTAATAATGCGGGAATCGGTTCAATGAGTCCAACTGCTGATCAGTCTCTAGAAGAGTGGAGTAAAGTAATCTCTGTAAATTTAGATGGGGTCTTTTTAGTCGCAAAACATGCTCTAAAAGCGATGCGAAAAAATGGTGGAGGAAGTATTGTTAATATAGCCTCTATCCTAGGTCACGTCGGTCAGGCACAGACAGCCGCATATTCCGCGTCAAAAGGTGGCGTTGTCAACTTTACAAGAGCATTAGCTGTTGAATATGCGAAGGAGAATATTAGGGTCAACGCTGTATGTCCAGGTTATATCGATACACCACTTCTCGATCAGCTAGATGAGAATATGAAAAATCATTTAATTTCATTACATCCGATTGGACGGCTTGGAAGATCTGAAGAAGTTGCCAGCGCTATTTTATTCTTAGCTTCTGATGATGCTAGCTTTGTGACAGGAGCAAACTTACTCGTTGATGGTGGCTACACAGCTCAGTAATATCTCTGACAGATTATAAGTGTCTGCTGACCACAAAATAAATGAACTAGAGCAAATTCTGCTCTAGTTTTTTTGTATTAATACTTTAAAATGTAAAATCCGACTCCCATTATTTGTATAATGATAAACCTAGATTTATGAACTGTGCTATACTTGTGGGAGTGTATGAATATTTTGTTTATTATGCCAAAAAATTACATTGAATATTATTTTGGTTTTTCTATATGGTAAAGGTATTTTTTCCTTCACCAAAAAATGTAAAATCTCATTTCGAGGAGATAAGGTATTAAAATATATTTTAGGAGGAAAAGCCTTTATGAAAGAAACAGCAATCGTATATTGTGAAAATAATTTTGGAACAATGGATGGAAAGACAGCTAATGGGCTAGTTAGAAGTTCAAGGAAATTTGAGATTGTTGGTGTAATTGATAGTACAAAGGTTGGCATCGATGCAGGTGAATACCTTGTCGGGAATAAAAATGGAATTCCTATATTTAAGGACCTTGATCATGTATTAGACAGCCTTCCAAGGGTTCCTGATCAGTTTATTTACGGAATAGCTCCTTCTCAGGCTTTCTTGAAAACAGATGAAAGAAATCTTCTTTTTAAAGCGATGGGACATGGGATGAATATTGTTAACCCTCTTCATGAATTTTTTACGGATGATGAAGAATTTATAAATCATGCTAAAAAGTGTAATGTCACAATCCATGATGTAAGAAAACCTTCTCCAAAAAAGGAAATGCATCTTTTTTCAGGGAGGATATTAAACATCAAGACACCAATTGTAGCCGTACTGGGTACAGATAGCGCAATAGGTAAGCGAACTACATCGGTACTGCTCGAAGATGCATTGCTTGAAAAAGGTTTAAATGTTGCTTTTATTGCAACTGGGCAAACAGGATTAATACAAGGTGCGAAATACGGAGTGGCTATTGATGCGATTCCTTCTCAGTTTATGACAGGTGAAATTGAAAATCAGATTATGAGGGCTTATGAAAACGAAAATCCCGACATCATTATTGTTGAAGGCCAAGGGGCGTTAAGCCATCCAGCGTATATAAGTTCGTGCGGAATTATCAGGGGCTCAATGCCTGGGGCAGTTATCATTCAACACGCACCGAAACGAGAACATTTAGGTGATTTTAGTTATATGAAAATGCCAACTGTGAGAAGTGAAATCGATCTTATTGAAAACTTTTCAAAAGCAAAAGTGATCGCGGTGACGATCAACCATGAGAACATGTCTGATGCAGAGATTACTAAAATAATTTCAGAATATGAAGCGGATCTTAAACTGCCGACAACGGACGCTCTTAAATTAGGGTGCGACAAACTGGTTGCATCTATCTTTGAAGCATATCCAAATTTGAAAAGTAAACAGCAAAAAGTATTAGTCAAGTGACCCAGCCATTTACACCTAGGATTGAAATTAATCTTGCAAAAATTGCCCATAACGCAGCGAAACTAGTTGAAATATATGGCTCTAAAAATATCGAAATTATGGGCGTTACTAAAACGGTTTGTGGGGATCCGAAAATAGCAGAAATATTTTTGGAGCAAGGTATTCAGATGCTTGCAGATTCGAAATTGGTAAATCTTCAAAAAATGCGTGATGCAGGAATTAAGGCAAACTTTATTTTACTCCGATCACCCGCTTTAACTGAAATTGATTCGGTGATAAAAAATGCAGATATTAGTATTAATACTGAACTTACAGTTATTACAAAATTATCTGAGGCCGCTTTGAGATCTTTCACTGTCCAGAAAATTATTCTCATGATCGAAATGGGAGATTTAAGAGAAGGGATCATGCCCGAATATCTTGAGTCTTTTATTGAAGAGGTCTTGAAACTTAAAGGGATTAAAATTGTCGGAATAGGTGTAAACTTTGCTTGTTTTGGAGGAGTCAAACCAAACGAACAAAAAATGAATGATTTATCTAAACTGGCTAGAGCGGTTGAAATGAAATTTTTGCTCTCTCTCTCATATGTATCCGGTGGAAACTCGGCCAATTATAATTGGTTTATGTCAGCAGATAGTGTTGGGAGAGTCAATAACCTGCGGATAGGTGAATCAATTTATTTGGGACGTGAAACTTTAAACCGAATGGCGATACCAGGTTTATATACCGACGCATTCACTTTTGTTACAGAAGTGATTGAATTGAAAACTAAACCATCTATACCATACGGAGAAATAGGTCAAAATGCTTTTGGAGTCATTCCAAAATTTCAAGATCGCGGACAAATGAAAAGAGCCGTTCTTGGAGTCGGGAATCAAGACATACTGGTGGCAGGACTAACACCAACGTTGGATATTGAAATTCTTGGTTCAAGCAGCGATCACACGATACTTGATGCAAAAAAAAGCAACTTAATGGTAGGAGACGAAGTAACATTCAATCTTAACTATGGTGCACTTCTTTCTGTCATGACATCCCCATATGTATACAAAAAGTACATCAATACTGATTTAGGCAATCAAGATTTTAAACAAACAGATGTATAATTACAAAATTTTTATTACCAGACCATTGCATAACATGCTATGATTTGGTTTTTTTATTTACAAAAAAAATGCCAACAAGTAGAATAGATGTAGTCTACTATTATTTTAAAGGGTAATTTCTTTAAATTTTCTCAGTATTTCTAGATGATTTAAAAATGAAGGCAATGAAGAATTGACTTTACAGAGATTGAAGGAACATGAATTTTTACTAAATTTGAAATTCCTTGGAGCGTTGGATATGAATAAACAAAATGAAAATCAAAAAACAATTTTTACTGAAATGAAAAAGGTTTTTTTGCAATGGGCGAATCAAGAGGAAGTTACACAAGAAGAGCTAGTTAACTTTATTAACTCAATAAATGATGTGGCAAAAACGAATAACATAACGGAGCTTGAAAAAATTGCTACAGACAACCTAGTTTTATTAAAGAAAAGGACATTGAAGAACTTCAAAAAAAAACAGTGGCAACTGTTTATTACTCCGTTCATCTCCTTAATGGATAAAAATTCGATTGATGAATCGGAACAAGATTTTATTTTATTAGTGGATGCTGATGTTGAGTTTGTCACAGTAACAAAGAACAGATTAGAAAAAGAAGGATTTTCGGTCATTGTATCTCCTCACGGCAAACGTGTTCTTGAGATGATTTATGATTTTAGACCTTCCCTTATTTTACTTGATATCCATTTACCTGATCTCAATGGCCTTGAAGTACTAGAACGAATCCGTGATAAGGCTAAGAAAACATTCACTCCAATTACGATGATAAGCGCTGACAAAAGTAAAGAGAACATGATCCGTTCATATGAGTTAGGGGCGGTTGATTTTATTGCAAAACCTATCGATACGGAAATCTTAATCGCCAATATAAAAAATCGTTTGGCGCATAAACAAGAGGTCGAGAAATCGATTATTATTGATGAATTAACAGGCGCCTATAATCGAAGTTATTTGAATAGCCAGCTTGAGTATTTCATTTACCAATTTAGACGGAGTGAGGCTCCTTTTACAGTTGTTCTTATCGACCTTGATCATTTCAAAAAAGTTAATGATAAATACGGCCATATTACTGGAGATTATGTGCTTCGTCAGTTTGCAGCTATCGTAAAAAGCCTAAAACGTGAAGGGGATATTCTCTGTCGATATGGAGGGGAAGAATTTGTTTTACTACTACCAGATACAAAACTTGAGGGCGCAAAACAAATGGTTAATCGGATGCGAAGTACATTTGAAAAAAAGACTTTCACGGTAAAGGAAGAATATTTCCAGGTTACCTTTTCAGCAGGAATAGCAGAAGTTACAAAGGAAAACTTAGACCCGGAAACAATTATCGATGAAGCAGATCAGGCACTATACTATGCTAAACATTCGGGTAGAAATCAAGCAGTAATTTACGAGTCTAGTATGAAAGGTGTCAAAAAACGAGTTAAAATTAGGATCATCATTGTCGACGATGACCCTTTAATTAGACAGATATTAATCGATTTTTTTACTGTTTGGAATCCTAGTGAAGAATTTGAAATAAGTGTTTTAGAGTTTAGTGACGGAATTACTTTTTTGGAGTCTGATTGGTATCGTCCTGATGAAAAATACATGATCCTACTGGATGGCATTATGCCAAGGTTGGAAGGAATAGAAGTATTAAAAAGGGTTAGAAGAGACTATTCTAGTCAAAATGTACTCATAGCAATGTTGACAGGGTTAACTGGGGAAAAGAATGTCATCCGTTTTTTAGAAATGGGTGCAGATGATTACATTGAAAAACCGTTTGTTCCTGAAGCTCTTGCGGCAAGAATATTTCGATTAATAAATAGGTTGTTTATGTAAATATGCAATTCATTCATGTAACTAAGTTCAAAACGTTAATAATGAACGCTATTAAAATTAATAATAGTTTTAAATAACCAGAATTTGCGCAAAATAAGATAAACTTGTATAATGGTTTAGTTGATCTTTTATAAAATACCTTGAAATCAGTACAAAGGATGAACGGATAATAATGTGAAAACTTAACCTTACCGGTTGGGATGCTACAAATTTGAAATCTTTTTAAAAATTTATTTAGTAAAAGGGGAACAATCATTGAAGAAGTTAACGCCTGTTTTTTATATATCGGCTTTTATTACGATCAGTTTAATATTATGGGGTGCAATTGCACCTGGTAATTTAGAAGAAGTAACTGGAAATATTCAAGGGGTTATTACCGCCCAATTTGGCTGGTTTTATTTATTAGCGGCCACGTCATTTTTGATTGTCGCTTTATTTTTAGTTGTTAGTCCATTTGGAAGAATTAAATTAGGTAGGCCCGATGAAGAACCAGAATATAACTACATAACTTGGTTTTCATTCTTATTTACAGCAGGTATGGGTATTGGATTAGTCTTTTGGGGTGTTGCTGAACCGATGTACCACTTTCATTATCCGCCAAATGAGAATATAACGGATTTTCAAGCAGCTGGACAAGCTTTACGCTATTCATTTTTTCATTGGGGTTTACATCCTTGGGCAATTTATGCAATAGTAGCACTAGTTTTGGCTTACTTTCAGTTCCGTAAAGGATACTCCGGAGTCATTAGTGAGACATTACGTCCGTTAATAGGTGACCGAGTTAACGGTCCAATTGGTACGATGGTTAACGTTTTAGTTGTATTTGCAACAATAATTGGGGTTGCGACGTCACTTGGGTTTGGTACAATGCAAATTTCTGGTGGATTATCTGAAATAAGCGCTTCTATTCCGAATACGTTCATGACACAGTTAATTATTATCGTTATTATTACGATTTTGTATATGCTATCTGCGCTAACTGGATTAAATCGAGGTATTCGCATTCTTAGTAAAGCAAATGTTTACTTAGCTGTCGCTTTAATGTTATTTGTCCTTTTTCTAGGACCAACAACGTATATTATGGGTGCCTTTACACAGACTTTGGGTAACTATTTTCAAAATATTATCAGCATGAGTTTCCGTATGGATCCTTTTGATTCTGAGTCGAATTGGGTTCAAGGTTGGACGATTTTCTATTGGGCCTGGTGGATTTCTTGGGCGCCATTTGTCGGAACATTTATTGCACGAGTTTCGCGAGGAAGAACGATTCGTGAATTTGTAATTGGAGTTCTAGCGGTACCTACTTTGTTTAGTGCGTTATGGTTTTCTGTTTTTGGTGGTACAGCCATCTCTTTAGATTTATTCGATAATGTTGGGATAATGGATGTTATTGAAACGAATGGCATGGAAGTAGCCCTATTCACAGTTTTACAGCAATTTCCGTTTAGTACTTTTATTTCAATTCTAGCTGTCTTTCTGATTTGTTCGTTCTTTATTACTTCCGCTGACTCAGCTACCTTTGTGCTAGGAATGCAAACAACAAATGGTAGACTAAATCCGCCTAACTCGGTAAAGCTGGTTTGGGGCTTGATTCAATCAGCAGCAGCAGCAGTTTTACTTGCCTCGGGTGGACTAGGAGCACTACAAACAGCTGCAATCATAGCAGCATTACCATTCACGATTATCATGATATTTATGATTATCTCTTTATTTAAAGAGTTGCGCAAAGAACAATTATTTTTATTTCAAGATAAACTCAGCAAACTTAAAATGAAAGAAGAGAGATTAATACTTAAAGAAGAGAAATTTAAACTGAGGGAAGAAAATGAAGTTTTAAAGGAACAATTAAAGAAAGAAAAGAAAAAGAACTAAAAGAACTAAAAGTATTAAATACAAGTAAAAACACTCGGGCTTTGGGAGTGTTTTTTACAACTAAAATGTTAAAATTGTTGAACAAAAGAACTTAGGCATTGCAAAAAAAATAATAGACCGTCGAGTCAATTTCATAATATCAATTAATTAGCCATATAAGAGCAGAATTCAGTTGATTACGCTTTAGCTCAACAAAATTCTGCTACATAATGGCGCCCTAAAATATAATTAACTGATCGATTATTTTTTTTGAGATGCCTTAGGCAAGTAATGTAAAAAAAAAGGAAGTGGTGGTGTGAATGGATAACTATATAGTAGATTTACTAGATGTAGCTGTTGTTGCTATCGACGCCAATTTCCAAGTGACAACGTTTAACAAAAAAGCAGTAAAAGTTTTTAATATTCATGCAGAAGATGCAATAAACCAAAATGTCGAAAATCTTCTTAATTTTCCACCTGGAAATGTCCTCTATCTTCAAAGGACTTTAGAAGAACAAAAGGATTTGACTTTAGATGAAACTGAAGATAACTTCGGTTCGTATGAGCAGCCTTTAAAAATTGATACGAAGCTAATAAGAAATAGCGGCCAAAAAATTATTGGTGCGATGATTGTATTCACGGATGTCATCAACGATGTTACAAAGCGAAAGCTTAATCAAAATAATCTAAATAATGAAAGCGATATAAGCGATAACTCAGAGCAGGCATTTAAAGATGCTAATGATTTAAAACGGGACCTACTACAACAGCAAAAATATAACTTAAAGATTGAACAAGAAAATAAATTAAAAGATGTGTTACTAGAGAATTTAAATATAGGGTTAGTTCTTGAAGAAGACGGTAAAATTGCCGTTCTAAATAGATTTTTTTGTGAGATTATAGGGGAATCCGATGATTGTAGTGAGATGGTAGGAGAAGATAGGTCTTATTTTCTCAACAAGTTAAAAGGGCTTGTTAATGTAGATGAATATAACGAACAAGAGGAAGCGCCTATTAAAGCAGATACCGTAAAAGGTGCACTGATAAAAGAAGAAATTGAACTTGTAGATGGACGTTTTTTTGAACGTGTGATCATTCCGATCTATGAGAATTGGAAATTAAAATATCGTTTATGGATACTTCTTGATATTACCGATAGAAAGAGGTTTGAGAGTAAATTATCGATTGAAAAAGAGAAAGTTGAAAAAGCTAATAATGCCAAAAGTGTATTTTTACTGCAAATGAGTCATGAATTGAGAACCCCATTAAATAGCATTTTAGGATACGCACAACTGATTGAGAGCTCAACAGAAATTCCAGTTAGTAGTAAGCCTTATAACTGGGTAAAGAAGCAAATTGTTGCGTCCCATCATTTTATTGCGATGATTAATGAAATATTAGATTTTTCTAAAATCGAATCAAATAAAGAGATTCTTACTATTTGTAAGACAGATCTATATTCTTTGATTAATCAATGTATAGAAGTGGTACAGCCTTTTGCAGAGCAGTTTGATATTACCGTGAAATTTCAGTGTAATGAAGAAGATTTCAACAACCACAGTCACATCATGACCGATAAAAATAAATTAACACAAATTATTATTAATTTACTAACGAATGGAATTAAATATAACCGTGATTGTGGTTATGTAAATGTAGAGTGCGAATTAGAGGATAAGCACGTCAAACTTTTATTTATTGATAATGGAAAGGGAATTACCGAGGAGCATTTAGTCGATATTTTCGAACCATTCTATAGAGTTGAAGGAGCCACTGCTGAAAGAGAAGGTATTGGCATTGGTTTAGCACTTGTAAAAGAGTATGTCTTAATGATGAATGGAGAATATGGGGTCACAAGTAAAATTGGACAAGGAAGTGTTTTTTGGGTCAAATTTCCATTTTTAGAAAAAGACCAAAATTTGGGTGTCTAAATTTTTCTGGGCACTCCAAAATAGTACCTACTACATGCACTATATTGCCTTCTTTTCTAGACGATAATATTCAAAGCTAAGACTGCTATTATCGATAGTAGTCTTAGCTTTCCTTTTCATTCGTCATCATTAGTTTATCGACTATAATATTTCTTAATTCTATTTCTTTCTTTAACAAGAAAATGAATTCCTTATCTAACTTTAAAGTTTTTGCTTTATGATAAGATTCGATTAGCAACTGATCAGACAATGTTTGTAAACCCACTTAGAAAGCTCCTCCTTTGAATTTATATCAAATTTTTCAATTTATTTTGTAGGATTTGAAGTTTCAATTTAGAAACGTAAGCAAATTTCAGATAGTTACGAAAGTAGGCAAAATAAGTTTCACCATCGTTTTTTATTTGAGAAACATGCTTTAGATTAATAATGTAGGATCTATGGGAAGCAAAGAAGTGCTCATCTAAACTTTCCTTTATTGTCTCAAGCGTCTCATAAGTTTCAAATATTTGCTCTTTTGTATGAACGTATGTTTTTCTATTTACTTTTTCGATATAAATAATTGAATTTAGTGAAATAACGTATAGAGAACCGTCAAATTTGACTACAAGTCTTTTTAATTGAGATGGATTATTTAATTGGTTCTCAGCTTCAATTCCTTCTCTAGCTCTTTCTAAGGCAACATACAATCGCTTTTTATCAATAGGTTTTACAATATAGTCGAGAACATTCAATTCGAATGCTTCAATTGCAAAATCATCGTAAGCAGTAATAAAAATACATTTAACTTTAGAATTTGTTTTGACACATTCTTTATAGGCATCTGTTCCATTTAACATGGGCATTTGAATATCCACTAAAATTAGATCGGGTTTTAACGTGAAGTTTAGATCTAATAGTTCCAGGCCGTCATTAGCTACACCTATTACTTCAAATTGGTCAAGAGGTTCAAAGAATAATTGTAAAATTTCACGAAAATCATTATTGTCTTCAGCGATCACTATTTTAATTTTCCTAACTGGTAATTTATACATGTGTAATTTTCTCCTAATATAAAGTAGAATAGTTTTTTCAAAAAAAAATATCACTATATAATAGTACTATAAAGAGGATGCTAAGTCTTAAAGGGTTGCCCTAACAGTCGGTTCTAATGTTTGAACGGTGTGATAAGTTCACAGTAAATAATTTACTGCCAATTGACCAGGTCACTTCAATTTATTAATTCCTTTTTTTCCTTTTCTAAAAAGTATGGCTTTCTAACGATATTTTAACATTGTAAAAGCTGTAGTAATATGAGTAACTATTTCTAATTAATAAATTATTTTCCAATAGAATTTTTTAAAAAACCTCACTATGAATTGACGATAAAATATAGTCAGGGGTTTAACATCAAGGTTACCCAAATCGGCAAAGACGATGCAGATTTTACTGTTCATTTTGAAATTTCGTCAACTTATGTAAAAATAGATAGGATCGATAGTATGTAAAAGTAAGGATGGGGAAAATGGAAGCAGAAGTAATTTTAAAGGTGAAATCAAAATTTGTTAATAAATTTAGAGCAGGTTATCCACTTATATTTAAAGACGCAATCAACAATCTTGATTCCTTAACTGAAGAAGGTGTGCTCGTCAAGTGTGTTGATGAAGATCATAGATTTATCGGTAGAGGGTATTATGGAAAGCAAAATAAAGGCTATGGCTGGGTTCTCAGTCAAAATGAAAATGAAAAAATTGACCAAGCATTTTTTGAAAAAAAGCTTAAAGTAGCCTTTGATAAAAGAAAATTATTTTTTAACGATCAAGAAACTACGGCATTTCGGGTATTTAATGCTGAAGGTGATGGAATTGGTGGTTTAACGATTGATTATTTTGATGGTTATTACTTAATTAATTGGTACAGTAAAGGAGTTTTTAAGTATAGCGATTATGTACTTACTTCATTAAAAAAACTGGTTGAATTTCGAGCCATTTATCAGAAAAAACGCTTTAATATTGACGGCCAATATATCGAAGAAGATGGATTTATAGAAGGCGAAAGAGGTCAGTTTCCGATTATTGTCAAAGAAAATGGCGTTAATTTTGCAGTATACATAAATGATGGAGCGATGGTTGGGGTTTTTCTTGATCAACGAGACGTCAGAAGAACGATCCGTGATAAGTATGCAAATGGAAAAACAATTTTAAACACATTTTCATACACAGGGGCATTTTCTGTTTTTGCAGCATTAGGAGGGGCCATAAAAACAACGAGTGTCGATCTTGCTAATCGCAGTTTAGCGAAGACGATTGAGCAGTTTAGTGTCAATAAAATTGATTATCAAGCTCATGATATTATTGTCGAAGATGTCTTTAATTATTTTAAATATGCTGTAAAAAAAAGGCTGAGTTTTGATATCGTGATTCTTGATCCACCTAGTTTTGCAAGGTCTAAGAAATATACGTTTAGTGCAGCGAAGGACTATAAAAATCTCCTCAAAGAAGCGATAGCAATAACTGAGGATAAAGGTGTCATTGTCGCTTCAACTAATTGCGCAACGTTTGATATGAAAAAGTTTAAAGGGTTTATTGATGCAGCATTCAAGGAAAGTAACGTGAAATATAGTATCGAAGAGCAATTTTCGCTACCTGATGACTTTAGAACAAGTAAGCAATACAGCGAAGGCAACTATCTTAAAGTTGTATTTATCAAGAAAGCCTAATGGCTAACAGTTAATATTTGAATTGTTGGTGAACAAGATGAGTAAAAAGATTATTATGTACCAATATGGTAATCGTCAAATGTGTCTACTCTATGTAGCTTTGTTCAATATTAACGTATGCCATTTTCTTGACACAAAGGTATAAATATGGTAAAAAAATAGAAGGATTAGCACTCGGTTATCTAGAGTGCTAATTGATTACCAATGAATAGGTAAGCATTGTTCAGCAAGCTAACTACGCTAATTCATGTTTGCGTAGTTTTCATATTGAAAGGGGATATTTAAATGGTAAAAACAGAGTTTAAGGCAGAATCGAAACGATTATTAGAAATGATGATTAACTCGATTTATACGCAAAAAGAAATTTTTATAAGAGAGTTAATTTCTAATGCTAGTGATGCGATTGATAAAATGTACTACAAGGCACTAACAGATGACTCTCTTACTTTTAGTAAAGAAAGTTACTACATAAAAGTCGCTGTTGATAAAGAAAATAGAGTTTTAACAATCTCAGATACTGGAATTGGTATGACAAAAGAAGAGCTTGAAGCAAACCTAGGAACAATTGCTAAAAGTGGTTCGCTAGCTTTTAAAAATGAAAATGAACAAAAAGATGGCCATGATATTATCGGTCAATTTGGTGTTGGCTTTTATTCATCATTTATGGCAGCAGATTCTGTTACGGTTATTAGTAAGGCATTAGCAAGTGAAGAAGCTTACAAATGGGAATCAGAAGGAACAGAGGGTTATACAATTGAGCCGTGTCAAAAAGACGAAGTAGGTACAGAGATCACTTTAAAAATTAAGGAAAATACGGAAGATGAGAGCTATGATGATTATCTTGAAGAAAATCCTTTAAAAGCGATAATTAAAAAATATTCTGATTTTATTCGTTACCCAATTAAAATGGATGTAAGTGGTAAAAGGCCAAAAGCCGAAAATGAGGATGAGTTCGAAGATTATCTTGAAGAACAAACGGTCAATAGCATGGTCCCAATTTGGAGAAAGAACAAAAGTGAGCTTACAGTAGCAGACTATGAAAACTTTTATCAAGAAAAACGTTATGGTTTTGACAAGCCGCTAAAGCATATTCACATTAGTGTTGATGGTGCGATAAGATATAATGCGATATTGTATATTCCAGAAAAAACTCCTTACGACTTTTATACAAAGGAGTATGAAAAAGGCTTAGAGCTTTATTCTAGCAGTGTTTTGATTATGGATAAATGTGCTGACTTACTTCCTGACTATTTTAGTTTTGTTAAAGGAATGGTCGATTCAGAAGATTTATCGTTAAATATCTCTAGAGAATTGTTACAACATGATCGCCAATTAAAGCTGATTGCCAAAAATATTAAAAGTAAAGTTAAGAGTCAATTGCAAAGCTTATTGAAAGATGAGCGAGAAAAGTATGAAGAGTTTTATCAATCATTTGGAACACAGTTAAAATATGGCGTATATAGCGACTTTGGTAGCAATAAAGATACGCTTCAGGACTTACTGATGTTCTATTCATCGAAGGAGAAGAAGCTTGTCACTCTTGATGAGTATGTTTCAAGAATGCCAGAAGATCAAAAAAGCATCTATTATGCGTCTGGAGCTTCTTATGACCGAATTGAAAAACTCCCTCAAACAGAGCTAGTAGCTGATAAAGGTTTTGAAATTTTGTACTTCGTTGATGATGTTGATGAGTTTGCAATTAGAATGCTAATGACATACAAAGAAAAAGAATTCAAATCTATATCCAGTGGAGACTTAGGGTTTGAAGCAGATGAGGTTATTGACACTGAAGAAGAGGCTGATAACAAAGAGCTTTTTGATCATATGGCAACTTTATTAGCAGGAAAAGTCAAAGACGTAAGAAGATCAAAAAGATTAAAAACACATCCAGTCTGTTTAGCGACAGATGGTGAAGTGACAATTGAAATGGAAAAAATTCTCAAGGCAATGCCTGACAGCCAACATATTAAAGCAGATAAAATTCTCGAAATTAATAGTAATCATGATGTTTTTAAAACATTGAAATCTGCTTTTGAAAATGATAAGGAAAAACTAAGTTTATATACAAACTTATTGTATAGCCAAGCTTTACTTATTGAAGGTTTACCAATCAATGACCCAGTTGAGTTTACGAATGACATGTGCAAGATCATGGTTTGAAAGTAGAAAGCACCTTAACGGGTGCTTTTTTATTTAAAAGTTAAAAAAATCAGCATTTGTCTAAGCACAATTAGGTGTACCTGAATATAGTGTTGTAAGTGGATAAAACCCACTAAAAATAACAAAGGGGTGTATCTAATATGGCTCATCCAGCAGGCGCAGGATTTGCGTTAATTGTAGTATTGTTTATTTTATTAGTAATTATCGGAGCTTCTTATGTAGGCTACGGTTACTAATAGATGATATTCACTTTTTAAGAAGGTATCCATTTAATATGGATACCTTCTTTTCTATGTGAATGAATTCATAATGCAGATTCTACGCCACTAGATGCAGCTCTATGTGGCTAGTTTATTGGTATTATGAAATTCATTCATGTTAAAATAAATATTATAAAAATTTTTCATGATAACATATTATCATGAAAAAAATGTGTTATAATACAGATATAATTTTATGTAACTGTTATTTATCAAGACGATTATTCAAGGAGGAAAATAATTCGATGAGAGATTATCTAAAAGTTGGCAAACTTCAAATTGCCCGTGTTCTTTATGAGTTTGTTAATAACGAAGCGATTCCGGGAACTGGAATGAACAGTGAGAAATTTTGGTCTAACTTTGAAGCACTTGTAACTGAATTAATGCCAGAGAACAAGGCTTTACTAGCGCGGCGTGAGGAAATTCAAAATGATCTTAATGAATGGCATAAACAAAATCGAGAAAGTTTTCAATTTGCAAAGTATAAAGAATTTTTAGAAGAACTTGGCTATCTTGAACCTGAGGTCGAAAATTTTGAAATTACAACTGAGGCGGCAGACGATGAAATTGTCTTACAAGCTGGTCCGCAATTAGTTGTTCCAGTTAATAATGCTAGATATGCTATTAATGCTGCGAACGCTCGCTGGGGGAGTTTATACGACGCTCTCTATGGTACTGATGCCATAAGTGATGAAGGAGATGCAGCGCCAGGTAAGGCGTACAATCCAGTTCGAGGCGAGAAGGTTATTTCATATGCCAAGAATTTTCTTGATCAAGCTGCCCCGTTAGTAGATGGGACTCATCAGGAAGTTGTTCAATACTCAATTATTGACGGAGAACTAGCGGCTTCGCTGTCTGGTGGGAAAACTAGAAATCTTCAAGAAGGATCACAGTTAATTGGTTATAACGGGGAACCAGAAGCACCGACTGTGCTACTTTTAAAAAATAATGGTTTACATTTTGAGATTCAAGTTGATCGTAATCATCCTATCGGCAAGACGGATAAAGCCGGAGTAAAAGACATCCTCATGGAAGCGGCATTGACTACGATTATGGATTTTGAAGACTCGGTTACAGCTGTAGATGCTGAGGATAAAGTCGAAGTGTATCGTAACTGGCTCGGTTTAATGAAAGGCGATTTAACTGCTAGCTTCAAAAAAGGAGATAAGACGATTACACGTTCGTTAAATCCTGATCCAACGTATCTATCTGTTTCTGGGGAAACATTTACATTGCCAGGTCGTTCACTGATGTTTGTTCGAAACGTTGGTCATTTGATGACAAATTCAGCAATACTAATTGACGAGCAGGAAGTTCCCGAAGGAATGATTGATGGGCTGCTGACAGCTCTTATTTCCACGCATGATATTATCGGTAATAGTTGTTATAAAAATTCTAATAAAGGTTCTATCTATATTGTCAAACCGAAAATGCACGGTTCTTTGGAAGTTGCGTTTGCCAATAAATTGTTTGACCGAATTGAAGACTTACTTGGCTTAGCTCGAAATACTATTAAAATTGGTGTTATGGATGAGGAACGACGTACATCGTTAAATTTAAAGAATTGTATTCATCAGGTAAAAGAAAGAATTGTTTTCATTAATACAGGCTTCCTAGATCGCACAGGTGACGAAATACATACTTCACTTGAAGCAGGCCCAGTAATTCGTAAAAATGATATGAAATCATCTACATGGCTGCAAGCGTATGAAAAATCTAATGTAGCAGTAGGAATAACAACTGGATTACCAGGTCGTGCTCAAATAGGTAAAGGAATGTGGGCAATGCCTGATTTAATGGCAGATATGTTAGCGCAAAAAATTGGGCATCTCAAGACGGGCGCCAATACCGCTTGGGTACCTTCACCAACAGCAGCGAGTTTGCATGCCTTGCATTACCATCAAATTGATGTAAATATAATCCAAAAAAGTGTGGCTAACAATCTTCAAACAGGGTTAACAGATGAAATGTTAACTTTTCCTGTTGAAGAAAATCCAGATTGGTCTTTAGAAGAAATTCAGCAGGAACTAGATAACAATGCTCAAGGAATTCTTGGGTACGTTGTTCGCTGGGTAGAACATGGAGTAGGGTGTTCAAAAGTTCCAGATATTAATAATGTTGGACTTATGGAAGACCGGGCAACATTGCGGATTTCTAGTCAACATATGGCAAATTGGTTGCACCATGGTATTTGTACTGAGGAACAAGTAATGGAAACGATGAAGCGAATGGCTAAGGTGGTTGATAAGCAAAATGCCAATGACCCGCTGTATCATCCTATGGCTAAGGATTATGATGATTCTGTCGCATTCCAAGCAGCTTGTGAATTTATAATTGAAGGTCGAAGCCAACCGAGTGGCTACACGGAACCGATTTTACACCGTCGTCGTCAGGAAGCAAAAGCGAAGTTTGTTAATGCGTAAATGAATAGATTAAAAAAGGAGCCTGATAACCAGGCTCCTTTTTATTTATTAAAATTATGAAATGGATGTAATAAGGTTTGTGCTATTAATTTAAAAATTGATTGGGTGTTTTTTACTTTTTATCAAAAAAAGTCGAATAATAATTATAAAGTCTATAAATATGAATAAATTAATGTATAATTAGTCTATTCTTGTTAAGTTATTTCCAAAAAAATCGATCAGTATGATAAATTATCCTCGTCATCTTTGTTCTGTTATTTTTTTATAACGCCTAAGTTGGTGGAAATTTCATTTAACCAATATTAATAACGGAGCGGTTAATTAATTGAAATACTTGAATAGGAGGTAAAATCATGGAAAAAAAAATGCCGAAGAAACCTCTTTTTAAAAATCTATCCTCATACATTAAAAATCCTGAGCAAATAAAACCTGGTAAAGAAGCTTTCGTGATTTCATTGGCTTATTTTATTTTTGGTATTTTATGGGTTACACTATCAGACAAGCTATTATTGTACTATGTTACTAATGTTACTCTTTATAATACACTTCAAACATATAAAGGTTGGCTGTACGTGTTTTTAACAACCTTTTTACTTTTTATTCTAATAAGAACACGAATGTTTATGTTTAATCAAGCAATTAACAGTGTTGTGAAATCTAGTAAATTGTTGCAATTAACAAATGAAAAACTAAATGTTGCAAAGGAAAAGCTTCACTATCAAGCATATTTCGATTCCCTTACTTCTTTACCTAATCGGATCATGCTTGAAAAGGAAATTAATAGTCTGATTGAAGAGGGAAAATCCAGATTCGCTGTCGTTTATATTGATATTGATAATTTTAAATATATTAATGATAGCCTCGGACATCAAACAGGCGATCTATTTTTGAAGTATATTGCCACTAAGTTTAAAAAAGAAATTCTGACAACTGACTTTGTTGCTAGGCAAGGTGGGGATGAATTTGCAATCCTGTTCAAGAATTTTTCAAATACTGATGAAATCACTCTTTTTATGGACAGACTTGTAAAAAGTTTTGAACATGTCTGGAAATATCAGCAACATGAATTTTTTGTATCAATTAGTGCAGGAGTTGCTCTTTATCCTGAAAACGGCAAAGATGTCATGACGATCTTTAAAAATGCAGATATTGCGATGTATTATGCAAAAAAATCTGGAAAAGATCGATATGTCTTTTTTGAAGACGAGTTTTCCAACTCTAATTTAGAGAATATAAGAATATCAAACGAATTAAAATATGCCCTTGAAAATGAACAACTTTCGCTTTATTATCAACCGCAAGTCAATATTATTACTGGGGAAATAATTGGTGTCGAGGCGTTATTACGCTGGATTCACCCAATAAGAGGTTTCATTTCGCCAATGGATTTTATCCCGTTAGCCGAAGAAAGTGGTAAAATATATTCAATTGATAGTTGGGTTGTCAAAACAGCATTATTACAAAAGAAAAAATGGGAGCAAGATGGGAAAGCTCACCTAAATATTTCGATTAACTTATCAAGTAAAACACTAACTAGTGATACGAATTTTTCTAAAATTGAAAATCTATTAGCAGACATTGATGTCGATTATTCTACAACTGTATTTGAAATTACCGAGACGGCAATGATTAGCGATATAGGCTGTGTCATTAAAAAATTAGATAGATTAAAAGCTATAGGGATTAAAATTGCTCTTGATGATTTTGGAACGGGATACTCATCACTAAGTTATCTAAAAGAAGTACCATTAAATATAATTAAACTAGATCAAACATTTATTAATAACATTCGAAAAAACGGTAAAGAAAATCATATTATTAAGGCGATTATCTCATTAGCCAGGGACTTGGATTTTGAAGTTGTTGCTGAAGGAATTGAAACAAGCGATCAGTTAACATTTTTGATTACAAACCAATGCATCATCGGACAAGGATTTCTATTTAGTAAAGCAATACCTATTGAAGCGTTCGAGCTTGAACTTGAAAAAGGTTACATAATGAAAAAGGGAGATTAGTCCTTTTCGGAAGTCAAAAAGCGACTTCTGTCAAAGGCCTTCCACCGGTTTTCGCCGATAGGCGGGCGCCTTGCGCTTTTTTTATTAAAGTTCATGAAATGTTCGGAAATAAGCAAAGCGGGATAATATAACGGTTTATAGGAATATTGAGTAAAAAAGCATTTTTTATTGTGAAAAAAATCACAGTTATTGAACTAGATATGGAATAAGCTTTACATATAGAAGATTAATTGTAAGTATATTGTAACAAAAGCCATGGAATCAGCAATCTACCCTTTAATAATTAGAGTTATACTGTTAACAATGAATAAAAAAATAAAAAAAAGTTTGGTGATGAAAAATGCATAAAATGGAGCAATCAAAAAATACTGATGGACATCCAAAAAGCAAAGGACATCCGGGCGGACACCCTGGTGGTATGGGTACGGCAATTGATTATGATCAAAATCCGTTTATTATTATTTGGGAAGTGACCAGAGCATGTGAATTGAAGTGTCTTCATTGTCGAGCTGATGCTCAGATAGATCCACATCCAGACGAGCTATCGCCTGAAGAAGGCTTAAACCTTATTGATCAAATATACGACATGGATAATCCAATGCTTGTCTTTACAGGTGGAGATTGTTTATTGCGTAAAGACATATTTGATCTAGCTGAATATGCTGTCAGTAAAGGTATGCGTGTCTCAATGACGCCAAGCGCCACAGATAACGTGACGAAAGAAGCAATGGAAAAAGCCAAAAATGTTGGACTTTCACGGTGGGGAATTAGTCTTGACGGACCGACACCAGAAATTCATGATCACTTCAGAGGAACTGAAGGTTCGTTTGATTTAACAGTTGAAAAAATTAAATACTTAAATGAATTAGATATGCCACTACAAATTAATACCGTTATTTCTCGTTATAATTATGATTCACTAGAAAAAATGGCTGAATTGGTTGGCGAATTAAAAGCAGTTATGTGGTATATTTTCTTGCTTGTTCCAACTGGAAGAGGGCAGATGGATGCCTGTTTAACACCGGTAGAACATGAAAAAGTATTCAGATGGTTATATGAACTCGGAAAAACAGCACCTTATGATATTAAAACAACAGCTGCACAGCATTATCGTCGTGTTGTCATTCAACAAAAACACCGTGAAAAACTTGTCGAAAAAGAAGATATTCGTTATGAAGACTCCATTACAGATACAGCATATTTAATTGATGGTTTAAAACGCGCGCCAAAAGGTGTGAATGATGGCAATGGCTTTATTTTCGTATCTCATACTGGTGACGTAATGCCAAGTGGATTATTACCAATTGTTGTAGGTAATATAAGAGAAAAGCCATTAAAAGAAATTTATCGTGAGTCACCTGTTCTTAAAGAACTGCGCAATCCTGACCTTTACAAAGGTAAGTGTGGTGTATGCGAATATAAGTTTATATGTGGCGGCTCCCGCTCAAGAACATACGCGGTAACTGGAGATTATTTAGAAAGCGAACCATTCTGTGTGTATATTCCAGAGTCGATGCGTAAAAAAGAAAATTCTACATCAGTGTGAATGAATTTCATTCGTATAAGCAAAAAAAAGTTTCTTCTGGTTCTTCAGAAGAAACTTTTTTTTTGACAAACTCAAAGATACTTCAGCTGATTCGTACAACTGCCTAAGCACAGTTTTTAGTCAATTTTAATTGTCTTTTTTTTGTTGGGAATTGATATTTTTAAAATTCCTTCACGATAAGAAGCCTTAATGTCATGCTCATTAATGGAAAATGGAAGCATAATTAATCTTTCAGCTTTTTGATAGGATCTTGAACTCTGGTAAAGATGGTGAATATCATCTTTTTCTTCAACTATTTTAGAGTCTTCTACACTAATTTTTATGTGATTACTATAAATATCAAGATGGATTTGTTCTTTTTTTACTCCAGGAAGTTGGGCCTCAATAATATAGTGACTTTTTGTCTCATATTGATATATTGGAAACCCACTAATAAATTGAAAATTCCGAAATGAATCTTTGAAAAAGCCATCAATCGATCGAAGAAAATCTACAATTGGCACCTCATTAAAAGTAGTTGGTAAGTTGTCTTTGTTTTTACTCATTTTATTCACCTCGATTTATCATATGATCGTGTCATTTTTTTGGTTGGGCGGATGCTTTGGTATAGGTAACTAAATACAAAAAAATAAACGAAATACAGTTACTTATTAAAACTACTAAGAATAAACTAGTAAAAAGAGGGGGGGGAAATAAAATGTTAACTGAGATATTCTCTCAAATAGTCATCCACGAACAACTAACCTTTGTCATACCAGCTTTGCTGATTATTGGCTATGCTTTAAAACGAACCCCTAAAGTTCAAGATTGGGTCATTGTCTGGGTCCTTTTAACGATTGGAGTCATTGCCAGTGGACTAACGATCGGATTTACTGTTAGTGGCATTGCTAATGGAATTATTGCAGCAGGAGCAGCAATAACAACACACCAAGCATATAAACAATCAATGAATCGTGATCGAGAAGAGTGTATTAGTAGAGCAAGGGCTGAAACGAGTAAAATGAAAAAGAAATAAGGGGCAGGATTGATAAGGCCCCTTTTGAAAATTGACTGTAAACGACAGGTCATCAGTTGTTTTGCAAAATATCATTTACCTTCACTGTAAAAACAGGTATGATATATTACGTTATGAAAATGATATTAATAATTGTTTTGAGGTAAAGGGGAGATTTATATGGAAGCAATTCTCGAACAAATAGCTAGCTTACAGATGTTAAATCAATTTTGGTTGACATTATTTTTACTGATTCCTATGGTTCTAATTTCAAGAACTGTTGTTGCTGGAACTCGTTATTCACCAATTTTGATTATTGTTATTTTTGGACTAACAATGGGGTATGTCTTAGTAGCGAGTGGTGTAGCAGAGCCAGGCTTAAGTGAGTTTCCACTTGTCAATTTTATAGCAAGAACAACGATTATTGCTTTAATTGTCTCGTTTTTTGTCGGGGGTCAAGAACTTAGAAAGATTTTTGGTGGGAAAGTTCTAGGTGGTGAAGACATGGTCGTTCCTTCTGCGGAGGAAACGATTTTAGGAACAACGAGAACACATTTTGTATTTATCTTACGTTCATTTTTCCTACTACTGGGAATCGAAGGGTTAGTTAGATTAATTCTAGGTTTAAATGCAGGGGAACTTAGTCGTTATTATCCGTTAATTGCCTACATAGGTCTTGTCGGTTCAATTATTTTAATTGATAATAAAGCCAAAATTACAAACAAACATTTATATATTCGTAAAGGTGTCATCGAGATTATTGTTATTGTTGGCATTTTATTAATTTCTTTCCATATTGCTGCTCTTGTGCGCCCAATTATTGCGCTACCACAGATCTTCTTTGCGATGTTAGTTGCGGCGGGAATTGGAGCCGTTTTTTATAAGTATAGCTTTGGCCCAACGATCAAAGCATTGCTTTTTGCAGGGATTCCAGTCGTACTTGCAGCTAACTTTATGGTAGGTGGTTCAAGGATTGGTGAAGCGTTTGCAATGGAAGGAATGAATTCAGTACTGGCATACGGATTTTTTGGACAGTTACTGTGGATGTTTGGCGGAATTGCCTTACTAATGTATTTTGCGAAAACTTCAAATGTTAGAAACTTAGCCGCCGGGATGGCTGGAGCACTTTCACACTCCGGTTTAACTGGGGCTTGTACTGCAGGTGACCTTGGTAAAACTGCGGCCACTCGAGCACCAATTATGATTAACATCCCGTTTTTTGGCCATGTGTTTGTATTTTCTGTACTTGCAATTAGTGCTGAACAAGGTTCACTACTTTTACTACCTTCATTAATCATTGTAGCTGTTGGAATTGTATTAACAGCTCTAGCAATGAAAAACCTCCGCGTTGCCAATGGTGTTGATAATAAAGAGGTAAAGGCACTGATGCAATTTTCATTTGGTTGGCAGCTTTGTGCTATTTTTGGAGGACTAACATTACTAAACTTTAGTGCAATGCCAATGGATTACGCAGCAATGGCACAAGCATCTGCTATTTCTCACTTTGGCTTATTTGCAGCGATCCAAGAAGGCATGTTTGGAGTGGATGCGGCTGCTTTAATTCCGTTTATTTTCTCGATGCCGTTCTTAGTTCACCCAATCGTTTTCTTTATGTTTGGTAAGGCAATGGAGAAAGACGGAGAAATGCCAAAAAAACCAGTGTATATATTAATGTTAATTGGAATAATCGGTGTTGCATTCTCGCTTTTAGCATTATAAAAATTTAAACAATAAAAGTAAAAAGAGGAATTCATAAATGAATTCCTCTTTTTATAAAGAAGTACGTTGACCAACAAGTTTAGTGTAGAATTTGTTGCTTCTGTTTTCCTACTTCGATGAGTTTTCCATCTTTAAGTGTATACATACGGTCGAAAAAGCAGTCGTTATAGTTTTCTGTACTAATGATCGTAATGTTTTGTTTATGTGCAAATTCAACAAGGCTGCTATATAAACTAAATCGCTCTTCGGCAGATAAATCGGTTGCTAACTCGTCTATTAAAAGTAACCGTGGGTTGGTCATTAGAACTCGTGCAACTGTGATTTTTAGACGATCCATTTTTGCTAGTTGGTCTGGATATTGAGTTAGCTTATTTTCATCTATACCCAGCATAGTTAAAATATATTGCGCTTCTTCATTAAAAAATTCAAAATCTAGATCATCATCATTTTGACCCATTAACAGATGTTGCTTTGTAGTAAAGTAAGGAATTAAAGACTCCTTATTCGTTAAAAAACCAATATGTTTAAGACGCCAATCAGAACGCCTCTTAATTGTTAGAATATCTTTTCCGAAGACTTCAATTGTTCCATGGTTTGGGGGTGTCATAGCGGCAATCATTTTTAACAATGTTGTTCGCCCACTCCCATACTGTCCACTTATAGAGATAATTTCTCCTTCATTTACATTTAATGACAAGTCATTAAACAAGATTATTTTTTGATTTCCCGATATATATTTTTTGGAAATGTTGTTGGCTGATATTGCATACATAAAGCCTCACCCTTTCAGTAGTAATTGAAATGATCTCTAAAATTCCGATAATATAATTTAACCATTAATTGCCGATAAAATAAATAACAATTCTTTTAAAAGTTTGGATTTTATCGTAAGAATACAGTATGATGACTTAAACAGTTGATTAATTATAGGGAAATGTTCCTGACGAATGAAGGATCTCGTTAAATAAAAAAGGATTTCAACCCTTTGATAAAGAATAGTATACAGTATAAAATAACAATCGGAAATTTAAACTAAATAATTATCAGGAAGGAAGAATGTATTTGCAAAATAAAATTTTAGTCGTTCCGATTGACGGTTCGCCGTCGTCAATAAAAGCCTTAGCATTTGCAATTGAAAACGCTAAGCTCAATCGAGATAAAATTATCCTTTTAAACGTTCAAGCAAAGTATGAGGTCTTAAAAAGAGCCCAATCTTTTGATATTGATAACGAAGAAATAAAGAGGCTACAAAAAATAAAAGGCTTAAATAACATGGCCGAAGCGATAGAATTTTTGAGCGGCAAAGATGTTCCTTTTGAAACAAAGGTCAGAATCGGGATCGCTACAATCGAGATTACTTCAGAAGCCAAGGAACAAGGGGCTCGAATGATTGTTATTGGTACTAGAGGTAATGGTCCAGTGGTCAGTGCTGTATTAGGCAGTGTTACCTATGGTGTACTACATTTAGCATCATGTCCTGTAACAATTGTACCCTTGGAAAGTAATTAGGAGGATTTTAGATGTTTGAGGATTTTTTATCCCAATATTGGTGGCTCACTGAATGGGAGCAAATTGGGATAGCTTTAGCTATTTTTATCACATTTCATATATTTAGAAAGCTACTAACAAAGCATGCACTTAAACTCTTATTTAAACTGTCAAAAAAAACATCTACTGAGCAACTGTTAAATATTTTTGTTGCTTTTGAAGGACCATTACGATTATTTTTTATTGGATTAGGTTTTTATATTTCGCTAATGTATTTACCGTTACAAGAGAAAACGGATGAAGTCATTATCCAAATTTATCGATCTTTTATTATTTTTTTAATAGGCTATGGATTGTTTAACTTAGCTGCGTCGACATCAGTAATGTTCCAAAAAGTCAGTTCTAAATATAATATTGAAGTTGATCAAATTTTATTGCCATTTCTATCAAAATTTGTCCGAATTATTATTGTTGCTTTAATGTTTAGCATCATTGTAGGTGACTGGGGGTTTGACGTTAACGGCTTTGTTGCAGGACTGGGCTTAGGTGGACTTGCGTTTGCTCTAGCAGCTAAAGATGCTCTTGCAAACCTTTTTGGTGGTGTCGTTATTATTACGGAAAAACCTTTCTCGATCGGTGATTGGATTAAAACGCCAAGTGTTGAAGGGACAGTTGAGGGAATTTCGTTTAGAAGTACGAAAATCCGAACCTTTGCTCATGCAATTGTAACGGTCCCTAATGCAACGCTCTCAAATGAACCAATTACAAATTGGACAAAAATGGGGAAAAGAAGAATTACTTTTAATTTAGGTGTTACTTATACGACTCCAAAGAAAAAATTAGAAACTGTCGTGAAAAGAATCGACGAGTTACTTAAAAGCCACCAAGAGGTGGACCAAGAGTTAATTTTCGTTCGATTTAGTGAATTTAACGATAGTAGTTTAGATATTTTTCTTTATTTCTTTACGAAAACAACATCTTGGGGTGAATATTTAGAAGTAAAGGAAAATATTAATTATAAAATTTTGGAAATTCTTGAAGAAGAAGGGGTTTCAGTTGCGTTTCCAAGCCGAAGTATTTATATTGAAAAACAAGAAAAATAAGGAAAAAAACATATTATCGGAGGGGTTTGGATGTCTTCATTCGAAGTAATCGTGTATACCAGTTCTGGCTGTCCGTATTGCGAAAGAGTTAAAAATCAATTAGGTGAATGGGGTATTGAATACGAAGTTCGTAATGTTTCATTACATAAAGAATATTTTGATGAGCTTCGAGAAAAAAAAGTATTTGGGACACCAGCTACATATGTAAACGGTAAATTAGTTTTAGGTTTTCAGGAAAAGAAATTTAGGAAAGCATTTGGGATGGAAGAGACTGATGAAGCTAACGTCGAGCCACCGAAAAAGGAAATCACTATTGAAGATGAAATTTTTGATAAAGTTGATCAAAATGTCTTAGCTGAAATTTATGATTTTGTGATGATTGGTGCTGGACCAGCGGGGAGTTCTGCTGCTGTTTATGCTGCAAGGACAAAACTAAAATGCCTTGTTATTGATAAGGCACCAAAAGCAGGGACACTTGCACTAACACACAGAATAGCTAATTATCCTGGTATTCGCGAAAGTGTAACTGGGCTAGAATTGTTAACAAGAATGCAAGTCCAAGCCAAAGGTTTTGGGGCGAAATTTGTTCGATCTAATGTGTTGTCAGTAGATTTTTCCAATGAAATAAAGGAAATTGCAATTGCTGAAGGAATTGTAAGAGCAAAAGCAGTTTTTGTTGCAGTTGGTGCCAAAGCGCCAGCTAGTAAAATTAGTGGTGAAGAAGAATTTACTGGTCGCGGAGTTAGCTACTGTTCAACTTGTGATGCTGCATTTTATGATAACAAACTTGTTGTCGTTGTTGGAGACAATAGCGAAGCAGTTGATGAGGCTGCTTCGCTTGCTAAATTTTGTAAAGAAGTACGTGTATTAATTCCAAGTGGCACAATACATGGTGAATCAGGTTTAGCCAGTATTGAAAATAAAGCTAATGTTGTAATCTATAGAAAACATCGTATTAAAGAAATTAAAGGTAAAGATAACGTTGAAAAAGTAGTTGTCTTAGATAACAACCGCGAGGAGATCGAATGGGATGTAGATGGGGTATTTCTTTATCTTGGCGGAATGAAGCCAGCAACTGACTTTATAAAGGGTAATCTAAGCCTTGATGAAGAAGGTTATATTATCGTTGATGATCAATTACGTTCAAATATACCCGGAGTCTTTGCTGGTGGTGACGCAAGGAAAACGCCAATTAAACAAGCGGTTATCTCGGCTGCTGACGGTGCTATAGCTGCACTAGGAGCTGACCAATTCGTTAATAATCGTACAAAACTAAAATCACAATATTAAGTAGTGAGAGTAACGAAGAAGTAGATTTAGCTCAAGAAAAACGGAGTTTCTTGAAAATATTATTTGAGCTACCGTGAGAATGGCATTTAGCCATTCTTTTTTTGATTTTAAATAATAAAAAAATATTCGGAAAATAATAAAAGTTTTTATTGCAATTTTAAAGTCACTGTTATAGTATAGGTTTATGAAATAGAAACTGTAATAAAACAGGTAAAGGGAAGGACAAGAAAAAAAGAGAGTTGTTTTGGTAGGCAGAGTTTTTGCTTATTAATGGAGATGGGAAATTACAAAATTAAAAAATGGGAGATGAAGAAACATGAATAATTTTCAAGAAGAAGTTAACAAATTAGAAGCTAGTTGGAAAAATGAAGCGAGATGGGCTGGAATTGAGCGAACATATACTGCTGAAGAAGTAGTGCGCTTAAGAGGTTCTGTTCAAATAGAGCATACGTTAGCACGTCGTGGAGCAGCTCGTTTTTGGGAGCAACTTCATACAATGGATTTTGTTCCAGCATTAGGAGCATTAACAGGAAATCAAGCAATGCAACAAGCTAAAGCTGGACTACAAGCTGTTTACTTAAGTGGTTGGCAGGTTGCAGCTGATGCAAATGTTGCAGGTCAAATGTATCCAGATCAAAGTTTATATCCGGCTAACAGTGTTCCGTTGGTTGTAAAGCGAATTAACCAAGCATTACAAAGAGCAGATCAAATTCAACATATGGAAGGCAAAGACGAAATTGATTATTTTTTACCAATCATTGCTGATGCTGAAGCTGGTTTTGGTGGACAATTAAACTGTTTTGAACTCATGAAAGGCATGATAGAAGCAGGTGCTGCTGCAGTACACTTTGAGGATCAACTTGCTTCTGAAAAAAAATGTGGTCATTTAGGTGGAAAAGTATTAATCCCAACTCAAACGGCTATTCGTAATTTAGCTGCAGCTAGACTTGCTGCCGACGTTTCTGGAGTTCCGACAATAGTAATTGCAAGAACAGATGCAGATGCAGCTGATTTAATTACTAGTGATATTGATCCACGTGACCAAGAATTTATTACTGGTGAGCGAACACCAGAAGGATTTTTCCGTACAACTCCAGGAATTGATCAAGCAATTTCAAGAGGTTTAGCTTATGCACCTTATGCAGACCTAGTATGGTGTGAAACTTCTAAGCCAAGTTTAGAAGAAGCAAAAAAGTTTGCTGATGCAATTCATGCTCAGTTCCCAGGAAAAATGCTAGCGTACAATTGTTCCCCTTCGTTTAATTGGAAAGCAAACATTGATGAAGAAACAATTGAAACTTATCAAATTGAACTTGGTAAAATGGGATATAAATTCCAGTTTGTTACATTAGCCGGTTTCCATGCTTTAAATCATTCAATGTTTGAATTATCTCATGCTTATAAGGCGCGTGGTATGGGTGCGTACTCTGAGTTCCAACAAGCAGAGTTTGATAGTGAAGCAAAAGGTTACACAGCAACTCGTCATCAACGTGAAGTTGGTACAGGGTACTTTGATGAGGTTTCACAAGCGGTTTCTGGTGGAACATCTTCAACAACTGCATTAAAAGGTTCCACTGAAGTAGCGCAGTTTTAATTAGTAAGTTGTAATTAAGGTTAATTACCTCCATAGATAGTGCAGCGTCCTTCGCCAGACGCTGTGCTTTTTTTTAGCGTTTTTTGAACGAAGGATAATGAAAACGAATTTCTTGTCACTACGACAACTTTTTGATACAGTAAAGTAGTGAATTATTCAGAAATCAGTAAAATTGCAATATATTACAGACATTAATTGGAGGATTATTAAATGAATACAATGGATGCAAATGAAATCATTTCTTTTATATCGAAGAGTGTAAAGTCAACACCTGTTAAGGTTTATATCAAAGGTGATTTAGAAGAAATTAAGTTTGGGGAAAGTACAAAGACATTTATCTCAGGAAATGTGGGGACATTATTTGGTGAGTGGTCGGAAATATCCGCTGTCTTAAAAGCCAATGCAAATAAAATTGAAGATTTTGTTGTTGAGAATGATCGACGAAATTCAGCGATTCCATTACTTGATATGAAAAATATTAAAGCTAGAATTGAACCAGGTGCGATAATTCGTGATCAAGTGGAGATCGGTGACAATGTCGTTATTATGATGAATGCATCGGTTAATATCGGCGCAGTTATCGGTGATGGGACAATGATTGATATGAACGTTGTATTAGGTGGAAGGGCAACAGTAGGTAAAAATTGCCATATTGGTGCGGGTGCAGTATTAGCGGGTGTTGTTGAGCCACCATCAGCCAAACCGGTTGTTGTCGAAGATGATGTAGTAATAGGTGCAAATGCAGTAATCCTTGAAGGGGTTACAGTAGGGCAAGGAGCCGTTGTCGCAGCTGGAGCGATTGTAACTAAGGATGTTCCAGCACGGACTGTTGTGGCTGGAATGCCAGCCCGTGTTATAAAAGAAATTGATGGAAAAACAAAAGGGAAAACGGAAATTATCCAAGAGCTTCGTCGATTAAATGAGGATAATTAATACGGACTTAAATTGCCTGCAAGCCTTTCAAAGGTAAGTAGGCGATTTGTTTGTCTAGCTCCAAGACACACCCACCACCTTTTGTTACTTCATAAGCGGGTTTTACGACAAGTAACCGCAGGAGCGCGCTTTATAGCTGAATAACGAAAATATTATTAAAAAAAGAGGTAGTGACCATGAGTTTTTCAGAATTTATTTCGATTAGGCGGGAACTTCATCAAATTCCCGAACTTGGCTTTGAAGAGTTTGAGACTCAACAATTTCTGTTGTCGCACATTAAAGACTTGCCACAACAGTTGTTGCAAGTCGATACTTGGAAGACTGGGATTTTTGTCAAAGTGAAAGGCAGTCAATCAACAAAAGTAGTTGCTTACCGTGCTGACATTGATGGGTTGCCATTGGAAGAGGAAACAAACCTGCCATTTAAATCAAAGCATATCGGGAACATGCATGCTTGTGGCCATGATTTTCATATGAGTATCGCTCTAGGGGTGCTTACTTTTTTTGCTTCCAATCAACCGAAGGATACATTGCTATTTATTTTTCAGCCTGCGGAAGAGGGCCCGGGTGGAGCGGAGCTAATGCTTGCAAGTTATTATTTGAAAAATAATCTTCCTGATAGAATTGTTGCTTTGCACATTGCACCTGAGTACCCAGTTGGAACAGTAGCAACGAAAAAAGGATTACTTTTTGCTAATACTTCAGAGTTATTTATTGACCTTGTAGGTACAGGAGGTCACGCTGCCTATCCTCATCATGCTAATGATATGGTTGTTGCCGCAAGCCATTTAGTGACGCAGTTTCAGTCAATTGTCTCAAGAAACATTGATCCACTAGACTCAGCTGTTGTAACAATAGGAAAAATTACAGGGGGAACAAAACAAAATATTATTGCCGAACGATCCAGAGTAGAAGGAACAATTCGTACACTTTCTATGGATTCAATGGCTACAATTAAAGCAAGAATTACAGCCCTTGTTAAGGGAATTGAGCAAGGCTTTGAGTGCAAAGCAACAATTGACTTCGGGGCTAACTATTGCCAAGTATATAACGATGAAGTTGTTACTGGTGAGTTTATAACTTTTCTTCAAAATCGATCAAAGCTTACTTTTGTTGAATGCAGAGAGGCAATGACTGGTGAGGATTTTGGTTATTTCTTAAAAGAAATCCCAGGGTTTATGTTTTGGTTAGGTGTAGATTCAAGCCATGGATTACATTCAAGTTCTTTGAATCCAGATGAAGAAGCAATTCCCTTTGCGATTGAATTACTTGTCGATTATATAAAATCAATTTGAGAAAGATGGAAAGATGGAAAGTTGGAAAAGTCAAAAGTCAAAAGTCAAAAGTCTAAAGTCTAAAGATAAACCAACAGTTCTTAAATCCTTTGATCTCCCTACCACACTTACTCTCTTAACTTACAGGAGAGAAGCGGGTAAAGACAGATTTTTAGTTTTTTCATCTAGTAGTTAAGAATAATCTTCCACTTATTTGGTTACATTACCGATGTAAGAGAAAACTCTCTTAACTTATTTCATGTACCATTTGGAAGGAGGAACAGTTATTCCTAAGGTTGGTGTAGAGCAATCTTTAATGGATGTGGAAGAAGCACTGCAAGCAAAAGGGTATGATGTAGTTCAATTAAAGCAAGAAAGTGATGCACAAGGCTGTGATTGCTGCGTTGTCACAGGTCAAGATCAAAATATGATGGGTATTCAAAATATTGTTACTCAAGGCTCCGTTATTAGTGCCCAAGGCTTAAGTGCTGATGAAGTTTGTCAGCAAGTTGAAAAAAAATTTCAGTAAAATTATATTTTTTGACGTAAGAGGTTGACATAAAGTCAACCTCTTACGTCGTAAAGAAAATACTAATAACAGATGATTACATATCTGCGCACTTTTAAAAAAATAGTTTATTTCTTAATTGAGAATGGGTCAACTAAGTTTTAATAATTATCCTAAGTTTATAAGGCAAATGATTCGTTTTATCTTAGATAAAGGATATAATAACAAGAGAATTGTTATAAAAGGATGAAACTAGTAATTTAAAGTTATTATTTCTTTATTCTTGACTAATTATATTATTTCTTTTATAATAATTACTGTAATTAGAGTTCCTGTTTAAGGAATATTTTTTAGGAGGTTTTACATATTACTGACATGAGAATGGTAGGAAAACAAGCACCAAGATTTGAAATGGATGCGGTAATGCCCAATAAAGAGTTTGGAAAAGTTACTTTAGAAGAAAATATGAAAAATGATAAGTGGACAGTTCTTTTCTTCTATCCAATGGATTTTACATTTGTTTGCCCAACTGAAATTACAGCTGTGAGCGATCGTTTTGATGAATTCGAAGATTTAGATACTGACGTGATAGGTGTCTCTACTGATACGATTCATACACACTTAGCTTGGATTAACACAGATCGTGATTTTAATGGATTAGGTGAGTTAAAGTATCCTTTAGCTGCTGACACGAATCATACTATCTCAAAAGAGTATGGTGTCTTAATAGAAGATGCTGGTATAGCTTTACGTGGTTTATTTATTATTAGCCCAGAAGGTGAGCTAATGTATGCGGTTGTAAACCACAATAACATTGGTCGTGACGTAGATGAGACACTACGTGTACTTCAAGCTCTACAAACTGGTGGACTATGCCCAGCAAACTGGAAGCCAGGGCAAGCTACTTTATAAGTAACTAACTAGATAAGTTATTTTTACCTGAAAAGGTCTAGCTTAGGCTAGGCTTTTTCTGAGACAATTTTGCAATTTGCATATAGGAGAAAGAGGAGTGTTCTTAAATTGAAATTACGGACTCAGATGCCGGAGCTTTCTGGCGCAACAGAATGGATAAATACTTCTTTAACAAGAGCTGATTTAGTAGGTGGAAAGCCAACACTATTTCATTTTTGGTCAATAAGTTGTGGTCTTTGTAAAGAAGCAATGTCAAATGTAAACAAATTTCGTGATGACTATGAAGATCAATTAAATGTAGTTGCGGTTCATATGCCCCGCTCAGAAAAAGATCTTGATATTGAAGAAATAAAAAAGGTTGCTTTTGAGCATGGTATTACGCAACCGATTTTTATAGATAGTGAACATAAGCTAGCTGATGCCTTTGAAAATGAATATGTTCCTGCGTATTATGTTTTTGATAGTGAAGGCCAATTACGCCATTTTCAAGCAGGTGGTGGTGGTATGAAAATGCTTACCAAACGTGTTAACCGTGTTTTAGGAATCAAGGAATAACCTAAGCATCGCAATCTGAATGAATTTCATAATGTAGATTCTACGCCACTAGGTAACTTGCTAGTGATTCAAGTTACTAGGTAGATTTATGTGGCTAGTTTTTGGTATTATGAAATTCATACATCTAACTGAAAAAAAAAATAAGCCTAAAGTCCGACCATTGCTAAGAAATTTTCCGTTTTTAATAAATTAATAGCGTCACTTTTTTTCTATATAAAGCTATATAGAAAAAAAGTGATTTTTTTGTGGAAATAAATAATAAAAAAATAGCCATCGATCGTCGTTCCACAACTTCTGATTTCGGGGCATGTTGAATTCCTAGGGTGGGCTAGATGCATATGTCCTTTCATTAGTTATGTTATTATGATAGTAAGTAGTGAATTACGATGGGATGGGGGAAAATTTTCATTATGAAAAAGCAGTTTGCAGTCATAGGACTAGGAAGGTTCGGAGGAAGCATTTGTAAAGCCCTAAGTGAACAAGGAATGGAAGTCCTTGCTATTGATACAGATGAAGAAAAAGTAAATAGTTTTGCTTCTATTGTTACCCATGCAGTTGTTGCAGATGGAGCAGATGAGAATGCGCTAAGAAGCTTAGGGATTCGTAACTTCGAACATGTTATTGTCGCTATTGGGGACAATATTCAAGCTAGTATCTTAACAACCCTCATTTTAGATGAATTGGGTGTAAAGCATATAACAGTAAAAGCACAAAATGATTATCATGAAAAAGTTTTAAATAAGATCGGGGCCCATAAGGTCGTTCATCCAGAAAGAGATATGGGAATACGAATCGCCCATAATATTGTCTCGAAAAACGTCTTAGATTATTTAGAACTCTCAAAAGATTATAGTATAGTCGAATTAATTGCCGGTGAAAAAATGAATAATAAATCTATCGTTGAGTTAAATATTCGCGCAAAATATGGAGTTAATGTTATGGCACTTAAACGAGATGGAGTCATTAACGTTTCGCCTCATGCGACGGATAAAATTTTGATAGGGGATATTGTTATTATTATAGGTGCTGTAACAGATATAAATAAATTAGAAAAATCTTTATTTGATGATGATTAAAAAAAAGCTGCCAATTGGCAGCTTTTTTTATCACACTTCCATTATGATTGGTAGTATCATCGGTCGGCGTTTTGTTTTTTCGTATAAAAATGGTCCTAATACGTCGCTGATTTCATTTTTAATTTCTGACCACTGAGTAGTTTTTCGTTCCATTATCGATTGTAAATGTTTAGCTAATAACGATTGCGCGTCATTAATTAAGTCCCCAGATTCTCGCATATAAACAAATCCTCTTGAGATAATGTCTGGACCTGCTGTAACTTTAAACTCTTTCATGTTTAAGCTGACAACAACAACTACAAGACCTTCTTCTGATAGAATTCGACGATCGCGAAGCACAATATTACCAATGTCGCCAATACCGTTACCATCTACATAAACCGTACCAGATGGAACTTTTCCAACCACGGCAGCTTCATCTTGACTAAGAGCCAAAACTTCACCAATATCCATCACAAAACAATTTTCCTCTGGGATATCGCACTCTACAGCCAATTTAACATGTGTTTTCAACATGCGGTACTCACCGTGAATTGGCATAAAATATTTGGGTTTCATTAAACGAATCATAAGCTTTTGTTCTTCTTGACCACCATGTCCTGAAGTATGAACGTTACTTAATGATCCGTGGATTACTTCTGCTCCCGCTCGGTATAATTGATTAATTATTTTACTTACACTCAAGTTATTTCCCGGAATAGGTGATGATGAAAAAACAACCGTATCACCAGGAATAATTTGGATCTGGCGATGTGTGCCGAATGCAATACGAGATAAAGCGGCCATAGGCTCACCTTGACTGCCTGTACATAATAACGTTACTTCACTGGCAGGTAGTTTATTGATTTGATTGTGTTCGATGAATGTTCCTTGTGGAGCGCGAATATAACCTAATTCTTGTCCAATCCTAATCGCTGATTCCATACTTCTTCCAAAAACTGCTACCTTACGCTTATTAATAACAGCAGCTTCGATCACTTGTTGAAGGCGGTAAATATTTGAGGCGAAAGTAGCAAATATAAGTCGTCCATCTACTTTACGAAAAATCGCATCAATACTTTCACCAACTTTTCTTTCAGACATCGTGAATCCAGGAATTTCACTGTTTGTGCTATCAGATAAGAGACATAGAACACCTTCTTGTCCAATTTGCGCCATCTTTGTTAAATTAGCTGGTTCACCAACAGGTGTAAAATCAAATTTGAAATCGCCAGTTTGAACGATATTTCCTGCTGGAGTATGAACAACTACTCCGTATGAATCTGGAATACTATGAGTTGTCCGAAAGAAAGATACAGACGTTTTAGTAAATTTAATTACTTCATCTTCATGAATTTCATGCATCGTTGTTTTTCGAAGCAAACCGTGCTCTTCTAATTTTCCTTTTAATAAACCTAGTGCTAGCTTCCCACCATAAATAGGAACATTTACTTGTTTTAAAAGATATGGAATACCGCCAATGTGGTCTTCATGCCCATGAGTAATAAATAAACCTTTAACTTTATCGATATTTTTGACTATATACGTATAATCAGGAATTACATAATCAATTCCTAAAAGTTCATCCTCAGGAAACTTAATTCCAGCATCGATGATAATAATTTCATCTTGAAACTGAACAGCATAAGTATTTTTTCCGATTTCACCTAAGCCCCCGAGGGAAAAAACAGCAGTTTGGTTATTTTTAACTTGTTTAATCATTTAAATAATCTCCAATTTAAAATTTTCATTTTGCTTTTCATACTCTAAGAAGGCACCTTCAACAGGTAAAATAAATTCAATGTTATGTTCTCTAGAAACTAATTTTTTTCTTACGTCCATTTCTGAATCAGCTTCAATATACATTGATTTTGTTTTTTCACGTACAGGAACCTCCCAGATTTTTTCTTGGTACAAAATTTTATAAATCAACTTAACCTCTCCTTAAAATTATTATTTATCTTTTATCATTATAAATGAAATCGGTTGTTCTTTTCAGCTTTTCACGTTTATAAAGTTTTTTCTGAATTTAAACCATCCAATAATCCATTATAAAGGAAAACAATGCTAAAAGCATCATACAATATTTTTCTCTAGATAACAAATGTAGAAATAAAACCAAGGCGCAATTGCGATAGAAATAGAAAATTTGGATTAGTTTTAAGTTTCTAATGGACGTTTCTTTGGAAGCAGACAAAGATAGTGCTTGAGTAATTTGTCGCGCCATTTTTTACGCATAAATAGCTCTCGCTTTTCCTAAAAATTATATTCTTGTCATTAGTATGTGTTGTGGCGTTAAACTGATGAAAAAAAATTTCTGAATTTGAGAAGCTAGACAAAAAAAGCAACCAAGACAGATCTTAAAACCTGTTTTGGTTGCTATCGTGAATATTTTTATAAAGAATGAGGCAGAGGTTTTTTATATTGGTCATTACTTTCTTCTATTCGGTCATAAAACATAATCCCATTTAGGTGGTCGATTTCATGTTGAAAGACGATAGCAGGGAAACCACGTAAGCGTATTGAGATACTCTCTCCTTCTAGTGTTGATGCCTGAACAGTAATTCTTGCATACCTAGGAACTGATCCTGGAACATCTCTGCCAACTGATAAGCATCCTTCACCGTTCTCTAGTTGAGTTATTTCAATTGAGTGACTAACGATTTTGGGATTATAAAGAGCATATTCGTATGGGTTATCGTTTTGGTCAGTTGTCAAAACAGCGATCATCCGTTTACTTACATTTATTTGTGGTGCTGCTAAACCAACCCCAGGTCTTAAATTGTATTTCTCAGCTTGTTCGGGATCTTGACTATTATGTAAAAACTCAATCATTGTTTTTAAGGTTTCTTGATCTTCTGATGATGCTGGTAAGGCTACTTCTTCAGCCACTTTTCGTAAAGTAGGATGATCTTCATTAATAATATCTTTCATTGTAATCATTTATCAGTCTCTCCTTACACACCTATGGTTTTATAAATATTACTTAATATAATGATATACTATACTAAGGAAACTGAAAAAGAAAGGACGAGTTATTGTTGGTGAATTTCTGTTGTCAAAAGTTGTTTTATAGTATAATATTTTAGTGGCACACGCCAAAAAAAGGGGGAATTTTCTCGTGTTTAGTGAAAAAAAAATTAGCTTTATGATGATGATGATTTTTATCGTGATCATAACTGGGTGTACTAAGGTGAACCCTGCTGAGGACATTTACCACCATTTAGAAAAAGCAGTTTCTTTGGAGGTCGTCTTTGAACAGCAGCAAGAGCCATTATCCAAGGCTGAAATTGAAGAATATGAAATTTATGATAAAATACTGCTTTTAACAGAAATTGAAGAAATCATAGAGTTAGCTCTTGAAGCAAAGCAGTTAGCCGCATTAAGATATGAAATGATCGAAAAAGAACGAGAAAGTATTCAATCAGCGTATGATGAGTTTTCCCAGATCGAACCAATCATTGACTCGATTGAAGTCGACGATTTGCGAATTATTTCTGATGAACTAGTGGAAGCAATGGATGAACGATATGAAAAGTACATGACCTTACATAATGAATATAAGGATGCCATTGATCTTGACTTGCAACTTTATGAACTAGTTGGTAAAGAGGATCTAACTATTGAAGAGCTAGAGGTAGCGCATGAGAAGGTTAATGCTTCTTATGAAAAGATTAATAATTTAAAGGAAGAGTTTAATCAATTTACAGTGCAATATAACGATTTGAAGCGCCAGTTTTATGAGATTGGCGAATTAGACGTAGTTTATAATTAATTAAATAGTGGAAACTGATAATGTAAGCAATTTAGAATGTCTGATGACTTTCTTACCTGCACATCCTTATCAGTTTTTTTTTTTTTTTAATTTTTTAAAAGTGGTTCGTCTTACTGCAACACAGTTTCGTGTATTAACACTGTAGAAACATTGTTAAATCGATACTTTCGTTAATTTTATAATACAGTAAGATAAAAAAAGTATAACAGTTTATTATATTGTGTATTTAATTAACTTATATAAAATGATTAAATCTATTGTTTTAATGAGCTTTTACGTTGACAATTGATTTATCGCTACTGTAAAATAATTTATAAATAGCACCTTTGTACTAGTGTTATTAATTATAAAGTAATACAGTTGTTTCAAACAACTCACTATATAGAAACTATTTGTTTACATCCTACATCAATTGTTTAAAGTTTCTATTTAACTGAAGTTGTTTTGGAGTGGATTATGGTTAATCTAAAACATAAGTCTAACGATTAATAATATTTTTTTTGATACGAAAGGTAAGGTGGATTTACGATGAAAAGTAAAGTATTAGAGCAAGTGGAAAATCAGTTTGAGACTTTTGAGATTTTAAATGAGAAGGGTGAAATAGTTAACGAGGCGGCGATGCCGAATTTAAGTGATGAACAATTACAAGAATTGATGAAGCGGATGGTTTATACGAGGATCTGGGATCAACGTGCTATTTCATTAAATCGTCAAGGTCGTTTAGGGTTTTATGCACCAGTAGCGGGCCAAGAGGCTTCAATGATTGGATCACATTTTGCTCTTGAAAAAAAAGATTGGATATTACCAGGTTATCGTGATATTCCGCAAATTTTTTTCCACGGTGTTCCTTTAGAACAATTATTTTTATGGTCCCGTGGACACTTTAAAGGTGGACAAATGCCTGAGGGTGTAAATACGCTAATGCCACAAATTATTATAGGTGCGCAAATTGTTCAAGCGGCTGGGGTAGCGCTAGGTCTTAAGCGTCGAAATACCAATACGGTAGCAATTACGTATACAGGTGATGGTGGTGCTTCTCAAGGCGACTTTTATGAAGGATTAAATTTTGCAGGTGCATTTGCCGCGCCGGCTATCTTTGTTGTTCAAAATAACCGTTTTGCTATTTCGACGCCAGTGGAAAAACAATCTGCTGCACGTACAATTGCTCAAAAAGCAGTGGCGGCCGGAATTCATGGAGTTCAAGTTGATGGAATGGATGTTCTAGCAGTCTATGCGGCAACAGCCGAAGCGCGTGAACGCGGATTAAATGGTGGTGGTCCAACGCTAATTGAAACTCTAACCTACCGCTATGGCCCGCATACGATGGCAGGTGATGATCCGACTCGTTATCGCTCAGATGATTTAGATGAGGAATGGGAAAAGAAAGATCCACTTGTTCGGTTCCGAAAATTTTTAGAAAAGAAAAAGTTGTGGTCTGAAGAGCAAGAAAATGAAGTTGTCGAACAAGCGAAAGAAGATATAAAAGTAGCTATTAAAAAAACTGATGGCGCTCCTAAGCAAAAAGTTACAGATTTAATTGGAATTATGAATGAAGAGCTACCAAGAAACTTAAAAGAACAGATGGATGAATATAAAGCAAAGGAGGCGAAATAAACTATGGCACAAATGACAATGATTCAAGCGATAACAGATGCCATGCGTGTCGAGTTAAAACGTGATGAAAACGTACTCTTGTTTGGTGAGGATGTAGGGAAGAACGGCGGAGTTTTCCGTGCAACTGAAGGGCTCCAAGCAGAATTTGGGGAAGATCGTGTGTTCGACACACCTTTAGCAGAATCCGGGATTGGAGGACTTGCAATCGGTTTAGGATTAACTGGATTTCGTCCAATAATGGAAATTCAGTTCTTTGGTTTTGTATTTGAAGTATTCGACTCAATTGCCGGTCAAATGGCTCGGACGCGCTATCGTTCAGGCGGAAAATACCATTCACCCGTTACGATTCGTGCCCCGTTTGGTGGAGGAGTTAAAACGCCAGAATTGCATGCAGATAACTTAGAGGGATTGATGGCCCAATCTCCAGGTTTAAAAGTTGTTATACCAGCTACACCTTATGATGCCAAAGGTTTACTAATTTCTGCAATACGTGACAATGATCCAGTTATATTTTTAGAACATATGAAGCTTTATCGTTCATTCCGCGGTGAAGTTCCAGAAGGAGAATACACAATTGAACTAGGAAAAGCAGATGTTAAACGAGAAGGCACTGACATTACAATTATTACTTATGGGGCAATGGTTCACTCCTCTCTTAAAGCAGCTGAAGAATTAGCAAAAGATGGAATCGAGGCAGAAGTTATTGATCTTCGGACAATTAGTCCGATAGATATTGAGGCGATTATTACATCTGTTGAAAAAACAAATCGTGCTATCGTAGTACAGGAAGCGCAAAAGCAAGCAGGAATTGCCGCGAATGTCGTAGCAGAAATTAATGAGCGTGCTATTTTGAGTCTTGAGGCACCTGTTCTTCGTGTAACGGCACCAGATACTGTGTTCCCTTTTGCATCAGGAGAAGATGTTTGGTTGCCAGGTTATAAGGACATTGTTGAAACAGCTAAGAAAGTTATTAATTTCTAAACAGAAAAGGGAGGCGTTTTAATTGGCGTTTGAATTTAAACTTCCTGATATCGGTGAAGGTATTCATGAAGGTGAAATAGTTAAATGGTTGGTAAAGCCTGGAGATGAAATAAAAGAAGATGACATTTTACTAGAAGTACAAAATGATAAATCGGTTGTTGAAATCCCATCACCCGTTGAAGGTAAAATTTTGGAATTGAAAGTGACCGAAGGCACAGTTGCAATCGTGGGCGATGTACTTGTTACGATTGATTATGATGGTGAAATTCCTGGATCTGCTCATGGAGATCATGAAGAAGAAGAGACAGTGGGGCCAAAGGTGGAAGAAAAGAAAGCTGAAGAACCTACAGATGCTAAAAAATCTAAAGAGCCAGCAAAAGAAGTAACTGAGGTTGAAGTAGATGAGTCTAAACGGATAATCGCAATGCCAGCTGTTCGTAAATATGCTCGTGAAAAAGGTATTGATATTCGTAAAGTCCAAGGATCAGGAAATAACGATCGTGTTCTTAAGACGGACATTGATTCTTTTGGATCAGAGGATTCAAATGTAGCGGCTGTGGAGGCTGAAACGACAGCGGAAGTTGCTACTCAAAATCAAGTATCCTCTGATAAAAAAGCTGTTAAACCTTATCAAGCTGTTCATGGAGAGTTAGAAACTCGCGAAAAAATGAGTGGTATCCGTAAGATGATCGCAAGTGCGATGGTTCATTCGAAACAAACAGCTCCCCACGTAACATTAATGGATGATGTAGATGTGACTGACCTAGTTCTGCACCGCAAAAAATTTAAATCAGTTGCAGAAGATAAAGGAATTAAATTAACATATTTACCTTACGTCGTAAAAGCACTTACTTCGGCATTGCGTGAATATCCAACATTAAATGCTTCTATTGATGATGAAAAGGATGAAATTGTTTATAAGCACTACTATAATATTGGTATTGCTACTGATACGGATAAAGGATTGTTAGTTCCAGTAGTAAAAGACGCTGAGCGTAAATCAATTTTTAAAATTTCAGCAGAAATTAATGAATTAGCAACAAAGGCACGTGAAGGTAAGTTAGCGGCTGATACTATGAAAGGTGGCTCATGTACAATTACCAACATTGGCAGTGCTGGTGGTCAATGGTTTACGCCAGTAATTAATCACCCAGAAGCAGCTATTTTAGGTATTGGTCGTATTGCTGAGAAGGCAATTGTCAAAAATGGAGAAATTGTCGTTGCACCAGTACTTGCCTTATCTTTAAGTTTTGACCATCGTTTAATTGATGGTGCAACCGCACAAAATGCGTTAAATCACATTAAACGCTTACTGAACGATCCACAATTATTAGTAATGGAGGCGTAGAATTATGGTAGTAGGAGATTTTGCAGAAGAAGTAGATACGCTCGTTATCGGAGCGGGTCCCGGTGGTTATGTTGCAGCTATTCGTGCAGCTCAATTAGGACAGAAGGTAACGATTGTTGAAAAGGAAATCTTAGGCGGAGTTTGTTTAAATGTTGGTTGTATACCATCGAAAGCGCTTATCTCAGCTGGACATAAATATCATGATGCAAATAATTCTGAGGAAATTGGGATTACAGTGGAAAATGTCTCTCTTGATTTCACTAAAGTCCAAAAATGGAAAGGCTCAGTTGTAAACAAACTTACAAGTGGTGTCGAAGCTTTATTAAAGGGAAATAAAGTTAATATCGTAAAAGGAGAGGCTTATTTTGTAGATGAAAATACAGTTCGAATTATGGACGAAAAATCATCACAAACCTATAAGTTTAATAATTGTATTATTGCAACAGGGTCTCGACCTATTGAGTTACCTGCATTTAAGTGGAGTAAACGTGTCCTTTCATCCACAGGAGCACTTGCTTTAGAGGAAGTACCGAAGAAAATGATTGTTATTGGTGGCGGCTATATTGGAATTGAGCTAGGCTCAGCATATGCAAACTTAGGAACAGAATTGATAGTATTAGAAGGCGAAAAGCAAATTTTAATGGGATTTGAAAAACAAATGAGTCAATTAGTGGCAAAGCGCTTAAAGAAAAACGGTGCCCAAATTTTCACCAATGCTTCGGCCAAAAGCGTTGAAGAAACCTCTGATGGTGTTAAGGTTACTGCTGAAATAAAAGGCGAAACACAAACATTTGAAGCGGATTATGCATTAGTAACCGTTGGACGTCGTGCTAACACTGAGGAGCTTGGTTTGGAGCAAGTTGGAATTGAGTTGACAGATCGTGGCTTAGTGAAAGTTGATAAGCAATGTAAAACAAATATTAATGGGATTTATGCGATTGGAGATATTGTTGCTGGTCCGGCTTTAGCCCATAAAGCTTCTTATGAAGCTAAAGTTGCGGCTGAGGCTATCTCAGGCCATCCGGCTGAAGTTGATTACTTAGCTATTCCGGCGGTTGTTTTTTCAGGTCCAGAACTTGCTTCAGTTGGATTAACAGAAGCCCAAGCAAAAGAGGAAGGGTACGAAGTAATCGTTTCTAAGTTCCCGTTTGCTGCTAATGGACGTGCACTATCTTTAAATGAAACGGATGGATTTATGAAAATGGTAACGAGAAAAAAGGATGGTTTGGTTCTTGGAGTACAAATTGCAGGTACAAACGCATCGGACATGATATCAGAAGCGTGTGTAGCTATTGAAGCAGGGATGACTGCAGAAGATATAGCGATGACGATTCATGCTCATCCATCTCTTGGAGAAATTATGATGGAAACAGCAGAAGTTGCCATCGGTATGCCAATTCATATTGTAAAGTAAAATAGAAAGAGGATGATTGGAAAAATCATCCTCTTTCTATTTTTTTACTCTAATAAATGAATTTCATAATGCAGATTCCGCGCCACTGGGTAACTTGCTAGTGATTCAAGTTACTAGGTAGCTTGATGTGGCTAGTTTTTAGTGTTATGAAATTCATTCTAATAATTCTTCAAGTATTTTTAAAATTTCAGTTTTTTGTAAAGGACCTTCCACTCGAATAGTTACTGTTTCGTTATGTATGATAAGTAAAGTCGGGTATTCGTTGATTTCATAGTGCCGAACTAAATCTCGCTCGGAGGAATGGATAACATTAAAAGAACGAACTCTTTGTGGATAGCGCTTTTTTACATCTAAAAGGGCATCATAATAATTTCCTTCTTCGTTTATAAACTGATCATCAGAGAAAAGCATGGTAATATTTTCATCTTTTTTTTGTAAAAATGGGTAATTTGTGATTACATCCTCGTTGTTTGTACAGCTTGCTAAAATAAATAGGAGGATGGTGATAAAAGAAGCTGTTAATCTTTTCCTTGTAATCAAACCATCACTTCCCTTTTACGAGTCAATAGTAATATAAACCTATTAATGCTAGGTTTATATTACCATGTAAAAGAGACATTTTTCAGTTCGTAATCAAACTGTTATATAATTGAAACGTAATCCGAAATCTTCAGATTATTAATCTAATCATATTGGATTTTTTTAGGGAAAATATAAGCTGGGTAATTTGAATGAGTATTTGAAAACAGCAGCTCTTCTTTTGTGGCGTGCTGTAATACCTCTAAACAGTGTGTGACCGCTATTAACTCGTAGAGGAGAGCTTCCTTTTTTTGATACTTTTGGCTTTGTTGTGCTTCTTTTTTTAATAATTTATATAGCTGCAGTTGTAAATAGTTATGATCTGAGCTAGTTTCATAATCAGGATTTACGCAAATGGTTTTAATTTTATTTACAGTATCTAAAATTAACTTTTTTTCTTTTGCAGTAAGTTGAATGTTTGTTAGCCCAATAGTGTAAATATTACTTATATGAGAAAGTAATTTTTGTAGTTGAGCTAATTTTTTTTGCAAAAAATAAAATGATCTTTCTTCGAATTGATTATTTCTGCGATAATTCCATTCAGCATGTTGGTACTCGCTTAACTGGTAAGCTTTTTCTAGTTCTTGGTTTAACTTTCGAATTTTATTTCGACAACTAAAAGCAGGTTCATCTATATTTGTTTCAATAGACTCCTCTAAATAGTCGGCAACATCTGTATAAAGCCTGTTCACTTTTTCGACGAGTAAAGGCCCAAACTTTGGTGGTAAGACGGCGAAATTAACTAATGTCGAGATAATAATTCCTAAAGAAGTCCCAGAAAGTCTTAGCAAAAACTCGGTTAATACCATTTCATTTGCAAGCCCAGGGATCATCACAACAGCTGTTAATGTGGCTACTAATGTACCGCTATCAAGTTTCATGTGATAGCAAACAAGTATTGTAAGCATAGCTACGAGGGCAAAAGTAAGCGCGGTTTGACCAAAAAACAGATCACAAAGTAAAGCGAAGCCTGCACCAATAGCAGCGGCGGGCAAACGAATAATTCCTTTTTGTAATGATTGGGCAGCTGTTGGTTCAGTCGTTACGATGGCCGTAATAACAGCAAAAATAACAGGTAAATTAAGCTCTATACATACTAATGCCGTAATAAATACAGCGATTCCAGTTTTTATTACTCTCGGACCTATAAATTTATAAGCTATCATTGCTTCTCACCTTTTTAAATCTGTTATTTAAACAATCTAATTTATGTTTAAGATAAGAATAGTTTGGATTAAAAATGGATAATTATTCATTAGTTTGGATTATAAAGCCAATCAAAACAGTTGTTATTTTTTTTGAGCAGATTATGTTACTATATTGGTAACTCAAGAAACGCTAACAAACTAGAGAATATTAGTCGAGGAGAGAAGAAATATGAAAAATGTTTGGACCACTTTTTTTATTATCTTGGTAATTGCTTTAATGGTGGGATGCAGCAGTGATAATGATGGGGAAATAGAAGTAGGAGAAGCAAAAGAACCGGAAGTTAGTAACGATGACGAGGCGCTATCTTTGGACGAAAATAATGCTTCTACTCCCGATCAGAAAAATGAAGCTGCTGATTTAGAAGAAGTTGAAAAAGTGGAAGAAGTGGAAGCGGTGGAAGAAGTCAAAGAAACTCAACCGCGTTACGCTCTACAAAGTGACAATTCGGTTAAACCGATTGATGAAACTGACTCTGATCGAGTTGTTCTGTTGACGATAGATGATGCCCCAGAGAATTATGGTGTTGAAATGGCTGAACTCTTAAAAGAAAACGATATTAATGCGATCTTTTTTGTTAACGGACATTTTATTTCTAATGAAGAAGGTAGAGAAAAGTTACAAAAAATTTATGATCTTGGTTTTGAGATTGGTAATCACACGATGTCTCATCCAAATTTAAGTAAAATTTCTGAAGAAAAACAACGTCAGGAAATTATTGATTTAAATGATTTAATTGAAGAAATTACTGGAGAAAGACCAAGGTTTTTCCGAGCACCATTTGGAGTAAACACTGATGTTTCTGATCAAATTGTCTTAGATGAAAATATGCAAGCAATGAACTGGACATATGGATACGACTACTTTGCACCGTACATGAATGCAGAGGCACTTATAACCGCAATGGTTACAGGCGAAGGACCAGAAGTAGGTGTATCCTATTCTTTATTAAAGCCCGGTGCAAACCTACTAATGCATGATAGAAAATGGACACTAGAAGCTTTACCTGAAATTATTTCCGGGTTAAAAGAAAAAGACTATCAGTTTGTAGATCCTAAAACAATCCAATAATTAAGTCAGTCAAAAGGGTGTATGAAATGAAACAGAAAATGATTATCAGCATGATCTTTTTATTATTTGTATCGGCATGTGGTGCATATACTGAAGATGATCGATCCCAGATAAATATATTTAAAAAAGAAAAAAATAGCCTAAACGAATCAAAAAGTGCGCAAGAAGGCGTTCATCTCGAAAAAGAATTAGCTATCGTTACGAAAAATGAAAAAACTGTTTTTCTTGTTTCAGATTTAGTTGAACTTCTTGATGGTGATTACAATTATGATGAATTACATCGATTATTAACGATTGATATAGACGATCAACAATTTAAAATAGTTAAAGGCATCCCCGTTGTTGAGCATAATGGGATCTACTTAGCTACTGATGAAATCTTTGCTATTAAAGAGGAAGACGCTGTTTTTTTACCAGTTGTTTTCTTAGAAATCGCCTTAGGTTTAACTGTCAGTGAGACAAGTGATATTGTTTTATTTGATTGGGGAGGACAAGCTTTGCTTACTAGTGTAACTACTCATCCATTGATTTCTGACCAGGAGTGGAGTGTAGATAAAATGGTTAACTATTTATCTTTTTTAGAAAAACCTATTGAAGGAGCAGAAGTAAGCACGCTAGCAAATCACCTACCTGGTGCCAAAAGAGGCTACCGTAATGGTTTTCACGAAGGCCTTGATTGGTATGGCTATGCAACTGTTAGAACCATGTCTTTTGATACGCCCGTTTACGCAATGGCCGAGGGGACAGTCGTAAGGGTTGATCATGATTACGAGGAATACAAATCCCCGTTAATTCGAAATAAAGATTTATCATTAACGGCAGAATTAGGCGAAACGCCACTCTATATTTTTGACCGTTTACGAGGTAGACAAGTCTGGATACAATATGAGAAAGGTATTATGAACCGCTTTGCACATCTTGATGATATCCCTGAAAGCCTAAAAGTAGGTGATAAAGTTACAAGTAAAACAATTATTGGCTATGTCGGTAATTCTGGGACAAGTGGTGCTGTTAATAAAGACGGAACCGAGTTACATTTGCATCAAGACATTCTTATTTACGGAGATTTATTTTGGAAACCATTTTCATTAGATGAAGTAACAGAAATTCTCGTGCGTGTTTTTGGCGACTGATAATGCATTTAAACGATAGCAACAAAGATTTTGTTTGAACGAATACCCTGAATCCTCTCTGCTTCTTATGATATAAAAATTATTTCCACCTATGAGACAAAACATGACAGTGTTTGCATTTTTGCTATGTTATTCTGTTGAGGTTACTAATATTATAACAACTCTGAAAGTTTTGCTATAGGGGGATTGTCGTGAATAAGTCAGATAAGCTTGATGAATTAAGACTTGAAGTTGGCATGGTTGCAGATCAGGCTCTAACACGTTTGGACTTTTATTTTGGTATTATTAATTCGATTGGTAAGCATATTCCAGATCACTTTGCACTTGCAATATATATTTGTGAAGATTATTTTTATTCATGTATAGCAAGTTATAGCGATGTAACCGAAATAAAACGCGAAAAATTTGGCGATGGAGTGTTTAGTATTTGCAGTATCAGGGGTAAAATAGTTATAACCAATGAGAAGGGTAAACATAAAGCTTATGCGCCTTTTTACGAAGGTCAACAACAAATTGGAGTTTTTTATGTGGAATGTTCAAATTCAGAATACGACGTAACAGAAGAAGATTTAATTTTTCTAAAAGAAATTATTAGGTATATTGAAATAAAGGGACAACGCTATAAAAAAAGTTTTAATTGATAATATTTATGTTTAGTTGAGAATTTAAATACATAAAATGTTGTCGCAACCTTTTATTTTTATTTTTTAATTTGTATTTTACTCTGTCATTATAGGCTTTCTTATCCTGTAATTATTATTTTGACATGCTGATTATAAAAATATTTTGTCAATTATACATTTGACTTTTATAATTACTTTAGTTATAATAATATTCAGAATACTTATTAAAAAAGGAGGCGTTGTAAATGAATTTATTTGAGAGATTGTATGATGAGCAGGAAGACGTTAAAGCGCAATTTATTGGATTTACCACAGCAGCAGCACGTTATGATTTTGGTATTGTGTACACAAATATGTTCTTTGGAAAGCCTCTTGTTATTTGTATGCAAACGGGGCGATCAACATTATTGTGTGCTGAAGAGGCTGAAGACTGGGAGCACATCAAAAAAGCATTTAAAATTAATTGTGAAGACGAAGCTAGAGATTTATCAATATTTTTCACTCAAAGTTTACCAACAATGAACTTTGAAGCTCAATATTAAAAATAATTTTAATTAGATATAGTAAAAAGACCAAATTCGATATACTCGATTTGGTCTTTTTTATCTGCGTTAAGCTATCTCCAAGAATATAATCCCTATATAAATGGCTTATGCTCTTTAATGACGAGAATAGCTTGAAAAGTTTCGTCTTCGGGGCCCTGAACAGGTAAGCCGACATCGATATTTTCCTGAATGTAATTAATATTTTCTTGGGTAATGATCTCGCCCGGGATGAAAATTGGAATTCCAGGTGGATAGACCATCACAAACTCAGCAATAATTCTTCCAGCGGACTCTTTAAATGGAACTACTTCAGTGTCTGCATAAAATGCTTCACGCGGTGATAAAGCTAAAGTCGGAATATCTGGGACATGAACAGATATCACTTTTTTTTGATGAGTTTGTGTGGTATTCATACGTGTTTCAGCTAACTCTGTTAAGGCACTGATAAGAATTGCTGTTATTGCTTTTGAATCACCAATTGAGATGATACAAAGAATGTTATAAAGGTCAGAAAGCTCAACTTCAATATTATATTCTTTGCGTAACCAGACTTCAACCTCGTACCCTGTCATCCCTAAATTCCGCACCGAAATAATTAACTTTGTTGGATCAAAGTCATACGTCGCTTTTGTTCCTAATATTTCAGAACCAATACAGTAAAGTCCTTTTATCGTGTTGATTTCATGTCTTGTTTCGTTGGCTAATTTAATCGTTTTATCTAACAAGTCATAGCCTTTTGTTGCAAGTTGTTTCCTTGCAACGTCAAGCGAAGCTAATAGTAAATATGATGTCGAGGTTGTTGTTAACATACTAATAATCGACTGAACCCTTTTAGATGAAACTAAGTCCCCTTTTATATTTAAAACAGAGCTTTGAGTCATCGAACCGCCAAGTTTATGAACACTTGTTGCAGCCATATCCGCTCCGGCCTGCATCGCCGAGAGTGGTAGTTTATCATGAAAATGAATATGAACTCCATGGGCTTCGTCAACTAGTACAGGAATATGATAACTGTGAGCAATCTCGACAATTTTTTCTAAATTAGCAGATATTCCGAAATAGGTTGGATTGATGACCAAGACTCCCTTAGCGTCAGGATGAGCGCTAAGAGCTTTTTCAACAGCTTCTATCGTAATTCCATGGGAAATACCTAAGTTTGGATCAATAATGGGATGAATAAAAATAGGAGTTGCTCCGGAAAAGATAATTGCCGACATAATTGATTTATGCACATTACGTGGCACGATAATTTTATCTCCAGGGCTACATACGCTCATGATCATTGTCATAATCGCTCCGCTTGTTCCCTGAACAGAAAAAAAAGTATGATCTGCACCAAAGGCATGGGCCGCTAATTGTTGCGCTTCTTTGATGATGCCATTTGGATGATGGAGGTCATCCAATGGCTCAATATTAATTAAATCAATTGATAAGGCATTATCGCCAATAAAGTTACGGAATTCAGGATCCATGCCTGTACCTTTTTTGTGACCAGGAATATGAAACTGGATTGGATTTTTTTTGACGTGCTCAAGCAACCCAGTAAATAATGGCGTTTTTGATTGGGGCATCATTAATGTTCACCTCTATATTTATTTTAGTAGTAAATAGCTGATTATTATCAAGAAAAGCGGTCGAGCCGATGGCGCCTGCTCCTGCGGTTACTCGTCGCAAAAACAGCTATGAAGTAACTAAAGGATGCGTCTTGAAGCTAGACAAACACGAAAATTTTATACTTTCTTACCTTATAAAAAAACTAACTAGTCTCACTGTCAAGATCCTAAAAATTCTTCAAAACAAATTGAGTATATCAAATTAATCAAAAAAATCATAGAAAAAAATGAATAAAATCACCTTTTAAGAGGAGTTTTCTTTATTTATATCGAAATTAGTAAAGAGAAAGTAGAATGGGGGATTTTATATGAAAACCAGAGTAACTGACTTGTTAAAAATTAAGTACCCAATTATTCAAGGGGGCCTTGCTTACTTAGCATATTCTGATCTAGCCGCCGCTGTGTCCAATGCCGGGGGACTTGGGCAAATTACTGCTATGTCACTTGCAACACCAGAAGAACTTAGAGAAGAAATTCGCAAGGTGAAAACAATGACAGACAAACCATTTGGTGTAAACTTTGCGATTGGGCAACATGGAAGACCGTTTGAACATATGTTGCAAGTTGCAATTGACGAAAAAGTACCTGTTGTTACGATGACCGGTGGTAATCCGGCTCCGATATTTGACAAATTAAAGGGACATGATATTAAGAGAATTGTCCTTGTCGCTGCAAAAAGGCAAGCAGTTAAAGCTGAAGAGCTTGGAGCAGATGCTGTTATGGTTGTTGGTCAAGAAGGTGGCGGTCACCTAGGTCGAAGTGATACGAGTACACTTGTGTTAATCCCACAAGTTGTTGACGCTGTTTCAATACCAGTTATTGCATCTGGAGGGATTGGTGACGGCAGAGGATTAATGGCGGCACTAGCGTTAGGAGCAGAAGGAATTGAAATGGGAACACGATTTATAGCGACAGAAGAATGTGTTCATGCTCATAATAAGTACAAACAAAAGCTTGTAGAGCTAACCGAAAATGATACGGTTGTCATTAAGCGAAGCTTAGGTACTCCTGCAAGAGCCCTGAAAAGTAGCTGGACAGATGAAATTATAGCCTTAGAAGAGAAAGCAGCAGGCTTCGAAGCATTAAAACCGTTTATTAGCGGTGAAGCTAATAAAAAATATATTTATGAAGGAATCGAAGCAGCGGGTTTCGGTTGGGGGGGACAAGTAGTTGGCCTAATTCATGATATTCCAACGGTTGCTGTGCTTTTTGAGAGAATGATTTCAGAGGCAGCAAGAATAGAGGAGAAATGGGGCCGCTTAAACCAGGGTTCAAAGTAAACGGTATAAATATATCTTGATTCTTAGACAGAGATTTATCCTGACTAGCTATAGGGTTAAGAAACCCACCTCAATGCATAAGTTTGGGTGGGTTTTTTCATTGTCTAACTTCTGCACTAAAATGAGAGGCGGTACAAAGGCATTAATGTTTCCATTGTATTTTTCGCTAAATTTAAAAATTTATCGCCATCTTTCAAAATAGGGTCATTTGGCTGAACATGACGACCAACTAGAAATTCGGCTTTTTTTACATCACGGAACCTAATTAGCATCTTTTCAAGGTCATCTTTATCGAGGTCATTTTTCTTAGAAGCTTCTTTTTTCATATGGTCTAAAGAAATCACAAAATCGTTCGGAATTAATTTATAAATAGTCTCTAAATTATCTAAAAAGGTTTCAGCAATTTCTTTTTTATTAGGCACTTCATAGATAAGAGCAAACCAAATGAAAACATGGTCATCAAAAAGCCCTACTTGAAAATGAGGATGCTTTTTATAACCTCTCTTATTGTGGCAAATAGCCATCCAAGTGTCTTTTGGCGGATTAACCTTTCTTCTAGCGTGCCTAGCAATATGTAAAAACATCTCATTGCCACTTAGCACCGAAAGATCACCACTAAGGGCATTCCCTAATTCTTTAAATTTCGGTTGGATCCTAGTTTGGATCGCCGTCATTCGAGCATTTAAACCCTCAATAGAAAAACTTTCGAAATCATGCTCTGAAAATCCTGAAACCATAAAATATCAATTCCTCTCACTACTAAATTTCAACTAAGTTTATCACAAACCGCTCTTAACTAAAACGAAAATGAATGCCTACATACTTAACTAGAGCATTGAATTGGGTGTCACTGGCCTAATGCGAAAGATTATCTCCTCATTACTGGAATTCAGATCAGAAAAAAGTATCATTAGTGGGACCAGGTTCATATTATATCGTAAGAAAAGAAATCTCAGAAATTTCTGAAATTAATGTCTTTATAAAAAAGTTAAGTAGCTACAAAAATAAAGGAGTGTGGGTTACCGTGGAAAAAGTTATTCATACTTTTAAAAGGACAGATGGCGAAAAAAGAATCGCAGTTCTTCGCCTCGAAATTGACTATGAGTTGGCAACTCTACACGAAGCACTTGTTGCCGGTGATATTCAAAAGATTAATAAGTGTAAAAAAAATCTTCAAAAATTTAGCCAAGAGTTAACTAGGTTAAAAGCATACGGTATAAAATAAGAGAATCTTTAAAAAATTGGATGACTTAATAGTGGCGTATCCCTTGATCAAAGTTAGTAATTTAAAGAAGGGAGAACGTCTAGTCATCCTTATTTCTTAGAAGATAAGAAATCATAAAATTTTCGTGTCTGTCTAGCTCTAGGCGTCATCGGCTCGAACCCTTCAGTCCTGCACTTGCGGTCTAAAAGCTGACCGCTACGTACAGGCCTTCCAGTCTTTTTCGCCGATAGGCGGGCGCCTTGCGCTTTTCTTACTAAAGTGCCGTTTTTATGCCATAATAGAGAGTATATTTGATTAGAACAGAAGGTGGATGAAATTATGAAAGAAAATGATTGGAATAAATTAGCGGCTGAGGCAAGTTCATTTGTAAAAGAAGCAGCACAAATCATTAAAGAATCATTTGATAAAGAATTAATTGTCGAGTATAAATCGAATCCAAATGATTTAGTTACTGATATGGATAAAAAAATCGAAGCATTTTTTCAAAAAAAAATAACAAGTGTGTATCCAGCACATTTAATTTTAGGTGAAGAAGGAACTGGTGAAGATATCCAAATACTTGATGGTGTTGTTTGGATCATTGATCCTATCGACGGAACGACAAATTTTGTTCATCAGCAACGTCATTTTGCTATTTCCGTTGGCATTTATGAAAATGGAATAGGTAAAGTTGGAATTATCTATGATGTAATTGGGGACGAGTTGTTTTCTGCTATTAGTGGACAAGGAGCCTATTTAAACGGTCAAGAACTGCCGAAGCTAAAGACGGCAAAAATAAAAGAGGCAATAATTGGAGTAAATGCAGGATTGGCTTGGAGAGATGATGCTTTAAGGCAGATAGTTGAAGATTGTCGTGGAACTCGTTCATATGGATCAGCTGCAATTGAGATGGCTTATGTTGCTGCTAATCGATTGGATGCTTATATTAGTCTAAGTTTGTCTCCATGGGATTTTGCGGCGGGAGCAATTATTCTTGAAGAGGTCGGTGCGATCATAACAACCATAAAAGGAGAAGAACTTAATTTCCTGAAAGCAAGTTCAATTTGCGTTGCTAAACAAGGATTATACCAACAATTACAAACTGAATATCTAAAAATAGAAAAAGGAGGGTGATCAATGATCATCCTCCTTGTTTCTATTTTATCTAGCAAGTTTCTTTTTTAAGCTAAAGCCAATTCCGATACAAATAATAGTAGTGGCAATGGATAAGCTAAAAATAACCATACTTTCTAATGATATCGAGATTCCGATACCAATTAAAGAGATCGTTGTAAATAATGCACATAGTAAAAAGATAAATTGTTCTTTTTTCACTTAAATCCCTCCTACTCTATAGTGTACAAAAATTCCTTAAAAAATAAAACTATTTTCATTTAAAATAAAAAAAAGTATTCCAATTTAAGAATTGTGCTATAATAGTATAGTTGTCTATAAAATCGGCAAATTTAATCTAAGGAGAGACAAATAGATGAAACTAAGAGAAAATATTAAAAACATTGCGATCATCGCGCACGTTGACCACGGCAAAACAACTTTGGTTGACAAATTGTTACACCAGTCAGGAACGTTTCGTTCAAATGAACATGTGGCAGAAAGAGCCATGGATTCTAATGATTTAGAAAAAGAAAGAGGTATTACAATATTAGCGAAAAACACTGCGCTTCAATACGGTGATACTCGGATTAATATTTTAGATACACCAGGACATGCAGACTTTGGTGGCGAAGTTGAGCGGATCATGAAAATGGTTGATGGTGTATTACTAGTTGTAGACTCATATGAAGGTTGTATGCCACAAACGCGCTTTGTATTGAAAAAAGCTCTAGAACAAAACTTATCACCTATAGTTGTTGTTAATAAAATTGATAAACCGTCTGCACGACCTTTAGAAGTTGTCGATGAAGTAGTTGATTTATTAATTGATTTAGGTGCTAATGAGGATCAATTAGATTTTCCGGTTATTTACGCATCAGCAATTAACGGAAGCTCAAGCACAGATCCTGATCCTAAAAAACAAAAAGATAATATGGATGACTTATTTGCAGCAATTCTCCAACATATTCCAGCACCGATTGATAATAGTGATGAATCACTTCAATTTCAAGTTACAATGTTAGATTATAACGACTACGTTGGACGTATCGGTGTAGGTCGAGTATTCCGAGGTAAAATTGAAGTTGGGCAGTCTGTTGCATTAATGAAGCTAGATGGCACGACTAAACAGTACCGTGTTACCAAGTTATTTGGATTTATAGGTTTAAAGCGTGTTGAAATCCAATCAGCAATTGCTGGTGACATTATCGCGATTTCAGGTATGGAAGATATTAACGTTGGTGAGACCGTTTGTCCTGTAGAAAAACAAGAGGCACTCCCAATTTTACGTATTGATGAGCCAACACTACAAATGACTTTTTCAGTTAATAATAGTCCGTTTGCAGGCCGTGAAGGAAAATATGTAACGAGTCGAAAAATTGAAGAACGCTTGAGAGCGCAACTTGAAACAGATGTAAGCTTACGTGTCGATCCAACTGGTTCACCAGATGCTTGGATTGTATCTGGGCGAGGTGAACTTCACTTATCAATTTTGATTGAAAACATGAGACGTGAAGGATTCGAGTTACAAGTATCGAAACCAGAAGTAATTGTGAAACTAATTGATGGTGTTCGTTCTGAGCCAATTGAACGAGTTAGCATTGATGTTCCTGAAGAATACACAGGGACAGTTATGGAAAGTCTCGGTGAGCGAAAAGGTGAAATGTTAAACATGGTCAATCATGGTTCAGGTCAAGTGAAGCTTGAATTTTTAATACCAGCCCGTGGTTTGATTGGTTATACAACTGAATTCATGACACAAACTCGAGGATATGGGATAATTAACCATACTTTTGAGGGTTATCAACCAATGGTTAAGGGTAGAGTTGGTGGTAGACGTGAAGGTGTGCTTGTTTCTATTGAAAATGGAAAAACAAGCTCATATGGACTTATGCAAGTTGAAGATCGTGGAATTATCTTCGTCGAACCAACAACAGAAGTTTATGCTGGGATGATTGTCGGTGAGCATACGAGAGAAAATGATATAACTGTAAATGTCACAAAACTTAAGCAAATGACGAATATGCGAAGCGCTAACAAAGATCAAACAGTAACGATGAAAACACCACGGATTATGACACTAGAGGAATCGTTAGAATATTTAAATGACGATGAGTTATGTGAAGTTACACCTAAATCGATTCGTTTAAGAAAGAAAATTCTTGAAAAAAGCGAACGTGAACGTTCTGAGAAGAGAAAGAAATTACCAGTTGAAGAATAAGTCTTATAAATAAGGAGGATTAGGATGACAGCCTCTGAAAGAGTACCGACACCAAACTTTTCAACTATAGCTGAAGCATTAGGAGCAGAAAACCCTGAACAATTTTTCTTTGCTTTTTCGATCCTTTATCTAATTGTTGTTGTTTTAACAGTTGTTGTTTATAATTTAGGGTTTGCGAGAAAACTCCCTATTTTGAAATCAGTAGTACTTTATTTTGTGCTTCTATTTGGATCAATATTTATTACCTTTTTAGCCTTAACATTGCCTGTAGTCGAGTCATTACTAATTGCAATCCTCGTACTTGGCATTTATAAATATCGTCTTAATAAAGAAAAAAAAGCACAAGAAAATTTATAATTAAATTTTCTTGTAGTAAATGAATTTCATTCAGGTAATAGTTCATTAAAACAAGAAAAGCTGACTAGAAAGGAAAATTCCTCTCTAGTCAGCTTTTCTTTGTCTTTCTTTTCTATTTACCAATCATCTTCATCTTGAACGGGCTTATTAATTCTAAAATTCCCTGTAGCAATCCGCGCATTTGTTCGCTCTGTAATACGATCTTGACATGATTTACATGTGAACGTATGAATCGGTCTGTTTCTCAGGCGTTTTGCTATTATAGAATCGTTTTCTAGCGATTCTATGTTATCACAAATAACACATTGGACTCTCATTTATTCACCTCACTACTTTCCGTAACGGACATTCCAATAAAAATAAGGATTAGTTCATACAAAAACATTATAGTTCAATTGCTTGTCATTGTGAAGCGGCAAAAGTTTGAAACTATGTGGGGTCAATGTATTTCATTAAATCACTAAGCCATTCACCAACAAGCGGTAAATCAACAAACTGCTGAAACACTAGTCCTAATAATGATAATACAATAACCGTGCCGATTGTTAATCCTAATCCGCGCCCAACCCCAACGAGGACATTTATCCAAAAAACTCGGTGAGGATTTGTATAATTTAAGAGAATATCATTAATTTTTGCTTTTTCAAGTGCGTTGCCAATTCGGTCGAGGCGGCTATTTAATTTTTCAACTTTTTCTAATGTAAGTCCATGTTTTTTAATAATTTTCATTAATTCATCAACTTCATCAACTTTCTCTACTTCATCTACTTCATTTATTTTATCTACTTTTGGGTGCATGACTAACCTCCTAGCAATATGTAAAATAGTATGTTCGAGAGATTGAGAAAACAGCTAATTATTATTACATCTTAGAACCTTTACCTTTGACAGGCATTTTAGTTTAACATTAATGAAAAAAGGTATAGTATAATTATAACATATTCTTTTAGTAAGTTTTGTTAGATAACTTACTAATTGGTAAAAATAAGGCAAACCATTAAATAATTGTTTAGCAATTAACATTTCAAACAATACTTAGAGGTGTGTCATGATAATTTTTAAGGAGGTCATCAATTTGGCAAATCAAGTAGAGGTAATGTTAACAGATGAATTATTTCAATTTTTACAAGAGGAGCGCTTTGTTACAATTGCAACCGTTGATCATGAAACTGGAGGTCCCAATGTAAGTGCAATATCATGGGTTTATGCCCCCAATAAAGAAACAATTTTCTTTGCAGTAGATAATCGTTCGCGCATTATTGAAAACATTAAGGCGGACTCTCAAGTTGTCTTAAATGTGATTGCAAACGAATCTACTTACTCGCTTAGCGGTACGGGAATTGTAAATGTTGAAAATTTAGCAGATGTGCCCCTAAAATTAGCGGCAGTTGAACTAAAACTCAAAGAAGTTCGTGATGTTATGTTTTATGGTTCGAAAATTACTACTAGACCTGAGTACGTAAAAACGTATGATAAAGAAGCCGCAAACAAATTAGACCACCAAGTAATGAGTGCCATGAAAAAAATCTAGTTTAAGCACGAGGCTCAGAATTTCAAGAAACCCCCACTTTTTAAAAGTAGGGGTTTCTTCATGGATTATAAAATTGTTTTCGAGCATAGAAAATTAATCTATATCGTGAATAGCAGATGATATATGACTATCACGAGCTGCGACATTTCAATCTTCTATTTCCATATCGCGTTTACCCTGTTCTTCTTGAACGTTTTCGAGTTGATCTTCTTGTTTTTCTCCTAATTTTTCTTCGTTAGCATTTGTAGGTTCTGGCTCCGCTTTTTCATGCTCTTGACCAGGAACAATTGGGATCAGTCTCCCGACAATTGCCGCTAACTCGTCCATAATTCCTATAACTGGATGACCTGCTTGAATTTCTTGTCTCATTTCTTGTAAACGAGTCCTAAAATCAGGGTCAGCACTTACAAATGCGTATGCCCCATGAGGGTCATCTTTTAAGGCTTCAGCAACTTCAAATTTAACTACCCCTACATCGGAGCGGTCTAACTGAGCATTAACATCGATAGCAATTGCGACTAAATCGCCGAGTACGAGTGCTGTTGCACTTTGGACTTCAGGGACCCGTTCGGCAAGATGGACTAAATGTTCGGCGATTTCTTGACCAGATTTATTTTCATTTGACCTTGGGCCCTCAGCTTGTTCAGCAATTCTAAGGGACTGTTGTTTTTGATCCCCTTCTTCGACAGTATTTACTTGACATCCCAAAAATAACGAAAAGATTAAAGTATATATACAAATGTGTAATAGTTTCATGATTAAACATTCCTTTCAATTTAATTATTTTTTTTATTGTTCGTTTCTTCGTCTATCTTTATTCGGTAGTACATACATTGATAGTAAATTACTTCCCCACAAAAGTTATTTTTAGATCGGAAATCCCTTTTTAACATGAAACATTCGGAAAAATAAAACCATTTTTTGCTACTCTATCTCAAAAAAAATTTTAATGCATATCTTAAACTAAGACACAGATTCTGATAACAAAATTCAAGGAGGACTGACGTTGAATAAAATCTACGTCTTAGATACGAATGTTTTATTGCAGGACCCATTTGCTATTTTTTCTTTTGAAGATAATGAAGTAGTAATTCCAGCAATCGTATTAGAAGAAGTTGATTCTAAAAAAAGATATATGGATGAAGTTGGGCGAAATGCGAGGCAGGTAGCAAAAATAATGGATCGGTTTCGTGGACAAGGGAAGCTGCATGATAAGGTTTCTTTAGATAGTGGAGGTGAATTAAGGGTCGAATTAAATCATCGCTCTTTTGAAAAATTGAAAGAGACATTCGACGAAAAAACAAATGATAATCGAATTTTAGCAGTAGCCTTAAATATTTCAATTGAGGAAAATTCTAAGGAGTTTGGTAAACCAGTAATTTTAGTTACAAAAGATGCGTTGTTAAGAGTTAAAGCTGATGTCATCGGTATATTAGCAGAGGACTTTTTAAGTGATCGAGTCATTCAATCTGATCACATCTATCCAGGGTATCTTGAAGTTTTTGTAAGCTTAAATGTTTTAAATAAGTTTTACTCAGACCAAAAATTATCTGTGAACGAGCTTAACTGTAAAGTTTTATACCCTAACCAGTTTGTCATTCTAAAAGATGAATTAGGCAGTTCTAGTTCAGCAATTGGTGTAATTGACAAAAATCGTCAAAATGTTTTACCTTTTCAAAAAGAGTTTGAACATTTATGGGGAATAAAACCAAGAAATGTTCAGCAACGAATGGCATTTGAATTATTACTAAAGGATGATATTCATTTGGTTACTTTAATTGGTAAAGCGGGAACTGGAAAGACGTTAATTTCTTTAGCCGCTGGCTTGTTACAAACAGAAGACCTTTGCAAATATAAGAAACTTTTGGTCGCCAGACCTGTTGTTCCAATGGGTAAAGATATTGGTTATTTACCTGGTGAGAAATCAGAGAAACTAAGACCTTGGATGCAACCGATTTATGATAATTTAGAGTATTTATTTAATACGAAGAAACCTGGAGAATTAGATCAAATATTAGCGGGAATGGGGTCAATCCAAGTTGAGGCATTAACCTATATCCGTGGTCGAAGTATTCCCGAACAATTTATTATTATTGATGAGGCGCAAAACTTAACTAAGCACGAAATAAAAACAATAATAACAAGAGTAGGCGAGGGCAGTAAGATTGTTCTTATGGGAGACCCCCAGCAAATTGATCATCCTTATTTAGATGAATATAACAACGGTTTAACATATTTAGTTGAAAAGTTTAAAGGTCAAAAAATTAGTGGTCATGTAAAGTTAGAAAAAGGTGAGCGCTCAGGTCTTGCTCAACTCGCAGCAGATTTACTTTAATGAGCAAATTGAAAAAACTTTTATTATGCACATATAAAAAGGTCGAGGAAGGTTATATTATCACAATTAATTTGTGATAATATAACTTTATCGACCTTTTTTAGTTTTTTTTATTTTCAATTTGATGAATAGATAATAGATGGTCATTCTAAGATAAACTGATGTTAGATGAGGAGTGTAATAATGACAGAATGTAATTATCAAAATACGTTACAAGAAATGGTACTCGAAGCAAAAAATCATACAAAATATGGTCGTGTCGCCAATTATATTCCAGCATTAGGAGAAGCGAACCCAGACACACTGTCAGTTGCTATTTATCGTGGTGATGGAGAATGTGAATCAGCAGGTTGTATTCATGAAAAGTTTACCTTGCAAAGCATTTCTAAAGTATTAACGTTAGCTTTAGCGCTTATGGATCGGGGAGAAGAGTATGTGTTTTCTAAGGTTGGAATGGAACCTACAGGCGACCCGTTTAATTCGATTGTAAAGTTGGAGTCAAATCTTCCATCAAAACCTTTAAATCCAATGATAAATGCGGGTGCACTAGCGGTTACTAATATGATTATTGGTAATAGTGCAGATGAAAAACTAGGAAGAATTTTAAGTTTAATTCATGAAATGACGAGCAACACAGAAATAAGCTATTCTGAACGAGTGGCTAAATCAGAATTTGACACGGCCTTTCTTAACCGCTCTTTAGGCTATTTTATGAAGCAACACGGTGTCATTAAAGGAGATGTTGACGAGTTGCTTGATTTGTATACAAAACAATGTGCTATTGAATTAGATTGTCATGAATTAGCAAAGCTAGGCTATGTTATTGCGAATGAGGGTAGGAACCCGATTACTAATCGACAAGTTATCCCCCTCCATATTACCAGAATTTTAAAGACATTTATGGTCACCTGTGGAATGTACAACTCATCAGGTGAATTTGCGATACGTATTGGTATTCCTTCTAAAAGTGGAGTCTCAGGTGGGATAATGTGTGCTGTTCCTTATGGAATCGGGATTGGGATTTATGGTCCAGCATTAGACGATCGGGGCAACAGTTTTGCTGGGATGAAATTATTAGAAAGTTTGTCAAATAGGTATGATCTAAGTATTTTTTAAAAGTTACATAACAAGGATTTAACTTTGAGTGATGTCTTAATACAAAGCTTGCGCCATTCAACCGATCATTGATTTTCAGATATTGCATTTTCTCACTATAAACGCTATCATAAGGTAATAAGTGACATTGAAACAACTCGTATGGGAGGGAATAAAAAGATGTCTAGAGAAGCGGTAACAGGACATAATGAAAAAGCGTACGCCCTTCTAAAAGCGGATGCAGATAAGATTTTGAAACTTATTAAAGTACAAATGACTAATTTAACAATGCCGCAATGCCCTCTTTATGAAGAGGTCTTAGATACACAAATGTTTGGTCTTTCTAAGGAAATTGACTTTGCGATTCGACTAGAGTTAATTGAAGAAGAAGCAGGTAGGAAATTATTAGCAGAGCTTGAACGTGAACTCGCTGCTCATCATGAGGCATCAATGAAACTTAAATAAAAAAGATGACTCTAACGAGGGAGTATTTCTCTTAAGAGTCATCTTTTTTTTCGACTTAAGCTGGTGGGAAATCTTTCTAGGGGCGGATAATGGTGGGGATTATTTTTTTATTATTTTGCTTTTTTACAATTTTACCGTTTACAACGTTACTCCATGAATTAGGGCATTTTTTTGCTGCTAAACTGTGCAATTCCCAAAATATAATTGTAAGAATTGGATCAGGTAAAGAAATGCTTAAATATAAATCTGGGGATACTTTATTTATTTTTCATATGCTTCCTTTTGGTGGAAATACGGTCTATGAATTATTGAAACCGACTGATTTGAATTTTCTTATTGTATCACTCGGCGGTCCATTACTAAACGGTTTTGTAGCTTTACTTTTGCTTTTACCAGGTTTTGGTCATGGCACCGATTTGATAACGATCTGGTTTCAATGGATTGCTCTATTTAATCTTTGGATGTGCGTTTTTAATATCATCCCTTTTAAACTTACTAGTTATTATTCAGATGGTTGGTCAGTAATTATATTTTTAAGGGGAATGTTAAAATGAAGTGGAACTTAAAAGTTTTTTGAAAATTTAGGTTTATTTCATAATTAGAATTTATATATTGTTTTATGAAATGATATGATGTAAATTAAGTTACATAAGGTGGACATGTGATCAGCTCATCAGATCTTTAAATTTTATTAACAGAACCGAGGAGGATTTCCATGAATAAGTTGACCAATATAAAAAAAGTTTTAGTTGCGAACCGTGGTGAGATTGCCATTCGTATTTTCCGTGCTTGTACTGAACTACATATTCGAACAGTTGCTTTATATTCCAAAGAGGATACAGGTGCTTATCATCGCTATAAAGCAGATGAAGCCTATTTAGTAGGTGAAGGAAAAAAACCAATCGATGCCTATTTAGATATTGATGGAATAATTGAAATTGCGAAACGAAATGATGTCGATGCGATTCACCCTGGCTACGGCTTTCTTTCTGAAAATATTCACTTTGCAAGGCGCTGTGAGGATGAAGGGATTATTTTTATCGGTCCGAAAAGCGAGCATTTACATATGTTCGGTGATAAAGTCCAAGCTAGAACGCAAGCAATCAAGGCTGGATTACCCGTTATCCCAGGTAGTGATGGTCCGGTAGAAACGGTTGAAGAAGTAGAAACATTTGCAAGTGAGTCTGGGTTTCCATTTATCATTAAAGCTTCATTAGGTGGCGGGGGCCGCGGCATGAGAATTGTCCGCACTCAAGAAGAGCTTAGAGAAGCGTATGATCGTGCTAAAAGTGAAGCTAAATCTGCTTTTGGAAATGACGAAGTTTATATCGAGAAATTTATTGAAAATCCCAAACATATCGAGGTCCAAATTTTAGGTGACTCAACAGGGAAGATCATCCATCTTTATGATCGTGACTGCTCTGTTCAGCGTCGTCATCAAAAAGTAGTAGAAATTGCCCCAAGTGTGTCGTTATCAGTAGAAGTCCGTGAAAAAATATGTCAAGCAGCCGTTCAATTAATGGAAAAAGTCAACTACATAAATGCGGGAACCGTTGAGTTTCTCGTGACTGCTAGTGGCGAATTTTTCTTTATTGAAGTCAATCCGCGTGTCCAAGTCGAGCATACGATTACCGAAATGGTGACAGGAATTGATATTGTTCAGGCCCAACTATACATTGCTGACGGAGAAGAGTTTGCGGGTAAAAAACTTAATATCCCGTCTCAGGATAAAATTTTCTGTCATGGATTTGCGATTCAATCGCGGGTAACGACGGAAGATCCAAGCAATAACTTTATGCCAGACACGGGGAAAATCATGGTGTATCGGTCTGGTGGAGGTTTTGGTGTTCGTCTAGATGCAGGGAATGGGTTCCAAGGCTCGGTAATTTCACCTTATTATGACTCTCTTTTAGTCAAGCTTTCAACATGGGCATTAAGTTTTGAAGATGCCGCCTCAAAAATGCTTAGGAATTTACGTGAGTTTAGAATCCGTGGCATTAAAACGAATATCGCTTTTTTAGAAAAAGTTGTTCAGCACGAAAAATTCTTAAAAGGTGAATACAATACCTCTTTTATTGATACAACACCAGAATTATTTGTTTTTCCAAAGCTAAAAGACCGGGGCACGAAAATGCTTACGTTTATTGGAGAAACAACGATTAATGGTTATCCGGGTTTAGAAAAAATGAAAAAACCAATTTTTGATAGTCCGATTGTACCGAAGATCAATTTACTAGAGCCGATGCCGACTGGAACAAAGCAAATTTTAGAAGCGAGAGGTGCAGAAGGAGTTGCGAAGTGGGTCAAAGAGCAAAAGGAAGTATTGTTAACCGATACAACGTTCCGCGATGCTCACCAATCGCTTCTGGCAACACGCGTTCGAACGAATGATTTAAAACGGATCGCTGAGCCAACCGCGAGAATGTTACCGAACCTCTTTTCTTCTGAAATGTGGGGCGGAGCTACTTTTGATGTGGCGATGAGATTTTTACATGAAGACCCGTGGGAGCGTCTCCTAACTTTGAGAAAGCAGATGCCGAATCTACTATTACAAATGTTACTGCGTTCTTCTAATGCGGTCGGCTATACGAATTATCCTGATAATTTAATCAAAGAATTTGTAGCGAAATCAGCAGATGCTGGGATTGACGTATTCCGAATTTTTGATAGTTTAAACTGGGTTCCAGGGATGACGTTAACGATTGATGCCGTTCGTGATTCAGGGAAAATTGCTGAAGCTGCGATGTGCTATACAGGAGATATTTTGGATCCGAGCCGGACGAAATATGACTTAAATTATTATAAAAACTTAGCTAAAGAATTAGAACAGAGTGGCGCTCATATTTTAGGGATTAAAGATATGGCTGGCTTGTTAAAACCTGAAGCGGCCTACAGACTCGTATCGACGCTTAAAGAAACGATTGAGATCCCGATTCACTTACACACCCACGATACGAGTGGAAACGGAATTTACACGTATGCCAAAGCGATTGAAGCAGGTGTAGACATCGTTGATGTAGCAGTAGGTTCAATGGCCGGACTTACTTCGCAACCAAGTGCTAATTCCCTTTACTATGCCCTAGCAGGAAATGAGCGGCAGCCAAACGTAACTATTGATGCCTTAGAAAAACTAGGTATTTTCTGGGAAGATACGCGTAAATACTATCAAGGTTTTGAAAGTGGGATGGTCGCCCCTCACTCAGAAGTGTACCAACATGAAATGCCAGGTGGACAATATAGTAATCTTCAACAACAGGCGAAAGCTGTCGGCTTAAAAAGTCGTTGGGATGAAGTCAAAACAATGTATCGTACCGTCAATGATCTGTTTGGAGATGTTGTCAAGGTGACACCTTCATCAAAAATTGTTGGTGATATGGCGTTATTTATGGTTCAAAATGATTTGACTGAAGAGGAAATTTATGACCGAGGAGATTCTTTAGATTTCCCCGATTCAGTTGTTGAGTTCTTCCAAGGTTATTTAGGCCAACCTTATCAAGGCTTCCCTAAAAAGCTTCAAGAGACGATTTTAAAAGGCCGGGTTGCCATTACAGGAAGACCAGGAGAGAACCTTCCTGCAGTTGATTTTGAAGCGCTCAAGGGCGAGTTATTCGAAACTCTTGATCGTCAAGTAACTGATTTTGATCTGATTTCCTATGCGATTTATCCTAAAGTCTATTTAGAGCACCAGCGTTTCTTCGAGCAATTTGGTGATCTGTCCGTTCTAGATACGCCGACATTTTTATACGGACTTCGCCTCGGCGAAGAAATTGAAGTTGAAATTGAGCAAGGAAAAACGTTAATAGTCAAGCTCGTTTCGATTGGAGAAGCACAAGGTGATGGAACACGTGTTAATTACTTTGAATTAAACGGTCAACCACGAGAAATCATTATTAAAGACCAAAATGTTGAAACAACGGTGGTTGCAAAAATAAAAGCAGATAAAGCGAATCCTAGCCATATCGGAGCAACGATGCCAGGGACGGTAGTCAAGAGTCTCGTCGTCGCTAACGACAAGGTGAAAAAAGGAAACCATCTGATGATCACAGAAGCAATGAAGATGGAAACCACCGTACAAGCACCGTTTGATGGAATTATCCAGCAAGTTCACGTTCAAAGTGGAGATTCAATTCAAACAGGTGATTTACTTCTTGAACTAAAACACGAATAAAACGATTGAGAGAAGGTTAACTACCTTCTCTTTTTTTTGTAAAAAAAAACGACCGATGATTTTCATCCGCCGCCTGTAAAGTAGTAGTATTTTATTTTGTTCTAGTTGCAAGCATAACCAGATAGCTAATTGCTCCAAATAAACAGGTAATTAGTAAAGCGTGAAGCATTGCTGAAAGTAAACTCAGCTGAGTAAAGATAACGTATGCACCACTTAATACTTGAGCAGTAACCAAAATAAGCGATATGAAAACTGTATAGCGAAGCGTCTTTTGATCTTTATAATGTCGGTAAACATGAATGGCTGTCGCTAGAATAATCAGAAATAATAGTCCTGCTAGAAAACGATGTCCAAACTGTACGGCAATAGTCGTAGTAGTTAACGAAGGGATTAGTTGGCCATTACACAAGGGCCAGCCAACACAAGCTAGGCTTGAACCTGTATGCCTTACTAATGCACCAGTATAAACGACTATATACAAATAAGTGAATAAAAAATAGATAAATAGTTTGAATTTTTTTGTTATCTGCGATGATGTCGCTTTATGCGTTTGATCTTCCTCAAATATGAGGAGTGTTAAAAGTAGCACACTTGCAAAGGAAACTAACGAGAAACCAAAATGTAAGGCCAAAACTGCCGATGACTGTCCCCACATTACCGCTGCAGCACCTAGTAGTCCTTGGAAAATAATAAATAATATTGATATAATTGCTAAAAATTTAGTTTCTCTTTTGTGTGGTAATGTTCTCCACATCCAAATAGCTAAAGTGATAACCATGATCCCGAGCAGGCTTGATACGATACGATGACTATATTCAATCATTGTTTCAACTGTGTTAATTGACTCTGGAATAACTTGACCATGACATAATGGCCAAGAGTCTCCACAACCCTCCCCTGACTCAGTTTTTGTAACTAAAGCTCCCTGGAGGAGAACGATCATCATCCCAATTGTGGTTAGGATGGAAAATATTTTAAGTTTTTTATTCAAAACGTTCACCCACCCTTTAGAATAACGGAATTATTGTGTCTTTATAAGTCATTCTCATTTTAAGAACAAAAATAGAATTTGTCAATTTATGAACTTGAGCATATAATTACCTTATACACATTGTAAATGTTATTATTTAAGTATCGATACTAATTTTAAAAGTAGATAAGTAATGAAAATTTAAAGAGTTTCATTTATAATGTGATTAATAGTCTATTTCCACTAGGGTAATGCTAATTAACTGATTTATCTGGGGTGAAAACTTAGTAACATTCCTTAGTTGTAATTGTCTTTACAAGTTTACTAGGATATGGAGGTGGAAGTCTTTGAATAAAACCGTTTTAGGAGGTGCAGAGGGGATTGAAACAACAATAATCGGCACCACTAATGCAAACGAGGTTACTTGGAGAGACTTTCTTGCACTTACAAAGGTTGGAATTGTAATGTCCAACATGATCACGGCTTTTACAGGAATGTATCTAGCCGGATACTATCTGGAGATTCAATTAATCTCAAATTTACACTTAGTTATTTTTGGTTTGCTAGGTTCAGCGCTCGTTATGGCTGGGGGATGTAGTTTAAATAATTACATTGATAGAGATATTGACCATTTAATGGAGCGTACGAAAGAACGGCCGTCAACAACAGGGAAAATTCCTGAACAGCAAGTGTTACTATTCGGCCTTATTTTATCTGCATTAGGAATTTTATTTTTATTACTAACGTCTTTAAATGCTGCTTTATTAGGTATAGTAGGATTAATCTTTTATGTAGTTATCTATTCGATGTGGACGAAACGAACAACATCTTTAAATACAATTGTCGGTAGTGTTTCCGGAGCAGTTCCACCACTTATTGGTTGGGCAGCAATTGATTCTAGTCTACACCCGATTGCGTGGGTCTTATTTTTGATCATGTTCATATGGCAACCACCTCATTTCCTAGCATTAGCAATGAAGCGTAGTGAAGAATATCGAAATGCAGGAATTCCAATGCTCCCTGTTGTATCTGGTTTTGCAGTAACAAAACGTCAAATGATTTTTTATGTTGCAACACTTATTCCAATTTCATTGTTGTTATCGCCGATATTTGGTATTGTCTACACTGTCATTGCCTCTATTTTAGGGGTAGGTTGGTTAGCCCTTGGAATGGCAGGATTTTACATGAAAGATGATATGAAATGGTCAAAATTGATGTTTGTTTATTCTCTTAACTACTTGACGATTATTTTTATTCTTATGGTCGTCATCCACATTGTTTAAAACTATTTACACATATTTTAAAAAGGGAGGTTTACAACATTGATGAAACAACTTGGCCGTCTACTCCCGCTTTCAGCATTTTTGTTGGTGCTTGCGGGCTGTGGTGAAGTAAATTTAAGTGCCCTTGATCCTCAGGGGCCTGTTGCAGAGATGCAGCTATCACTAATTAAATTGAGCTTATACATTATGATTCTTGTGATCATTGTCGTTTTTGTGATCTTTACAATTGCACTCATTCGATTCAGAGAAAAGCCAGGTGATACTCATATTCCTGAACAAGTAGAGGGAAGTAAAATATTAGAGCTTATCTGGACAACGATTCCAATTGGATTACTGCTAATTATTGCAATACCAAATGTCATGGACACTTTTACATTGGCAAATGTTGAAAGGGATGAAAATTCAATTACTGTTAAAGTAACTGGACATCAGTTTTGGTGGGAATTTGAATATCCGGATCTTGATATAGTAGCAGGACAGGATTTATACATTCCTACTGATACGAAGATCCTTGTTCAACTTGAAGCTTCTGATGTTCTGCATTCATTCTGGGTTCCAGCATTAGCAGGTAAACAAGATAACGTTCCAGGGATTACCAATGAAATGTGGCTTGAAGCAGATAAACCTGGAATTTACAAAGGTAAATGTACAGAGTTTTGTGGCGAAGCACACTGGCTAATGGATTTTAAAGTAATCGCAGTTGAGCGAGACGCTTTCGATCAGTGGGTAGCAAATATGCAAGAGCCAGATCTCGAACCGATTACGCAGATGGCTGAAGCTGGAAGAGAAGTATTTGAAGCAAGTTGTATCGGTTGTCACGCGGTTGGTGATGTCGGTGGAAATCCAGCTTTCGGTGGACCTAGTTTAACAAACTTTGGGGACAGAACAGTTATCGCTGGGTTCTTAGAGTTCAACGACGAAAATTTAGAGAAATGGCTTCGTTATCCAGCAGAAACGAAACCAGGTAACAAAATGCCGGCGTTTAATCATTTAGATGACGATGACATGGAAGCATTAATGGAATATATGAAGGGCTTAAAAGTCTTAGACTAGCCAAAAAAGGAGGTATACTTCATTGTTAAACACAGCTACTATGAAAAAAAGTGTACTTTGGGATTGGCTGACAACGGTAGACCATAAGAAAATTGGAATTATGTATTTGGCTGCCGGGGCGTTCTTCTTCGTATTAGGTGGACTTGAAGCCATGCTAATACGAATACAGCTGATGTTTCCCGAATCAAACTTTGTTAGTGCACAAGCTTTCAACGAACTTATTACAATGCATGGTACGACAATGATTTTTTTAGCAGCGATGCCGCTATTATTTGGACTAATGAACTTTATTGTGCCTTTACAAATAGGTGCAAGAGATGTTGCATTTCCATTTTTAAACTCTTTAGGATTTTGGTTGTTTTTATCCGGTGGACTTCTGCTCAACCTTAGTTGGTTCTTTGGGGGAGCCCCTGATGCTGGATGGACAGCTTATGTTCCATTATCAAGTGCTGAGTATGCAAGTACTGGCTTAGATTATTATGTATTTGGTTTACAAATCAGTGGGGCAGGAACGTTAATTGGTGGGATTAATTTTTTAGTTACGATTATTACAATGAGGGCGCCAGGCATGTCGATGATGAAAATGCCGCTATTCACGTGGAGTACATTCGTTGCATCAGCACTAATATTATTTGCATTTCCTGCGTTAACAGTCGGATTATTTTTACTAATGTTTGAACGATTATTTGGAGCTAATTACTTTATTGTTGAGGCAGGCGGTAACGTTGTTATTTGGCAACATTTATTCTGGATTTTTGGACATCCAGAAGTTTATATTTTGATTTTACCAGCTTTTGGTATTTTCTCTGAAGTTCTTTCTACCTTCGCCAAAAAGCGTTTATTTGGTTATAATGCGATGGTATTTGCAACATTAATTATCGGATTTTTAGGATTTATGGTTTGGGCGCATCATATGTTTACAGTTGGAATGGGTCCAGTAGCCAATGCCATTTTCGCGGTTGCAACAATGGCGATTGCAGTGCCAACAGGGATTAAAATATTTAACTGGTTACTGACAATATGGGGTGGAAGAATACGTTTTACGACTGCGAATCTATTTGCGTTAGCATTTATTCCTTCTTTCGTATTAGGTGGAGTAACAGGAGTTATGCTTGGGGCGTCAGCTGCTAACTACCAAATGCATGACACGTATTTTGTTGTTGCTCATTTCCATTACGTCATTATTGGTGGAGTAGTATTTGGATTATTTTCAGGTACGTTTTACTGGTGGCCAAAAATGTTCGGATACATGTTAAACGAGAGATTAGGAAAATGGTTTTTCTGGTTATTCCTGATCGGATTTCATTTAACGTTCTTTGTTCAGCACTTCCTAGGCTTAATGGGAATGCCAAGACGTGTCGCTTCTTATTTAGATAATCAAGGTTTAAACGAATTAAACTTTATAAGTACGATGGGTGCATTCATGATGGCAGTGGCGTTCATATTGTTGCTAATTAATGTGTTTGTCTCTAGAAGAGACACAGCAGTTAGCGATCCTTGGGACGGGCGTACCCTTGAATGGTCAGTTCCAACGCCTGTACCAGAGTACAACTTTGCACAAGTTCCCGTTGCTCGTGAAATAGATGCCCTTTGGCATGAAAAGATGCAAGGCAATAAGAAAATGCCTGTATCAGAGCCTCTTGGTGAAATTCATATGCCAAACGGATCAATTTTACCGTTAATAATGTCGATTGGCTTGTTCATATCAAGTTTCGGATTTATTTATCATAACTATTGGGTTGCGGCACTAGGGCTTGGGATTACGTTTGGTTGTATGATTATCAGATCGGTGAAAGAAGATCATGGCTATCACATTACTCCTGATGAATTAATGCAAGAAAAGGAGGTAAATTAAGATGGCTCAAGCACAGAAAAATACAGGCATACTTCCTCCGAATCCTGAAAAGGCAACTTTGGAAGGTCGAAATAAATTTTTAGCTTTTTGGTTTTTCCTAGGTGGAGAGACAGTTCTTTTTGCTAGTTTATTTGGAACGTACCTAGGATTGCGTGGCGGAACAGCTGGTGGTCCTACTGCATCTGAGATCTTTCATTTACCGCTTGTCTTCATCATGACAATGATTTTATTGACAAGTAGTTTAGCAAGTGTTTTTGCGATGATGTCGATGAAAAAAGGTAAAATGAAGCCAATGCTTATCTGGATGTGGGTAACTGTTGGTTTGGGTTTAATTTTCTTAGGATTAGAAATTTACGAATTTAATGATTACGTGAACCAAGGTTTAACATTTTCAACAAGTGCCTTTGGATCATCTTTTTATACGTTAGTAGGGTTTCATGGTGCCCACGTTGCGTTTGGTATCGGTTGGATAATTACCTTATTAATTCGCTATCGTAAAGGTGGCTTAACGCTGACAAACGCACCGAAGTTTTATTTAGCTAGTCTATACTGGCATTTCATCGATGTTGTCTGGGTCTTTATCTTCACAGTCGTATATTTAATGGGAATAGGGGGATAAATCATGGCGCCTGATCTTAACACAAACGAACCGCAAATTAACCTTTCTACCAAGGAAAAACTTAAGCTAGATCGTGAAATGAAACATCAAATTATCACATTTGCTTTAATGATCTTCCTGACAGTTATTGCATTTGTATCTGTTTCAAGTGATGTGATTCCAGGATCTTTCACACTTCCATTTATTGTTGTTTTGGCTGTAATACAAGTGATTTTTCAGTTATATTATTTCATGCACTTAAAAGACAAAAATCACGAGTGGGCAAACACATTTATGATCTCAGGAGTACTCATCTGTATTCCAATGATAGCAGCATTGACATTCCTTATTGGAGTAGTAAAGTATTGAGGTTAATATATTAAATAAGAAAGCTGACATTTTATTTGTGTCAGCTTTTTTATTTGAAGAAATCTGTAAACTAGAATTTCCGGTAATGATTCTTGGAACGCTAACTTTCACTATTTATTTATTAGAGTGAATTTCATTCATTTACATATCATTCTAAAATATGTTTGTCATATGAAAATAGATAAATGTTGCGTGATTGATAACGTATGGTAAAATATTATTATTATTTAAGTGGAGGAGTGATTTTATTGTTGTTACCGTTAATAAGCACGATTTTTATTGCTATTAGTGCTATTTTTGTTGCAAGCGGTTGGGTGGCTGTTGTTAATGGGAATAAAGAGTTACATAAAAAATTAATGTTTCTCGGAGCTATTTTTGCGATCATCTTTTTTGTAACTTATTTATCAAGAATGTTTTTTATAGGTAGCACAACTTTTGGAGGTCCAGAGGAAATAAAAACTTATTATACAATCTTTTTAATATTTCATATTACACTTGCAACAAGCGCAGCTGTTCTTGGGATTACCTCTCTGATTTCAGGTTATAAAAATAATCTAAAGCTTCATCGAAAAATTGGTGCACTAACTTCGATAACATGGTTTTTCAGTGCGTCAACAGGTATTTTAGTGTTTTTACTTCTTTATGTTTTTTATCCACCTGGAGAAGTGACGAACGTCTTTCGAGCGATTTGGGGATTTTAGCACTTGTATCGAAAATAAATAAAAGGGTTTGGCATATGCCAAACCCTTTTTAACATGGTAAGAAGTATAAAGCTCCAGCGCCGTCATACTAAATTTTGAAATTAAATTTAATAATTCCCGCTTCCTTAGCTGAGGTGAAGAAGATAACAATGAGTGGTCCGACAATAAAGCCAATCACACCTAATAGTTTTAAACCGATATACATAGCGACTAGCGTTGCCAGAGGTGATAAGCCAATTTGATGACCCATTACTTTAGGCTCAACCGTTCTTCGAATAACTAATAAAATTGTTGCAAGAATTAACAGTTTTGTCGCTAAAGCCATATTTCCGGCAATTAGATAATAAATTGCCCATGGAGCAAGAATTGCAATCGAACCAATAAGTGGAATGAAATCGATGATCCAAATAATTCCAGCCATTAAGAAAGCAAGCTCTGGAATTATTAACAATAAACCAATTAAAGAAACAATATAAATAATAATACTTACTAGAAATTGAGCTTTAATAAAGCCTAAAATCACGTAAGAAAGTCTCGAGGTCATAAATTGTACTTTATCTTTAGTTTTCTCTGACATGTAGGAAAAAATATTTTCCTTTATTTTTGGTAGCTCTAATAAAAATAAATAAAGAGCAATTATATAAACAAGGAACGACACTAAAAATGTAGGAATTCTTGTTATCAGGGATGTTACATCACTAATAAAATTTCGACTGCTTACATTTAATCGTAAAGAAGTTAACGTCTGCTGTACATAGGTATCAATTTCATATACTAATTCTATAGGTAAATCTTTAAATCTGTTATTTAAATTTCCTTGGATAGTATACCAAGCATAATTTATTTCAGTAATATAAGAAGGTAAGTTCTTAATGAAATGATCTGCTTGGGTTATCGCTTTCGTTGCTATAAAATATCCTGATAGTCCCATAAAGAATAGAAATATTGCAAAGACGATAAATACCGCTAAGCTTCGTTTTATCTTGGTTTTCATGACGATAATTTTTATGATAGGAGAAAGAAATAGTGCTGTAAAAAAAGCTGAAATAATTGGTACAGAAACTGGCAATATAAAATATCCTAATATAATAAGTAGGATAATTGCGAAAATAAAAATTATGTTTTTCTTAGAAAATAAGGCTTGCATTGTCAAACTCCTCTCACTCAGAACACTATATAATTATTATAGTATTTATTTACGCAAATTCACAGTAAAATGTAATGAAGATTTATGTCGTCTTAAAATAATTTGATTAAGAGGTTAAAATTGAAAATTTTCAGCATAGAAGTAACTTGTTCGTGAGCAACTATTTTAGATAATAAAAGCGTAGCAACTATAGACTAGTGGCTACGCTTTTAAGTATATATTTAATTTAACAATAAAATAAGTTGTTCTAGTTTCTTATTACATTTAATCACGATATGTTTTGGAAATTCTTCACCACTATACTCAACACCATGTGGATAATAATGTTTTCCTAAGATTGGGTCTAAAAATTTAATTGCACTGTTTGCTGAAGGTATTTCACCTTTAGTTGCATATGCTTGAACTCTTAAATAATAAATATCATTGTTAACTAAGTCTTGAAATTTAAAGTCAAATGTTACCCGCTCATAATCCCATTGTCCAGCGTGAGTAAAGCCAGCTTCCCCGAATACATGTTCCGCAATAGAAAATTCAACTTCTTTATCTTTAAACCCAATTCCTTCAAATTTCATAATTAAAACCTCCTAGTTATATAAGCAGCCTCTTTTAATTATGATAGTATGAAAAGAGAGAAGATGCAATTAAAACAGCTGTTTTTATTAATAAAATTCACATATTCTAGACAAAAATTATCTTTAATTCTAAAATTTTTTTATGTTCTTTTGATAAACAGTTTTTTTTCGGACATATTAATAGTGAATTTAACTTCAAGGAGGTTTTTAAATGGAACATGTCCGTGATGTAATGTCAAAGGATGTTGAGTATTGTACGCCGGTAGATAATATTTATGAAGTTGCTGTTAAAATGAAGAAATTAGATTGTGGTGCAATTCCTATTTGTGAAAATGATCAGCTGTTAGGAATGATCACAGATAGAGATATAGTCATAAGAGCTGTAGCAGAAAAATTGCCTAATTCAACGCAAGTCACAGAAATTATGAGTGAAAATTTATTTACTGCCCAACCTAGTATGAGTATTGATGAGGCTGCTAATTTAATGGCCCAACAACAAATTAGACGTCTGCCTATTGTAGAGGATAATCGTTTAGTTGGCATGTGTTCATTAGGCGATTTAGCAGTACACGCTGGAACTGATGATGAAGCTGGTTATGCATTAAGTGAAATCTCTGAAAGCCCTCAGGTGCACCATTAAGACGTTCTAAAAAGAAAGCTCAAAGATGATACAAAATAGACCGACGAGTAAATTTCATAATATCAATTAATTAGCCATATAAGAGCCAGAGGCTGCTCCTAATGGCGCCCTAAAATATAATTATGAAATTAATGATACTGAGCCATTACTTTTTTTTGAAATGCCTAATATCGTTTAAAATATTGCTGATTTAAAAGGGGAGATAACCTGATACCCTTTTAAATCAGTTTTTTTGTCTGGCTCTGATACATCCTTGAGTTACTTCTAGTAGGTTTTGCGACGAGTAATTATAGTAACAGCAGCTATCTGCTCGAATACTTCAGAGACGAATTCTCTGTTTTTGTAGATTGTTTTTAACATTTTAACATAAACATTTTGCAGGACAATACATATAAAAAGAAGAACAGTTATAAATGCTAGAGATTTTTTTGGAATTTAAGATATTCGAGTAGTTACTCTTGAAATAGAAAGGGGATTTTGATGAAAAAATTAGGTTGTGGGTTTTTTGTTTGCTGTTTAGTAATAAGTATTTTTATTTACGTTGTTTATTGGGGAGATAATCTTAAAGGAATCGAGGACGAAAGTTCCTTATTAGAAACTCCTTCAGTCGAACTTTCTGAAAAAAAAGTTGATATAAAAAGTGATACTAGTCAAAAAGATCCAATATCAAATGTTAACCTTGGTGATGGCCTCCATACTTTTATTGGACAAACAGTTGAATTTCTAGTCGCGAACTTGGGCGAACCAGAGCGAAAAGATTTATCTGCTTATGATTATGAATGGTGGATTTATGCTGATCAATTTGCAAGTGGTTATCTGCAAATTGGTGTTGAAAATGATCAAATAGTAACTGTTTATGTTATTGGTGAAGATTTACCAACAGGATTGATTCAAATCGGGGCAACTTACAACGAAATATCGGCACTATTTTCCTTTGATCAGGAGGTATCTTTTAATATAAACAATAATTCTTATCAGTTTAAGCTTTCGGACGATGATCTTCAAATGCGTCCAATTATTCAAGAGGAAGATGTATTTATTCAATTATACTTTGATTTATTTACACAAAAATTATCTAGTATTCGATATATTTCCCCTGAGACGGTCATTAAACAGCGGCCGTACTCTGTCGTTTATCGTGGCAATCTAATTGAGTCAAAACCATTATCAAATCAAAAGTGGGAAGAGGTACAAAAAGGATCATCATTACAAATTTTTGAAATTACCAATCAAATCAGGAAAAGGCACCAGCTTAGCCTACTAAGCTGGGATGAAGTAACTGCTGATGTAGCGTTTTTACATAGTAAAGATATGAAGTTAAATGAGTATTTTTCTCACACATCACCTGAACACGGTGAATTAACTGATCGTTTAAAAAAACAGGGAATTTTATATCAATTAGCTGCAGAAAATATTGCTGCTAAATATGTTGATGCAATTGCAGCTGTCGAGGGCTGGTTAAATAGTGAGGGACATCGCGTAAATATGCTTCATGAAGACTTTACCCATCTTGGTGTAGGTGTATATGAGCGTTATTACACACAAAATTTTATTACCCCATGGAAGTAAGTAAGAAGTAAAAAAAGCAAGCGTATGCTTGCTTTTCTTACTTCTTTTTAATAATAAAGAAACTTCCAGTCCCAATTGCAATAAGACTTTCTTCATCGTTATATAATTTAGCTTCACATACCCAAAAAGCGCTACCTCTATGAACGATAGAAGCAATGCAAATTAATTCTTTGCCAACACCGGGTTTTAAGTAATTAAGTTTTAACTCGGTTGTAACTGCTCCTAAATGATCTGGTAATGATTGGTTTACAAAAGACCCCATAGCTGTATCCAGTAATGCAGCGGTAATGCCACCATGGACAATACTCAATTGATTGTTAAGTAACGAATGGATAGGAATACGTATTTCAAAGTCACCGTTATCAAGTAGTTTTCTTTTCTCGTTCATAATTGCCGATAGATAAGACAGGAATTCACCTTTTTGTTTGCGTCGTGCTGCATCAAATAATGAGGAAAATATTTCGATATCCTCGTCAGTAGCATCTTGCAAATGTGTTTCTATCTCCTGAAAAAATAATTGCTTTCTAGTCATAGTCCAGCCCCCCTTTCTATAAAATAACATGTATTTCATATTTTATCTAAAAATAGGCGCACGTTAAGCTAGGCAGATTTGTATGATGTATTAGAATGCTGTTAGAGGAAGTTCAAAAAGCCAGGCATTCAAAGCTCGGTTTGTAAAAGGAGGTTCCCTTGAAAAAAACTAAAATAGACCCAACTGTTAAAGAGTTTAAACAATTTGTTAAACAACATCCATTATTAATTAAAAAGGTGAGGGAAGGAAGCAAAAGATGGCAAGACTTTTATGAAGAGTGGACAATTTTAGGTGAAAATGATCAGATCTGGGAGCAGTATAAAAAAAATAGTGGTGAGGAAGAAGCAGGAGCAACGGATTCACCAGAAGAAACAGTAGAAGAAACGAAAAAGGAAAAAGCACAACTCAGCGATCTTTTATCAATATTAAAATCTATAAATATCAATGATGTCCAAAATCACGTAAAAAATCTTAGTGGAATTATGGCTACTGTTCAAAGTTTATTAAACTCTTTTCAGTCCAATCCTGGACAACAAGCGTCTCGAGATCAACAAGACCAACCAAATCAACAAAATCAACAAAATCAACAAAATCAACAACAGCCATTTAACTTTCGCCAATTTTAAAAGTGCTTAATAGGGGGTTGTTTTGATGAGACAAGAGATACAACTATATTTAAGCCAACGTCGAGACGTGAAGCAATTTGTTAGAAATAATCCACAGTGGTATCGCTATTTATCACGAAATCCTCAATCAATATCGGAATTAGATGAGCAGGTAAAATATTATTATGGAAAAACTTTTCCACAAAAATTAGATCGGTTTCAATCTAACTTAAATATGGCAATGATGCTGTTTAATATGGCTAGAGGCAAATAAGGCAGGTACAGGTTATTTACTTGCCTTATTTTTTTAAATTCGTACTATTATTATTATTTCTTGAAATGGATAAATGAGGCTGAATTAGGTGAAACTTTAGCTAAATTAACTATTTAGGAAGTGCTCAAGTGATAAAGTTACTATTATCGTTTTTACTATTTGTAGTGTTTATAGGAAATGATTCGCTTACTCAGCCAATTCAATTGAAAGGAAATAACTATCAGAGATCGATCCCGTTTGCTGATGAACAAGATGTGGTTGACAGCAAGCAAAACGACAAGCGATTCCAGGTTAACTATGAATTAAGAAATGAAGATATTTTTATTGAATGCTTTGTCAAAGATTTTACTTTTAAACAGGATAAAGTAGGGTCCTTAAAAAAAGATGGTGAAGGTCACATTCATCTATATGTTAATGAAAGTAAAGTAGAATCTATATTTCAGCCTTCGTTTATTATTAAAGCTTTGCCTATTGGAACCTATAAGATTAAGTTACAACTAGTACATAATGATTTTACTCCTTATGGTATCGATGAAGAGTTTGAAATAAGCATAAGCTAGTTGAATGAATTTCATTCAGTTAGTATTTAAAATGAAAAGAGGCGAACCGATGCTTTTCAATTTTGAAAAACCATTAGTTGTTCAAAAAGATGGAACAATTATTGTAGAGGCTAATCATCGACAATTTCAAATTATTCAGCCAATGCTATCACAAATGGCAACTTTAGAGAAAGCGACCTTATCAACATATACGTATCGGATATCGACTTACTCAATTTGGTCGGCGAAACTTCAAGGAATCGAAATCACTGAAATTATTAACTTTTTAAATGAGCACTGTAAATATCCGTTAGCGCAACAGATTGTTCAGTTTATTGAAGATCAGTTTAATCGCTGTAATTCAATTGGCATGGAAAAGCATGATGAACAATGCCTATTAACTTTTTATGATCAATCAGTTGCAGAACTATTATTGAACGACCGTGAGCTAAGTAAGTTATTAATAAGCAAACATGAGACAATCGATGGCTGGATTTTCAGTGAAATCAATCGCGGGGAAATTAAAACACTTTGTTTACATTACGGCTATTTTATCAATGATTGTATTGGATATGTGAAAGGTGAACAATTAGAAGTAAGCTTTTCAAATAAAGTACAATTACGCCCCTACCAAAAAGAGGCAGTGACTAATTTTTATAAAAACGGCAAAAAAACAGGAGGCAATGGCATTGTTGTGATGCCGTGTGGCTCAGGGAAAACAATAGTTGGGCTAGGGATCATTGAAAAGGTGAAAGAAGAAGTGCTAATTATTACTTCAAGTGAAACATCGATGAAGCAGTGGCAACGAGAGATCATTGAAAAGACAAATCTAACTGAAATGGAAGTCGGTCTTTATACGAGTACGAGTAAAGAAGTGAAACCAATTACAATTACTTCTTACCAAATGATGATCTACAAACAGCCCCAAACAAAGGAGCTTATCCATCTTCCGTTATTTAATAAACGTAATTGGGGACTGATTATATATGATGAAGTTCATCTTCTACCGGCCCCAGTGTTCCGAACAACAGCAGGGATTCAAGGGAAAAGACGTTTAGGATTAACAGCCACCCTTGTTCGCGAGGACGGAAAAGAAGAAGAAGTTTATAGCTTAATTGGACCAAAGCAATTTGAGGTGGCTTGGAAAGGACTTGAACATAATGGTTGGATCGCCACAACGAAGTGTAAAGAAATTCGGATTGATCTATCCGAACAAGTGCAAAATCAATATGTTAATAGCAATCGACAAGAACAATTTAAGTTAGCCTCCATCAACCCATTAAAAATTGAAGTAATTAAAAAGTTGTTACAAAAACATCAAGGCGAGCCTGCTTTAATCATCGGACAATATCTTGATCAATTAGTGAAAGTTGCTGAGGAATTAAATCTACCCATGATCACTGGAAAAACTCCACAAAAAGAACGGGAAACTATTTATGAGAAATTTCGTTTAGGTGATATCTCTGTACTCGTCGTTAGTAAAGTAGCTAATTTTGCTGTTGACCTCCCTGACGCTCAAGTTGCGATCCAGATATCAGGTGCATTTGGCTCAAGACAGGAAGAAGCGCAGCGAGTTGGAAGGGTATTACGTCCTAAAAAAAACAACAATGAAGCTTATTTTTATTCGGTTGTTACAAGAAATACAAGAGAAGAGCAATGCTCAAGTCGCAGGCAGGTGTTTATGTTAGAACAAGGCTACACATATGAGGTGGAAGAGTGGATATCGTCACTATAGAACAATGCTTACAGCAATTAAATAGCGATGTCAAAACGAAAATCATTAATAAACAGGATGAACTTCTTGGCGTTTGGGCGATTAAATGCCTGCACGAGCGTTTAAATGAAAGTGAGTTTCGAAAAAAACTTATTAGTCAACTCAGTTCAAAAGAGCGAAAATACCTGTTTAGTTGTATTCAAGATTACAGTCCATATTTGAAAACAGTTAAAAAAGAAGAGGAAGTAGCGACTATCGAGAAAAAGCTTACTCTTCTTTTTCTGCGACAAAAGGGATTGTTGTTTAAACTTGACGAAAAAAAACATTACCAAGCTTATGTAATACCTGTCGAAATCGTTGAGAGTTATTTTGAACTGACCTTTAAAGACCAAAAAGACCGAACTGTCCATACCCAACCGCTAGCTACAAGAAAATACCTATACTACTTAATGGAATTAATTATCTTCTTAAAAACACGAGGGCTTAAACAGCCTGAAAGTTTTCAGCTATTAAAAGAAGAAATTTCAACTTGTGTAAATTGGGACATGTTGTTACGGTTTCTAGAGCATGTTGGTTTAGTGGAAAGTCATCAGGGTGAGTATGTTGTCAAAAATAAACAGTGTGATATTTTTTTTCAACAATCAAATCAAGACATTAAACTTGCCTTGGCTATATTTTGTATCACTGACTTCATAGAAACTAGTTTTAGCAAATCGTTTCTAATTTGGGTACTTTTTCACAATCTAGGTGAAGGAGTTGCGTTGAAGCAAATTGTCCAGTATCTAAATAAAAATAATCAGGATGTTGATATTGGCTTTGATCGGGTGATTGAGCAGTTAATAATAGTAGAAATTGTCTATGTTACTGAAATGGGAATTGTTTTTTTCGCTAACGAAGAAGTTGGTGAAGTTAAAAAGCAGCAAGGTATGGAAGTTACGATCGGTCAGTTTCTTGTTCCAGTTTACATTCGTAACGATGCCCTATGGACATTCCGTTGTTGGGGGACCTTTCAAGACTGGGACTTGATGATTCAGATTGGATTTAGTGAAGCTAGTTTTCGTCATGCAATATTAGAAGAACGACAGTTAGAAAGTTTACTGCGATTTTTAACGATTTTCTTGCCTGAGATAACGATTACTCGCTGGAAACAGACATTTGAACAATGGCAAAAAAAAGCGCAGCCGATTGTTAAAAAACAAAATGTAACATTATACTTAATAACTGAAGCAATATACATAAACTTTGTTGAGGAACATTGGCATAATTGGTGGAAAAAAGCTGATCACGGAATTATCATAGAAAAACAATTTGAGTTATCTTTTGAAGATTTATTGGAGAAACTAGAACTAAATGTAATTACTGAAAAATTTGAAGTAACAAAACCCAAAGAGAGGCTTCTGCTTTCGATCATAAATGAGTTTCCAAAACTTAACTCAATAATCCCTGAAGTGGAAAAATTGCCAAAACAGTGGTTTACACTAACTTTTTATGATGAAAAGACGATGCAACGAATCGCAAAACAGGCAATTGTACTGAAGCTATCCTTACAAATAGAAATTGATGATCAGGAAATTATAAAACTTTTTCCATTAAAACTTTCAGTCAATAATGGTTGTTATGAAATTAGTTGCCAGGATACCAAAAAGTTTAGCCTTAGGCAAATAAAAAAAATAGCGATTGTCCACCCAATACAATAACAGTGCATGCTAAGAAAGGAGAATTTTGATGATTGTACGATTTGGATATGTAGCAATGAGTGTTCATTTAAAAAATGCTTCCCCATCTCAAACGATGACTGTCAAGCAATTTGAAAAAATTACAAATAAAGAAGCAGCGTTACGTAAGTTATCAAGAATCTCGATTTCTAATCTTGAAAATTGCTACCGCTTACTAAAGCATAATTTAGCATTAGATATTAATTTTTTTCGTCTTTCTTCAAAGTTAGTTCCATTAGTAAATCATCCACTTACAGAAGGATGGGAATATGAGCAGGCAATAGCTCCGATACTAACAGAAATTGGCCAGTTTATTGAAAAACATAAAATACGTGTTGGTTTTCATCCAGATCATTTTGTTGTTCTTAATAATTTAAATGAGGAACTATTAAAAAGATCATTACGTACATTGGCTTATCATTTCAGGCTTCTAAATGGCCTCGGAATAAATCCTAAGCATCGTTGTGTTCTTCATGTTGGCGGAGCAAAATCTGGGAAGGTAAGTGGATTAGAAGATTTTATTGAGAACTTTGAAAGAATACCAAGTCCACTCCAACAAATGATTATTTTAGAAAATGATGATACTATTTTTCATATTGAAGATGTTCTTTATCTTGGTGAGAAATTACAAATCCCGGTTGTTTTTGACGTCCACCATCATGATATCAATCATCCTGAAACCTTTTCGTTTCAAAATATATGGGAGCGGATTGTGCAATCGTGGCAGTATAGCCCTCTTCCAGTTAAAGTTCATATTTCTTCACCGAAGGAGGGCATTAGCGATAAACGTCACAATGATTATATTGATGTTGATAGACTGATGAAATTTTTGCATGTTGTAAATGGAACCGTTGATCAATTAGATGTGATGATAGAAGCAAAGATGAAAGACGAGTCGCTACTGAAGCTAATCCGCCAACTAAAAAATCGCGATGATTGTACAGTTTTAAATGGAGCTAGTGTTGAATTGTGAACAGACTCTGAAATTAGCGTTCCTAAAGGAGAAATGATATAATTAATTACTTGAGGAGGGTTGTCATGTTTAAAACTGTTACAGAAATGGACACTATCTTGGAATCAATGGCATTATCAGATATGATTATACAATCAGATATTTATCACGAATATATAGAGGCTATGGACACACTTTATAAAGATTTAACTGCCCAACAATTAATTTGGGACTTTTCAAAACGTAAAGATGATTTTGAAGAAGTAGAGCGATTTGGTAAGTATCACCCAGATTATCGACGTGTTTCAAAAGAAGTGCGGGAATTAAAGCGTAAATTAGATTTATACGAACCAATCGCCAATTTCAAAAAAATGGAAAATCAATTAGAGGGGTTATTGATCGAAGTCAGTTCAATTATTGCTCATGCTGTTTCTGAAGATATAAAAGTACCGACAGGAAATCCGTTTTTTGACGCTATGAGTTGTAGTGGTGGCTGTAGTACAGGTGGAAGCTGTGGTTGTTAAATACTAGAGATCCAGATCCTCTTAAAAAGTTTATTATAGTAGCAATTTTGCGAGAAGAAGATCTTATTGAAGTAATAGATCAATCGTGGTAAACTTTAGGTATCTGATGTGAGAAAAAAGGGGAAAATAGAAATGGTAGGAATGAGAATCGGCCTAGCGGTTTGGTTACACTCTTTGAAATATGTACGGCAAATGCGGAAGTACGGTAATGTTCATTATGCATCTAAGCGTATGAAGTATGTAGTTTTATACTGCGATGAAGCGACCATCGACGAAACGATTGAAAAATTAGAATCGTTACATTTCGTTAAGCTTGTAAATAAATCAATGAGACCGTACTTGAAAACTGAATTTCAAAATACTCGCCCCGATAAAGCAAAAGAATATGATTATAAAATGGGTATTTAAGAGTTTGTCTTAAACACTATTTTAATATAAACAAAAGGCTAACCGATTAATATTGGTTAGCCTTTTGTTGTTCTTGGGTTAATAAAAAAACCTCGTAGTTTAGCTACGAGGTGCCTGATAGTCAAAACAAAACAAGTATTTTAGTTTGTTTTGACTTGAGGCTATGGGAGAGGAGAAACCGGAGGAAGAACTTATGGGGAAACGTAAGCCTTCTCCGCGGTTATAACAACACGGGTTTAACCGTATTGCTATTTTTATTATGACCATCGTTACTAGTTCTATACATAACTGCATAATTTTTGAGTTTTCAATTTATTTCAAAGAGTTAAGATTAAATTGTTAAGCTTTTTCATTTTTTGTGATAGGATTGGAAATATATATTCAAGCATACGAATAAGGCGCTTGCGTTTTTCTAATTGTCTAGCTTCAGGCGCCATGCGCTTTTCTAATTGCCTAGTTTCTCGAATGAGGTGTGAAGGAAAGATGAGAGTTATATCAGGTACTTGTAAAGGAAGACCGCTAAAAGCTGTTCCAGGAGTCAGTACCCGTCCTACTTCGGATAAAGTAAAAGAATCTATTTTTAATATCATTGGCCCTTTTTTTTCGGGTGGAAAAGGCTTAGATCTATATGCGGGAAGTGGAGGACTCGGTATCGAAGCACTCAGTCGCGGAATCGAAAATATGATTTTTGTTGATCAAAGTGCTAAGGCAATTGAAATCGTTCATGCAAATTTAAAAAATTGTCGTTTTGAACAGAACGCGGAAGTTTATCGTAATGATGCAAAACGGGCCCTAAAAGCAGTTTTGAAACGAGGCATTACTTTTGAGGTTATATTCCTTGATCCACCATACGCTAAGCAACAACTTCAAGAGGAGATAGCTTTCATTGCAAAAAATGAGCTTCTTTCTTTTCAAGGAGTAATCGTTGCTGAACACGACTCATCTGTTTTTTTGCAGCAAAGCATTGAGAAGCTGACGTGTGTTAGACAAGAGCAGTATGGTGATACAAAGATTTCAATTTATAAATTTTAAAATAAAAAAGTATAATTAAAATAATCATTATACACAAAGGGAGGATAAATTAATGGCAAGTGTTGCAGTATGCCCAGGAAGTTTTGACCCAGTCACTCTTGGGCATGTAGACATTATCACAAGGGGAGCAAAAGTATTTGACAAAGTTATCGTTGCAGTTCTAAAGAATCGCAGTAAGGATCCGCTGTTTACGGTTGAAGAACGAGTTCTATTATTAAAAGAAGTAACAAAACATTTAGATAACGTCGAAATCGATTCTTTTCATGGTCTTTTAATAGATTATGTAAAGGAAAAAAAAGCCAGTGCGATTATTAAAGGTCTAAGAGCGGTATCTGATTTTGAATATGAAATGCAAATGGCATCTATTAATCGAAAACTAGATGAAAATATTGAAACTTTTTTTATGATGACAAATAATAATTTTTCATATTTAAGCTCAAGTATCGTAAAAGAAATTGCAAAATACAATGCACCGGTTGGAGATCTTGTCCCAGAGGTTGTTGTGAAAGCTTTACGAGAAAAATATGCAGATCAGAAACAGAAGTAAACAATGAAGAGGCTGATATTTGTCAGCCTCTTCATTGTTTACGCAGTAACTTGTTAAATGTAATAACGATATAAATCATTAGCATGATTAATGTAAATAAAGATCCGTACTGAATGATTAAATCCCAACTTTTATAAAAAAAAGAATATGTTTCATTTTGTAGAAAAACAGGGATAGCGGAACTTTCTTTTTCGGATAATTGCTGATTTTCATATAATGGCTTCCACAATAAAACAGTGAAAAAAGCTGCGAAAAAACCATGGAATATTCTTGCAATAAAAAAAGGTTTAAAACGAATGTCAGTGTCAGCCAAAATACTAGCAACTTGTGCTTGGACAGAAAAGCCACTAAACGCTAAAATAAAGCTAGTTACAACTACTTGTTGAAAAAGAGTCGCTGTGCTAGCGTTACTAGCCATTTGACTGCCTAAAGTGATTTCAAATAAACCTGAAATTAATGGTAAACTTAATTCATTTGGGATTTGGAAAAAAGCCAAGATAACAGTAACGAAAAAAGCTAAAAATGTTGAAATATCTAATAAAGTTAACAACCGATTAAGAACTGAAAACAAAATAATAAATCCACCAATCAATAATAATGTATGAACAGAAGATTGAACAGCATCTCCTAATATTTTTCCGATCGGACGACCATCTTTTAACCGTTCTTGATGGAGTAAATCAACAGCTACTTTTAGTGACATTTTTGTCTTTTTATCTGTTGTTAAGTGAATTTCTTCTGATCTACCGTGAAAACGCATCAGTAACCCGACGCAGAAATTACCTAAATAATGGGACAAAGCAAGAACGATTCCTAAAGCAGCATTATGAAAAAAACCAACTGCTATCGCTCCGAAAATGAATAAGGGATTTGAGGAATTTGTAAAGGAGACAAGTCGTTCAGCCTCAATAGTAGTTAATTTGTTTTCTTGTCTAAGTCTAGCCGTTAGTTTTGCACCTGCAGGGTAACCAGATGCAAGTCCCATTGCCCAAACAAAGCCTCCTACGCCAGGAACGCGAAAAAGAGGGCGCATTAGCGGTTCTAGTAAACTTCCGAGAAAGGAAACCACACCAAAGCCGATCAAAAACTCTGACACGATAAAAAATGGCAGTAAAGATGGAAAAACAACCTCCCACCACATTGTTAGCCCGCGCATGGATGCTTCAAAGGCTTCTTTTGGAAAAATCATTAATGAAAAAGCGATAATAGTTGCGCTCAAGGCTAGAATGATTGTTTTTAATTTTGAGGCGTTCAAGGGCCCGGCCTCCCAATAGTTAATATAGTAGAAGTTTATTACATGAAATACTGTCTATCTTGACACATCCTTGAGTTACGAGTTACTTCATTACCTGTTTTACGACGAGTACCTGAAGAAGCAGTACATCTATATCGCGTTCCAGTGTTTGTCGCTGATAGGTGGGCGCCTTAAGGCTTTGCTAACTACATGTCCTATTATTCAATATACGTATAGAAGGGCAGTTTAGACCATATCATTTATGAAGAGTGGTTATGTTTAATTAATAAAATGAACGGGGGGAAGTCATGGTTGAGCCGAAAATCGGTTTAGCTTTAGGATCGGGTGGAGTAAGGGGATTCGCTCATATTGGTGTCATAAAAGTACTTGAAGAAGCTAACATACCGATCAATTGTATAGCTGGCAGCAGCATGGGATCACTTGTAGGAGCTTTTTATGGTTCGGGTTATAGCCCTTTGCAAATGGCGAAAATGGCCACACATTTTCAAAGAAAGTATTATTTAGATTTTACAATTCCAAAAATGGGATTTATATCAGGCGCAAAAGTTAAGCACTTAATTCGTGTCTTAACAAAAGGAAAAATGCTCGAGGAGCTTGATCCCATTTTACGGATTATTGCTACCGATCTTTTGACGGGTGAAAAAGTAGTTTTTACAAAAGGAGATATTTCCACTGCAGTTAGGGCAAGTATTTCAATACCAGGAATTTTTGTGCCGGAAAAAGTTAATGGAAGACTTTTAGTAGATGGTGCTGTTGTTGACAGGATTCCTGTAAAAGAAGTTAAGAAAATGAATGCAGATATTATCATTGCTGTTGATGTTTCTTATTTTAAGACTGAACCACAAATAACCTCTATTTTTGATGTTATTATGCAGAGCATGGAAATTATGGAGCGGGAAATGATTCGCATGAAGGAAATAGAAAGTGATATTATGATAAAGCCAATCATAAATCAATATAGTTCAACCGCATTTAAAAATATCGATAAAATTATCGAACAAGGTGTGGAAGCTACAAAAAAGAAATTACCTGAAATTCAGATGGTATTGCAGAAATGGAAGGAGCCGCAGTAACATGTTTAAAGAAAAAAAGTTCCTATCACTAAAAAAACGTTGGATTTTCCTCATCATCATTTTACTTTTTGTAAACTTTTATCAATTTCCATATTATTTTACAAAACCTGGTGATGCGAAAGTGTTACATACAGTTATCGAAGTAGCAGGAGCTTATGAGGATGAAGGAACATTTTTGTTAACAACAGTGCGAATGGGAAAAGCTAATGTTGTTAATTATTACTGGGCTAAATGGAGTAATTCAAGAGAGTTGATTCATGAGGATTTTATTCGCCGAGGTGGTGAAACAGACGAAGATTATCATCATCGTCAAATGATGATGATGAGCTCATCACAAGACATCGCAACAATAGTCGCCTATAATTATGCAGGTAAAAAGGCTTATTACGAAAACTATGGTGTCTTTGTTACCGGTACGGTTGAGGGAATGCCTGCCTTTGGTCTTTTGCAAGTAGGGGATTTAATTACTGAAGTCGATGAAAATAAAATAACAACAGTCGACGAACTATTAGCACAACTAGAAGACAAAAGAAAAAATGATGAAGTTTTTCTTACTGTCGTTCGTGATGATACAAAAACAAAGCTCGAACTATCGGTGACAACGTTTCCCGAAGATTTGGATTCAGCACAGGACCGAGTTGGGATTGGTATTACAAGCCCAATTACAAAGCGTGAATTAATTGCAAGTCCAATTATAAAGATTGACACAAATAAAATTGGTGGTCCATCTGCTGGGTTAATGTTTAGCCTCGAAATTTATAATCAAATTATAAAAGAGGATATCACAAAAGGGTATGCTATTGCCGGTACAGGCTCATTAAATGAGGTGGGGGAAGTTGGTCGCATTGGTGGCGCAAAGCAAAAAGTCATTGCAGCTGAACGAGCAGGCGCTAATTTTTTCTTTGCACCTAATGAATTTGACTCCTTAACATCAAATTATACAGAAGCATTACAAACTGCTGAGGAAAATAATGTTAAAATGAAAATTGTGCCAATTGACACTTTTGAAGATGCAATTAAGTTCTTAGCAACTCTTGATCCCAAAAAAAATTAGAAAAACTAGGCTTGGTCAAGCCTAGTTAAACGTTACTTCACAAATATTGGTGGCTGTCCATACTCAGCTTTAAGTATTTTTGTTTGAATTGAAGAGGTATAACCTAGAGAGTAAGATGAATTCGCTCTTACTTCTACATCGATCATTGGGTGCTTAAATTTCGAAATTGTTGGAACAAGTGGAATAGACAATTGTTTTTTTCGTTGATTTATAAATGTTTTCCCTTTACTGTTCATCCCTAAAATACGAATATACGGACAAGTCGCCCTAGTAAAGGACATGTCTTGTTTTGTTGTATTAGTTAAAATATGTAAACAGAAGCGTTGCAGCCTTGCCCATGTATATCTTTTCGTTTTTAAATTGATCATTAATTCTTGAAAACTAGATGAATTACTAATAAGTTTGGAAATTCTATTTTCGAGTCCTTCTTCCGCTTCGTATATATTTGTTAACTCTTCTCGCGAAGCTGTTAGTACTTTATATTTCAGGTATGGAAATAACCGTTCCCAATCCTGAAAGCTATTGTAATATTTTAGGTGGCTCTTCAATTCATTAAACGTCTCTCTAGGTACAACATGCTTAATCGAATTTAAATCATCCTTTTTCTTTATAAGTGCTTCTCTAATACTTGTTGCGCTGGCAATAGATTGGGTTAACACTTCTTTGTCATGATACTGTGCTGCTTCACGTTTAATTGTAAAAGGTTTTATTGGTGATTTTTGCTCATAAATTGCCTTCACATAATGATAGCCTAATATATTGTTTGGAAGAGATAAATCTAAAATGTCATCACTGTTTTCTAGTCTTTTAAAAGCCGTAGCTAAGGCTCTTGGATAACTATCGCCTTTTTTTAATGCTTCTTTAATAAAAAGATTGTATGTGTCTTCTTGCTGTTTAATAAAAGAATGGAGTTGATCAAATTCATTAATATTTCCCGATTCACTCCCAAAGCAGATAGAATTGACACCGATAGCCGAAAGAATTGAAATGGCACCGCGTGCAAATATTTCAGCTTTTTGGGTAGCATAAACATAGGGTAATTCTAAAACGACGTCTACTCCGGCAGCTAAAGCCATGTTTGTACGAGACCACTTTGAAACAAGGGCCGGCTCGCCTCTTTGTAGAAAATTCCCACTCATAACAGCTATAACAACATCGGCGTTCGTTTCTATTTTTGAATGATAAACATGGTGTGCATGTCCATTATGAAAAGGGTTATATTCTACAATGAGCCCAGTTGCATTCATAAATAAAAAACTCCTTTCTAAGTAATTTTGAAAAAGATTGGTAATTATGCAGCTGAATCACAGGTTTGCTCTGAGTAACGATTTTTTTGAATACGCACTTTAAACGTCTACTATTATAAAAAGTATACAACATTTGTCGATAAAGTCTAATTAGACTGTTGTTATTTGTAATATTTTTATGATACAATTCTCAAAGTAATAATGAATTTCAATATCCAGTTTCTCACCACTATGAAGCTTGATATGACTATTTTATTGGTATGATGAAATTCATTCGTATAAGAAAGTAAAAAAAATATAGTTCTATAAATGGTGTAAAGAAGAAAGCTTGACAAAAATCTTATCGAAGGCTATAATTACCTTTGTTGTCTTGGGGTGGAAACTAATGAAATGGTCAATACAGCAACTTAATATGTTGAAAAATAAGGGTATAAACATTGATGAAATGGTTGACGTTAGTGAAATTATGAAAGTTGATCATGAAATTAAAGATGTATCACTTGTACATGTGAAAGGAACTGCAAGTTTCACAAGTCATTCTGTTACTTTTTTTCTGCAACTAGAAGGAGAAATGGTGTTGACTTGTGCAAGAACACTCGCAGATGTTCCGTTTCCGATTCAAATCGCTACGACAGAAACGTTTAAGCTTCATGATTGGGTAGGGTTTGTAGAAGGTGATGAAATACATGACCTTGATAATGGTACAGTGAATTTAATACCTTATATTGTACAAGCGCTTTTATTAGAAATTCCTCTGCAAATTTTCAGTGAGGAGCAATTTGGAGACGCGCTACCGAAAGGTGAAAATTGGGAATTAATTACAAGCGAAACCAAAAAGGAACGAATTGATCCGCGGTTAGCGGAGTTATCAAAGTTCTTTGATGACAAGTAATGTGTTTAAAAATAGAAGTATCCGGCATTTCCCGGCCTTCATTTTAACATATTTTATCACAGTTGAAGGAGGTGGGAATCATGGCAGTGCCTTTTCGTAGAACATCAAAAACTAAGAAAAATATGCGTCGTAGCCACTTAAGTTTAGAGGTACCAGGAATGACTAAGTGCCCAGAGTGCGGTGAATTAAAACTTGCTCACCATGTATGTAAAGCATGTGGGTCTTATAAAGGAAACGAAGTAGTAAGTAAATAAGAGCACAATAAAAAGCAGGAAGGGACCCCCTTTCTGTTTTTTGTTGTGCTCTTTTGTACTATAATAAAATAAGGGAAATTCTAAAAGTGAGGTGTCTTATTAGTATGGAGAAAGTATTATTAACGATTGAGAATGGTGTGGCTTGGCTGACTATTAATCGAGCAGAAAAAAGAAATGCGATTGACTATGATGTAATTGAATTGTTAAGTGAAAAACTAAATATTGTTGAGACTAGTGATGATGCAAAAATATTAGTGATAACCGGGAAAGGATCAGAAGCCTTTTGTTCTGGTGGAGATTTATCTGTGTTTCACTCTATTTATACAAAGGTGGAAGCAGAAAAAATGCTTCATAAAATGGCAATGAATTTACAGCGCCTTTTTTTCTTTTCAAAACCAACAATTGCTTTTCTAAATGGAACGGCAGTTGGTGGAGGATGTGAAATTGCTAGCTCATGTGATTTTAGAATTGCAGAAAAAAACGTAAAATTAGGATTTATTCAAGGTAAGTTAGGGATCACAACTGGTTGGGGTGGATCAACATTCTTATTAGAAAGAATTGATCCTGGGCAAGCGTTACAAAAATTAATGGGAGCAGAAACGTTTGATGTAAACGAAGCGATTACTATTGGCTTTGTAAATAAGATGTATAATCGGGAACAGTTCGAAAATTGGTTGACTGGCTTTACAAGACAACCGCTAGGAGTGATTTTGGCTTATAAAAAGCGATTTTTAGATCGATATGACAAGCAACAAATCATGAATCGGGTACTGCGAGAAATTGATGATTGTTCCTCGTTGTGGGAAATGCCAGAGCATCATGAAGCAGTCGAGCGATTTAGAAATAAATAATTAGTCGAGAGATGATCTGACATTAATCCATAAAAATAGCATTTAATCCTCTGAATATTTGCAGTTAATTAGGAAATGATTCCCTTAACAGATCAAAAGAGTCTATCTTTTCTAGTAAATGCATAAAGATAGTAAAAAAGGAATTCCATTGGAGGGATTTGATGTCGATTGTTCGTCAAGATGCTTGGACTAATGATGAAGATTTGGTATTAGCAGAAGTTGCACTAAGGCATATTCGTGAAGGTAGTACTCAGTTAGCTGCATTTGAAGAAGTCGGGGAGCGATTATCAAGGACGGCGGCAGCTTGTGGATTTAGATGGAACTCCAGTATTCGTAAAAAATATGATGCTGCAATTGTGATCGCAAAAAAGCAACGAAAAAATTTAAAGAAGACGAAGTTAGCGGATGATAACTACTGTACACCTTTTGAAATAGTTGATGAAGTTGCCGATGGTATTGGACCAAGAGATCAAGATCTAAAGTCAAAGGAAAGTAAAGCTCAAATAAGTATTGATGAGGTGATTACATTTTTAACAGCTCACAGGGCTAGTTTATCCTCAAATAACGTTGGTTCTGAAGATTATTGTGAGCATAAAGATGAGGTTACCCAACTTAAAAATGAAAATAAAAAGCTTTTAAACGCGTATACTCTTCTTCAAGAAAGCTACGATATGATTAAACAAGATTATCAATTGCTAATTCAAATTATGGAACGGGCTAAGCAAATGTCAATTACTAAAGGATGAATTAATAAAGGTTATCTAAAAAAAGATTGACACATATTCGTGTCAATCTTTTTTCCAGGAGTTTATAATTTTCGTGTCTGTCTAGCTTCAAGACACATCATTTGAGCTTCTTCGTAGCGGGTTTTGCGACGAGTAACCGCAGGAGCAAGCGCCATCGGCTCGACCGCTTTTCTTAACTACTCTTGCTCTGTTACGCCTTCTGGAAACCAAACGTATGGATTTTCACCGCGGTCACGTCCTTCAAAATAAGTTAGGGCATTAAAGCCCATTTTTTCCCAAAATTTATTTGAACGTTGACGCGCATTTGTTTTAACAGGTAAATTGAATTTTTTTGAAAACTTCACAAGTGCTTCCCCTAGCCCTTTGCCGCGGTATTCGTCTAATACTTCTAGCTTCCAAAGTTCATAAAAGTCTTGTGCTGGGTCAAAATAGCGGTCATACTTTTTCTCAATCCGATATAGGCTCATTCGAGCTACCAGTTTATTTCCATAATAAATACCGTAAAAAGGAGACTCGCTATCATCCTCAGTAATATTAGCCCTTAAATCTTCTTTCATTGACAATTCTTGTGCACCAAATTCTCTAAAATTCTCAAATTCTTCTAATGTTTTAAAGTTAACAAGTAAGCGCTTCACATCAATATTATCCATCGTAATCCCTCCATACATTTTTTAATAATTGAAGTCTAAAATACTTTCCCTTTCTATCTTACTACAAAATTTATTAAGAGTTGTCTATATATTATTATTTATTAAAAAATATTAAGTAATCATGAAAATCAAACTTTTTCTTTCGTTTATAGTTGATACATATGCTACTATTTAATTATCAGACATATTGAATTTTATAGTGATGATTCGGCTCTCCTAAAATACTACAACTTGTTGTAGCTTGGTGTGGCTAATTTATTGATATTATCAAATTCACTTAGTAAAAGGTGGAATTTTATGAAGAAGGTCGGGATTGTGGGTGGGGGTTCGATTGGACTCGCTTTAGCTGGATATTTATCTAAAGGGCAATTTGAAGTGACGGTCTATACAAAAGCGAAACAACAAGCTGATCACTTACATAAAAATGGTGTGACTTTAAAAATAGGCACAAGTGATTTTACATTTCCAATTAATAGTACGCCTTTTTTAGAGACTACGGAGTTAGTTGATGACTTACTTTTTATAGCAGTTAAACAATATCATCTCAAAGAAGTAGTTTCTCACTTGATGCATTTAAAGGGGAAACTGAGTACAATTGCTTTTCTGCAAAATGGAATGGGCCATCTCACTTATTTAGACAAGCTTGGTGATAAAGCAGATAATATTCTGATAGGTATTGTTGAACATGGAGCTTTGAAACACTCTCTAACGGAAGTGGAGCATACTGGTGATGGTGAAATGAAAATCGGTTTTTTTCAAAAAAAGAGTGATTTTTCTTCCACAGTTTGGTTGAAATTATCATGTGTAGGATTTAGAACAACTGTTCATGAGGATTGGTTTCAGATAATGGTTAGTAAGCTTCTAGTGAATGGGGTTATTAATCCATTGACAGCTATTTTTAAAGTTAAAAATGGTGATTTAATAACAAATGAGTACTACTTTAAAATAATGAGAAAACTATTTGATGAAATTTCACTAATTTACAATAGTACAGAAGCAGATTGGCAGAAAATTGTTGATATATGCAAAAAAACAAGCCAAAACCGTTCATCAATGTTGAAAGATATTGAGGAAGGAAGAGAAACGGAAATAGAAGCGATAACAGGAGTTATTTTAGAAAAGGCAGCCAATCAAAATGTCCAGTTACATTATCATAATTTTATCTATCACAGTATAAAAGGAATCGAATCTCAAAGAAAAGGGGCTGGAACTTTTGAGTAGTGCGGTAGCTTGGTTGTTAGCTACGTTGATTACATTGCCACTTTTAGCTTTTTATCTTATGTATATCATTACTGTCAAAACAATAAAAAATAAAAAAATAGCTATCAAGCGTTCAGTTGACTTATCGACGATTTTATTTATTGTCGCTGTTTATTTTATTGCTTATGAGATATGGAGTATTTCTTTATTTTGGTTTGTTTTAATAACAATCATTTCAGTTGCGATTATTTTTACGATTATTCATTGGAAATATTCCAATGATATTCACCTTTCAAAGTTATTAAAAGGAATTTGGCGGTTAAACTTCATCCTTTTTTTTCTTGTGTATATTATCTTAAGTATTTACGGTCTATTACTGCGTATTTCACAAATGAGCTAAACTTAAAATTGGCGAAAATAATGCCACTCTGCTATACTCGAAATTATTTCATGTTTAACTTTTTTAAAGCTATCAAAGCGCTTTAGCTTTTTTAAAAGCTAAAAAAGTATAAAATTTTCGCGTCTGTCTAACTTCAGTGCTAACCGCTCGAGGTCACTTCAGCCTATGACATGTAGCCTCGTGGTGGGTATACATGTCATAGGCTGAAGTGCTTGTCGCGGCTGACTAAGGCGCTTTCGTTTTTTTATATAGGAGGTAGGAATCGATTGAAATTAAGAGAATATAATCTGTCTGAACAATCAAAATTTATGAAGGATTATCGGTTAGGTTACGAACCTTTGCAAAAGTTTTATGATTATTCTTATCGTAGTGATTACGATTACATTCAAAGGTATAACGAATTAAAAAATCGTGATTTTCAAAGAGTGACTATTGCTGAACAGTTAGTCCAATATAACCAGCGCTTTGGCTGCTCAACAGAAACGATCACGAATATAGCTAAATTAGTAGACCCAAGCTCTGTTTGTGTTGTAGCTGGTCAACAAGCGGGTATTTTAACAGGTCCTCTTTATACGATACATAAGATTATTACGGTCTTAAAGTTAGCAAAGGAACAGGAAAGAAAATTAAATGTTCCTGTCGTGCCGATTTTTTGGATGGCTGGTGAAGACCACGATTTTGATGAAATTAATCATCTTTATAGTGTTGATTCAGGCAAGCTTGAGAAACGAAAAATAAATCAGCAAAACGATGGGAAAGCAGCTATTTCTAACTTAGAGATTGATAAAGGTGAAGTAACGAGGTTTATAAGGGAATTACTCCGTGACTGTAGGGAGACCAATTTTACAAAAGACCTTATTAAAAACATCAATGATGCATTAGAAAAAAGTATTTATTACAGTGATTTTTTTAGTTTCCTCATTCATCAACTCTTTAAAAAGAGTGGTATCGTTTTATTAGACTCTCACGATAAACAGCTTAGAGAGCTAGAAAGACCATTTTTTAAAGAGCTAATTAATAAAAATGATAGCTTGAACGATAAATTTTTGGAAACCGCTAACCAATTATCCGAAAACGGATATGGAGAACCGATTGAGCGAGGTGAAAATAACGCTCATTTATTTTTCCATTTTCAAGGGAAAAGGTTGTTGTTGGAAAGGTCTCGTGATCATTTATTTTCAGATAAGCACTCATTATTTTCTTTTACTAAAGATGAATTATTACAGATAGTTGCTAAAGAACCTGAAAATCTTAGCAACAATGTTGTTACAAGACCCTTAATGCAGGAGTATCTATTACCTGTTTTAGCTTTTGTAGGTGGGCCTGGTGAAATTGCTTATTGGGCAACTTTAAAGGAAGTTTTTCATTTGTTTTCATTTAAAGTCCCACCGATTGTTCCACGATTTTCGATAACGTTAATTGAATCGCAAATTCAGAAATATCTTGAGGAGTTTCAATTGCCAGTAGAAGATGTTTTAGCAGTAGGAACAACAGCAGCAAGGACAAAGTTAACAATGTCGAAACATAAACAGCAAATCGATGACACGGTTCAGCGAACTCTCGAACAAGTAGAAAAGCTTCATAAGCCCTTAAAAGAACTTGTGAAAACGTATGATAAAGGTTTGGAGGCTTTGGCGAATAAAAATGAGTTGATGATAAAAAAAGAAATTAATTTTTTAGCTGAAAGAATTCAAAAGAGCGTTCGACAAAAAAATCAACATGAATCGATTAAGTTTGACCTCATTGAGGCTAATTTAAAACCGAGAGATGGATTACAGGAACGGAGTTTAAATGTAGTTTATTACTTAAATGAATATGGCTTAGACTTTGTACAGCGGTTAAACGAACTCCCACTACAATTTAACGATAACCATAAGCTAGTCTATTTGAACTGTCGATAGCTAGGAAATAAAGCATAAAATAAAAAAAACGAACAAAAATCCTGTGCTGAAAGCAGGATTTTTTTTTATTAGCAAAAACTTTATAAAAAAATATGTGGAGGAAAGTGGGGGGATATGGTATTTTAGAGGTAGAAAGTGGGAGAGGGGATCTTCATATGTTTATGGGGGAATATCATCATACAATTGATGAAAAAGGTAGAATGATTATTCCTGCTAAATTTCGTGAAGATTTAGGATCCAACTTTGTGATAACCCGAGGTTTAGATCAGTGTTTGTTCGTTTACCCTGAAACCGAATGGAAACAACTAGAAGAGAAGCTCAAAGTACTTCCTTTTACGAAAAAAGATGCAAGAGCCTTTACCCGCTTTTTCTTTTCAGGAGCAACAGAATGTGAGCTTGATAAACAAGGGAGGGTGAATATTTCATCCCCGTTACGTCAATTTGCTAAGCTAGAAAAAGAATGCATTGTAATTGGTGTTTCAAACCGCGTAGAAGTGTGGAGTAAATCAACGTGGGAAGAATATTTCGCCAAGTCAGAAGAGTCATTTAGTGAGATTGCTGAAGGAATTATAGATTTCGATCTATAAAGATTTAAGAATTTCCATTTAAAAAGGATAGACAGTTCTTTTTTGTTGCAACCTAAGGAAAGTACATGTAAGAAAATGTTCAAAAATCTTGGTAATACAAGCTTGTGAATCTCTTTGCTGGCTCTAATTATCCTCCTTTTTGAACAAGCATATAAGTGGATCAAAAAGATTTAAATATGCACTAAAATTTAAGAAGGTGTTTACTATGTTCGATCACATCACTGTATTGAAAGAAGAAGCCGTTGCAGGATTAAATATAAAAAAAGATGGTATCTATGTAGATTGTACCCTTGGAGGAGCAGGACATTCGAAATTAATATTGTCACAGCTTTCTAGTAAAGGACATTTGTTTGCATTTGACCAAGATGAAAAGGCCATTATTCATGCCAGAGACCTGTTAAAAGACTATCAGGGCGAGTTTACAATTATAAAAAGTAATTTTCGGTATTTAGTACCAGAATTAAATAGTCGTGGGATTACTTCGGTAGACGGTGTTTTGTTTGACTTAGGTGTTTCGTCACCACAACTGGACGAAAAGGAGCGCGGCTTTAGCTACAATCTAGATGCTCCACTAGATATGCGTATGGATCAATCTTCACCTTTAACCGCAGAAATAATCGTCAATGAATGGTCATTTCATGATTTAATGAAGATTATTTCAAGGTATGGTGAAGAAAAATTTGCGAAACATATCGCCAGAAAAATTGAGGCGTTTCGTTTGAAAAAGCGAATAGAAACAACTTGGGAGTTAGTTGAAATTATTAAGGATGCCATTCCAGCCCCGGCTAGAAGAACAGGTGGCCATCCAGCTAAACGGACATTTCAAGCGATAAGAATTGCTGTTAATGATGAACTTCAAGCTTTTGAAGACGCTGTTAATGGAGCACTTGAGATAACAAAGGTAGGTGGACGTGTTGCGGTTATAACATTCCATTCCCTAGAAGACCGCATTTGTAAATCGATTTTCAAAGCAGGAAGTAGAGGACCTGAGTTACCGCGGAATTTACCTGTTATACCTGAAGGCTACGAACCGATGTTAAAGCTAATTACGAGAAAGCCGATTATCCCAACTAGTGATGAAGTCGATTCAAATAAACGATCCAGGTCTGCAAAACTGCGGATTGCTGAAAAACAAAAGGAGGCTTAATTAATGAGTAGTCTTGCCCGGCAGCTAGAAACAAAACGAGTGGTTGAAACACCAGGCCATCAAAGGCAAGTAAATCAAGAAATTTCTAAGAAACGACAGATTACGTCTGGAGAAAGATGTTTATATTTTGCAACAATCATTGGCCTAGTATTAGCTACATATTTAATTATCTCAAACTATGCTTCGATTTATATTGTAAATAACGATCTTCATACTCTACAAACGTCAATTAATACCCAAATGATAAACAATGAAGCTTTACAGTTACAAGTAACTGAGCTTTCGGCGCCAGATCGAATTTTACAAATTGCAAAAGAACAGCTTGGTATGACTTTAAATGATAAAAATGTTACGGTTGTAAAAAACTAGTTCGAACTTATGAACTAGTTTTTCGCTTATAATACTTGTTCAAAAAGGAGATTCACTTGCTTGATTACCGCTTGATTACCTAACTTTTTGAACAACATCTTATATGCTCGATTCTTGGAAGGTGATGAATTTTGGCAGCAATTAAATTAAGTAAGATAAATCTGAGGGCAGTTTTATTATTAGGCTTGTTTTTTCTATTATTCTCATTTTTATTTAGTAGAATAGGTTACATACAAGTGAAAAAAACAGTTAATGGTCAAGGTCTAATAGAACTTGCTGAAGAGCGTTGGACAAAAACGCAAATAATTGAAGGAAAGCGTGGCACAATTTTTGATCGAGCTGGCTCGACTCTTGCCGAAGAAATACCATCATATACGATGATCGCAATCCTAGATGAGAATAGTAAAAAGAGGGTTGACGATCCGAAGAGCACGGCTGAGAAATTAGCTCCAATTGTTGAGAGAACAGTGGAAGAATTAGAGGGAAGACTCTCACTTGAAGGAAGATTCCAAGTAGAACTTGGAACTGGAACGAAAAATTTAAGTTTAGAGAAAAAAAGAGAAATAGAGGCACTTGGATTAACTGGAATTATATTTCGAAAAGAACCAAGACGCTATTATCCGAAACAAACGTTTGCTTCTCATGTCATTGGTTATACAGAAAGAGATATGTCAAAAGTAAGAATGGGATTGGAAAGTAGTTTAAATGAATATTTAGTGCAAGAAGATGGCAGGATTGAATATTTAAGTGATCGGAAAGGCATTAAATTACCTGCAATTGAGGAAATCGTTACTTCACCTAAAAATGGACAGGAAGTTTACCTCACCATTGACTCAAATATACAAATGTCTTTAGAACAAGTGATGACTCAAGTAGAGGAACGTTATGCTCCAGAACGGATGATGGCAATCGTCGCCGATCCGAAAACGGGACAAATCCTCGCTATGAGCAATCGACCAAGCTTTAACCCCAATTTTTATGAAGAGATAACAAATTATACAAACTTTACGATATCTTCAAGGTTTGAACCCGGATCAACGATGAAGATATTTTCATTAGCAGCAGCTATTGAAGATAAAGTTTATAACGGTGCAGAAGTATATCAGTCAGGTAGCTATCAAATTGGTGGGAGAAGGATTCGAGATCATAACCGATTAGGTTGGGGAGAAATCTCCTTTGACGAAGGTTTCCAGCGCTCTTCTAACGTCGCATTATCAATTCTTGCTTTAGAAAAGTTAGGGCCAGAGCGATTGTATTATTACCTTGATCAGTTTGGATTCCGCCAACCAACAGGAATTGATCTTCCAAATGAAGCGAATAGTTTAATTGCAGATTCATATCGGGTTGATGCTGCAACAACAGCTTTTGGACAGGGTTCGGCAATTACCCCTATTCAGCAAGTTCAAGCCGCAACAGCGATTGCGAACGGTGGTATGATGATGAGGCCGTACATTATTGATAGAATTGTTGATTCTAATACAGGTGAAGTTGTCGAAAAAACAGAACCGGATATGGTTGGGCAACCGATTTCAAGTAGCACTGCTAAACAGGTCCTTGAATTAATGGAATCAGTTGTAATTGCTCCTGGTGGAACAGGAAAACCATATTATATTGAGGGATTTGAGATTGCCGGAAAAACGGGTACTGCTGAAATAGCAGATCCAAATGGGGGAGGATATTTAAGTGGCCAAGGAAAGAATATTTATTCTTTTCTAGGAGTTGCTCCGAAGTCTGATCCCAAGCTGATTGTTTATGTTGCAGTTGATCAACCAAAAATCACAGAATATGAACAAGGTTCTACTCCAGTTGCCGAAATTTTTACAACAGTAATGAAGCATAGTCTTCAGTATTTAAATATTTCGCCAAAAGCTAGCTCGCAAGGTCTAAGCAATAATGGCGATGGTATTCTACTTGGTGATGCAATTGGAAAAAATGTTGCAGATGTAAAGGCAACTTTTACGGACAAAGGATTAGATGTTCATGTAATCGGATCAGGGAACAAGGTTAAAGTGCAAACACCTGTTTCTAAAACGAAGTTATTACAAGGTGAAAAAGTAATTATCGTGACAGATGGACCATCTTATTCGATGCCAAATATTGAGGGCTGGTCGTTACGCGATGTTATGAAACTAGCTCAAAGTTTAGATTTGAATGCTAATTTAGTTGGATCGGGATTTGTGATATCCCAAAGTATTTTACCGGCAGGTGAGATTAGAAAAGGAGATTATCTTGCAATAGAATTAGCGTTGCCTGATTTTTTTAGGGAAGAGAATGGTCATAGTAGTGAAGATGAAACTGAAGATAATGCAGAGATTTTTAACATGGATTAAACTGTCAAGGCGTCTGTGCTTTTGATAGTCTAATTCGGTTCGTACAAGCATAGATTTGAAACAAGCGTTTTAATAGGACCTTTAAGGGGGACGTTGTTGTGCGTGTTTCAAATGTAACTGTACGAAGACGTTTAGTTTTCGTGCTAACTTTCGGTTTATTATTCTTTTTTGTTATTGTTTTACGCCTTGCTTATGTGCAATTTGCTCTAGGCAATGAGCTAACTTTACGTGCTGAGGATACTTGGAGTAGAAATATCCCTTTTGAAGCAAAACGAGGCGAGATTTTGGATCGGAACGGGGTTCCTTTAGCTACAAATGTAAGTGCGCCATCAGTGTTTATCGTTCCAAGGCAAATTAAAAATCCGGCAGAAGATGCCCAAAGGTTAGCTGAAGTATTACAAATGGACAAAACAAAAGTTTATAGTTTACTAACAAAAAAAGAAATGAGTGTTAGAATTAACCCTGAGGGGCGAAAGATAAGTAATCAATTAGCAAGCAAAGTACGAGCATTAGGGATCGCCGGTATCTATATTGCCGAAGATAATAAGCGCCATTATCCATTCGGTAGTTATTTGTCTCATGTTCTTGGTTTTGCAGGTATTGATAATCAAGGCTTAACGGGAATCGAACTTTATTATGATGAGAAACTTAGTGGTGAAAAAGGCTATGTGTCATTTTTTTCTGATGCAAAAGGGCAGCGAATGCCTGATTTAGCGGATGAATACACACCACCTATTGATGGATTAGATTTAAAATTAACGATTGATACGAATGTTCAAACGATAATTGAACGAGAGTTGGGTATTGCTGAGGCAATTTATAAGCCTGATGGGGCAATTGCCATCGCTATGAATCCTAAAACAGGGGAAATCTTAGGAATGTCGAGTAGACCCGACTATGATCCTGAAAATTTTCGTAACGTTCCACCAGAAATTTATAATCAAAATAAACCAGTATGGATGCAATATGAACCTGGATCAACATTTAAGATTATTACTTTGGCTGCAGCTATAGAAGAAGGAGAGGTTGATCTAGAAAAAGATACATTCAATGATCCAGGCTTTATAGAGGTGTCTGGTCATCGTCTCCGTTGCTGGAAAAAGGGTGGTCATGGTCATCAAACCTTTTTAGAGGTAGTTCAAAATTCATGCAACCCAGGCTTTGTTGTTTTAGGGGAACGCTTGGGAAAGGATCGTCTTTTTGATTATATCGATGATTTTGGATTCGGTCAGAAAACGGGAATTGATTTACAAGGGGAAGGTAAAGGGATTTTATTTAGCCGCGATCGCGTGGGTCCTCTTGAGCAAGCGACGACAGCGTTTGGGCAAGGTGTTTCAGTAACGCCACTTCAACAAGTAGCGGCGGTTTCAGCAGCAATAAACGGTGGTTACTTATACACGCCTTTTATCGCCAAAGAATGGATTGATCCTCTCACTAAAGAGATGTTAGATTTCACGCAACCAGTTTTTAAGCGGCAGGTGATTTCTACTGAAACAAGTGAAAAAGTTCGCGACGCTCTTGAACATGTCGTTGCTAAAGGAACTGGTAAAGGCGCGTTTGTAGATGGCTATCGTGTTGGTGGGAAAACGGGGACGGCGCAAAAGGCCGTTGATGGTCGATACTTAGAAAATAACCATATTGTCTCTTTTATTGGTTTCGCACCTGCGGATGACCCGCAAATCGTCGTATATATTGCTATTGATAACCCAAAGGAAACGGTACAATTTGGTGGAGTTGTTGCAGCACCTATTGTCGGAAAAGTGATTGGTGATAGCTTAAGAGCAATGGGTGTGGAAAAAAGAACCAATCAAATTGAAAAAACACGTCTTTGGACAGATGAACCATTGATAGATGTTCCAGACCTTGTAGGCCGAACGAGACGGGAAATTAATGAGGCCTATTATGAATTTAGATTAGATGTAAGCGGTGAAGGTAATACTATACTTGCTCAGTCTCCTGAAGTAGGCTTAAAAATAAAGCAATATTCAACAATTCGAATATTATTAGGTGACAAAACGGAACCTGAAGACTAAAATGTACCTATGTGTTTTTCAAGGGCTGTTTTTGTAAACACTATTGCTTTTTGGACCTTCACGCTTTGCGTGAAGGTCCAAAAAGCAATAGCCACAATCTAAAAAAATGTTATGCAAAAAAAGAAGTAAATGATAGAGAGGTATGAAAATAATGAAAAATTTAGATGAATTAATTAGTTGTTTATATCAATATAAAAGAAATGATCATCAAAATCCGCTTATTAAGTCGATAGAAATGGACTCCCGAAAAGTAATAGACGGTAGTCTATTTATTTGTATAGAAGGGTATACAGTGGACGGTCATGACTTTGCCGTTCAAGCGGTTGAAAAAGGTGCAGTCGCAATTTTAGCTGAAAAACAAATAAATGTCGATGTTCCCGTAATCATTGTCAAAGATACGAAACGGGCAATGGCGATTGTTAGTAATGTTTACTATAATCACCCAACAACTAAGTTCTCTCTTATTGGTGTAACTGGAACAAATGGAAAAACAACGACATCACATTTAATTGAAAAAGTATTGTCTGATGCTAATAAAAAAACAGGTCTTATTGGAACTATGTATATGAAAATAATTAATGAAACGTTTGAAGTGGAAAATACGACTCCTGAATCACTTTTTTTGCAACAAAGCTTTCAAATGATGGTCAATAAAGGTGTTGAGTCAGTCATTATGGAAGTTTCAAGCCATGCCCTCCACCTTGGCAGGGTTAGAGGCTGCGATTTTAACATTGCTGTTTTCACCAATCTTACTCAAGACCATCTAGATTATCACAAGACGATGGAGGCATACAAAAATGCAAAAGGCTTATTGTTTGCTCAATTAGGTAATACATATTGTCAAACTAACCAAAAAATAGCGGTACTAAACCGAGATGATCCTGCAAGTAGTGAGTTTGAAAAAATGACTGCAGCCGAAATCGTAACTTACGGAATTGATCAGGATTGTGATGTTAAAGCTACAAACATTATTATTACTGCAGAAGGCACTTCTTTTGATGTTTGTGCCTTTGGCCAAAAGGCGTCTGTCCAATTAAAGTTGATTGGTAAATTCAGTGTTTATAACGCATTGGCAGCTATGACAGCTTGTCTAGCTGACAATATTCCACTTGATTTTATTATACAGTCCTTGCAGGAAGTTGTTGGGGTAGATGGGCGCTTTGAACCAGTAGATGAGGGTCAAAATTTTACAGTAATTGTCGATTACGCACATACACCAGATAGCTTAGAAAATGTTCTCAATACAGTAAAAGAATTTAGTGAGGGGAATATTTACGTTGTTGTGGGTTGTGGCGGTGATCGGGATAAAACAAAGCGGCCATTAATGGCAAAACTTGCAAGCCAACTAGGTGACTATGTCATTTTAACGTCAGATAATCCTAGAAGTGAGGATCCTGATGAAATCTTAAAAGATATGGCTGCTGGTCTAACGGATCAAAGTGATAACACTTCCATTGTTGATCGAAAAGAAGCGATTAATTTTGCAATTAAGCGGGCGAAAGCTAAGGATGTTGTGATTATTGCTGGGAAAGGGCATGAAACGTATCAAATAATTGGCAAACAAAGAAACCACTTTGATGATCGAATTGTCGCAAGTGAGGCAATTAGGGAGCTGTTAAAAAGTGAGTTTTAAAATTGATTTGCTAAAAGAAATTTCAAGTCAGTATAGTGGAACATTTAGCAATGATGCTATTATAGAAGAAGTTTTTATTGATAGTCGTAAGCTCGTTAAAAATGGTTTGTTCATTCCAATTATTGGTGAACGTTTTGATGCCCACGACTTCTTAGTTGGAGCCATTGAAAAAGGTGCTACTGCAACTTTATGGGACGAAAATAAAGCACTTCCTAAAGAGATTGATCCACAGTTTCCTGTTTTTTATGTTAACGATACGCTAAAAGCTTTAGAAAGCTTAGCTAAAACATATTTAGAAAAGGTATCTCCTTGTGTGATTGGTGTTACTGGTAGTAACGGCAAGACTTCCACAAAAGATATACTCGATTCTGTTCTTGTTACTACTTTTAAAACACATAAAACAGCAGGGAATTATAACAATCATATTGGGCTACCGTTAACGATTTTAGCGATGCCCGAAGATTGTGAGGTTGCTATTCTTGAAATGGGGATGAATAACTTTGGGGAAATCTCTTTTTTAAGTAGATTAGCCCAACCAGATATTGCAATTATTACGAACATTGGTGAGTCCCATATTGAACAGCTAGGGAGTCGTGAGGGAATTGCAAAAGCAAAGTTAGAGATTATCGATGGATTAAAAACATCTGGTGTCTTGATTATTGATGGTGATGAACCGTTACTTGAAGTTTCTAATGATCTTAATTTTTTGAGATGTGGTTATAATCATGATAATGATTATCAAATTACAGGATTAGAACAAAAAGCAGACAAAACTATTTTCAAAATAAATGATACAGATAGCTATACACTCTCTCTTTTAGGAAAACATAATGTCAAAAATTCTACGTTTGCGATTGCGGTGGGAAAATATTTGGGACTATGCGAACATACAATTCAATTAGGTTTAAAAGATTGTATCTTAACAAGCATGAGAATGGAAAGAAAATCCGGGGTTCATGGATCAACCATTATCAATGACGCCTATAACTCAAGTCCTACTTCCATGAAGGCGGCGATTGAAACTATAAAGGAGTTAGCGGATTTCGAGATTAGAATTCTTGTATTAGGGGATATGTATGAATTAGGGCCAAAAGAGAAAGAACTTCATCGTTCTGTTGCAGCGGTCATTTCTGCACCGATTACCCATCTAATCACGGTAGGAGAAAAGGGAAGTTGGATAAGTGAGGTATTATTAGAAAAAAACAATGATAAAATAGAAATAAGATCTTATAAAACAAAACAAGAAGTCGTTGAAGACTTAAAAAACTTATTAAATCAAGGAAGTGTCGTTCTTATAAAGGCTTCACGAGGGATGAAGCTAGAAACGATCGCCACAGACCTATATATTTAGGAAAGGGGGATTGGACTATGCCCGAGGAAAGACTATTATTTTTTACATTAGCTGTCTCATTTTTAATATGTGTGATCTTATCTCCGCTAATTATCCCATTTTTACGTAACTTGAAATTTGGTCAAAGCATAAGAGAAGAAGGACCTAAATCTCATCAGAAAAAGAGCGGAACACCGACAATGGGTGGTGTGCTGATTGTCATTGCGATTGTGGTTGCAACTCTTGTGATGGTTGGCCAGTTTTCAGTCTTATCGGTAGAAGTCTACTTACTACTATTTGCTACTGTTGGCTTTGGATTATTAGGTTTTTTAGATGATTTTATTAAAGTAGTCTTAAAACGTAATTTAGGACTAACTTCGAAACAAAAATTAATCGGCCAATTAATTATAGCCGCAATTTTTTATATCGTTATCAAACAATTAGACTACTCCACAGAGCTTGCGATTCCTGGAACAAATGTCGCGATTGATATTGGTATATTTTATTTACCATTAGTTATCATCATGCTTGTTGGGGCATCAAATGCCGTGAACTTAACAGACGGATTGGATGGCTTATTAGCAGGGACAGCGGCGATTGCCTTTGGAGCATATGGTGTTATCGCGTTTAGTAGCGGTCAAATTGATATTGCTTTATTTAGTGTTGCTGTTGTAGGTGCTGTGTTAGGATTTCTTGTCTTTAATGCTCATCCAGCAAAAGTATTTATGGGAGATACAGGCTCACTAGCTTTAGGTGGAGCGATAGCTGCAGTGGCAATTTTAACTAAAATGGAAATTCTCTTAGTGATTATTGGTGGAGTATTCGTAATCGAAACTTTATCTGTTATTATTCAAGTCATTTCTTTCAAGACGAGAGGGAAGCGTATTTTTAAAATGAGCCCTCTCCACCATCACTATGAATTATCAGGTTGGTCTGAATGGCGTGTTGTTGTTACTTTTTGGCTAGTTGGGCTTTTATGTGCCGTACTAGGAATTTATTTAGAGGTGTGGATTAAATGAAAAATAAACAAATGTATGCAAATAAATTAGTTCTCGTTATTGGCCTTGCCAAAAGTGGGTTAGCAGCAAGTATGCTTCTTCATAGGTTAGGTGCAAAAGTGGTTGTCAATGATCAAAAATCAATAGAAGATAATCTAGAGGCGTCTCAATTACAAGAGTTAGGTGTGGAAGTTATTTGTGGTGGGCACCCACTTGAATTGTTTGAACGAAACTTTGACTTAGTTGTAAAAAATCCAGGGATACCTTACTCGAATCCACTCATTAAAAAGGCAATCGAAAAAGGCATTTCAGTTATTACGGAAATTGATATAGCTTCAATGATTACAGAAGCTGAAATGATTGCAATCACTGGTTCAAATGGAAAAACGACGACAACAACACTTATTTACGAAATGCTTATGAGTAGTGGGCGACAACCGTTAATTTCTGGTAATATTGGTACCGTTGTCTGTGAAGTAGCCGAATCGGCAACAGCAGAAAATGTCCTTGTCACGGAGGTTTCTAGCTTTCAATTAATGGGGACAGAACAGTTTCACCCGAAGATTGCCGTCTTTTTAAACTTATTTGACGCCCATTTAGATTACCATGGGACAAGGCATGAATATGGGTTAGCAAAAGCAAAAATATTTGCTAACTTAACTAGTGAAGATCATTGCGTAATAAATGAAGATGACGATGAAGTTATGAGGTTATCTGAAGCTGTTTGTGCTAAAAAAACGACATTTTCTGTTAAGAATATAGTCGAAAATGGAGCATACATTCGTGATAATGATATTTATTACCAAAATCAGAAAGTTATTTCTATAGCGGAAATTGTTCTCCCAGGTATGCATAATATCGAAAATATTTTAGCTGCTATTTGTGCAGCTAAGTTAGCTGGAGCTAATACAGAACGGATTGTAGATGTTTTATCAACATTTGCTGGTGTAAAACACCGTACCCAATTTGTAACAGAAATCAATGAGCGAAAGTTTTATAACGATTCGAAAGCTACAAATATGTTGGCAACTAAAGTAGCCGTTGTAGCATTTAATCAGCCAATTATCCTGATTGCAGGTGGTTTAGACCGTGGCAATGAATTTGATGAATTAATTCCGACATTAAAAAATGTAAAAGGTGTTGTTTTATTCGGACAAACAGCCTATAAACTTCAAACAGCCGCTAGAAAAGCAGGGTTGACTTTTATAAAAATTGTCAACAATGTCACTGAAGCAGTCAATATTGCCTATCTAAACTCTGAAAGTGGGGATGTCATTCTGCTTTCGCCGGCTTGTGCAAGTTGGGATCAGTTTCAAACATTTGAACAGCGAGGCGATGCGTTTATAGAAGCTGTTTATAAACTAGAGAAATAACAGGTCATATTTTCTTTAAAATAAGCATACACATAGGTAATAGGGCTTGCCCAAATTCAATATGGATGAGGTGTTCCACATTGCCTAAAGGGAAATCAACACCAGATTTTATTTTAATCATAACAACACTCGTCTTACTGACAATAGGTATGATCATGGTATATAGTGCAAGTGCTGTTTGGGCAACGTATAAGTTTGATGATGCCTTCTTTTTTGCGAAAAGGCAGATTTTCTTTGCTGGATTAGGTTTAATTGCTATGTTTACGATTATGAATCTTGATTACTGGTTTTGGCGTAAATATGCGAAACTGATTATTATGATTTGTTTTTTGTTACTGATTCTCGTTTTAATACCAGGGGTGGGTCTAGTTAGAGGTGGTGCCCAAAGCTGGTTAGGAGTTGGAGCTTTCTCGATACAACCTTCAGAATTTATGAAGTTTGCGATGATTGCTTTTTTAGCAAAGTACTTATCGGAAAATCAAAAGAGTATTACGAAGTTTAAACAAGGTTTATTGCCATCGCTTTCTTTAGTCTTGTTAGCTTTTGGTTTGATCATGCTTCAACCGGATTTGGGTACTGGTGCAGTAATGGTAGGCACTTGTATTATTATGATTTATGTATCTGGTGCCAAGTCAAGTCATTTTATTGGGCTTGGACTTCTCGGTTTAGCAGGTTTTGTTGCCTTAATAATTTCTGCACCATATCGGATAAAACGAATAACATCGTTTTTAGATCCGTGGTCAGATCCATTAGGAAGTGGATTTCAAATTATTCAATCGTTGTATGCGATTGGGCCAGGTGGGTTAATGGGATTAGGGTTAGGGGAAAGTAGACAAAAATTCTTCTATCTACCGGAACCGCAAACTGACTTTATTTTTGCGATTCTTTCAGAGGAATTAGGGTTTATTGGTGGAACGTTTGTTATTTTTCTATTTAGTATATTGCTATGGAGAGGGATTCGCGTTGCTCTCGGGGCACCTGACTTATTTGGGAGCCTATTATCAATCGGTATTATTGGAATGATTGCGATACAAGTGATGATTAATATCGGTGTAGTTATTGGTCTTATGCCAGTAACCGGAATCACATTACCATTTTTAAGCTATGGTGGTTCCTCATTAACACTTATGCTCGTTGCAGTAGGAGTTTTGTTGAATATAAGTAAGCACGCACGGTATTAAAAGTTTAAGTGAAACAGAGGTGTATGGATTTAATGAGAATAATTGTGAGTGGCGGAGGTACAGGTGGACATATTTATCCTGCCTTAGCGTTAATAAATGAAATAAAAAAAATCGATTCAACAGTTGAGTTTTTATATATTGGTACTGAGAAAGGTTTGGAGAGTACGCTCGTCACTAGGGAAGGAATTCCTTTTAAAACAATCAATATTACGGGTTTCAAAAGAAAACTTTCAATAGATAATTTAAAGACAGTGATCCGCTTTCTTAAAGGTGTAACACTTTCAAAAAAAATCATTAAGCAATTTAAGCCTGATATTGTAATTGGCACTGGTGGCTATGTATGTGGACCAGTTGTTTATGCAGCGGCTAAGTTGGGTATTCCTACTATTATCCATGAACAAAATAGTGTTCCCGGGCTTACAAACAAATTCTTAAGTCGCTATGTTAATAAAATCGCGATTTCTTTTGATGAATCACGCTCCTTTTTTCCTAGTGAAAAAGTTCTCCTGACAGGAAATCCAAGAGCAACGGAAGCGGCACTCGTTAAAGAAAAAGACCGACTAACAGAAATGGGTTTAAACAAAAATAAGAAAACGGTTTTAATTGTCGGTGGAAGTAGAGGAGCTAGACCAATTAATGATGCTTTTTTAGAAGTGCTAAAAGAGGTAGGTAAGAGAAATTATCAATTCTTATACGTAACTGGTGAAGTCCATTATAATCAAGTTATTGCCGAGGTGGAAAAACAAGGAAATCCTTTGAATATAAAAATTGAGCCATTTATTCATAACATGCCAGAAGTACTGAAAAATGTGCAGTTAGTTGTCACCCGTGCTGGAGCGACAACGCTAGCTGAGTTAACGGCGATTGGATTACCGAGTATTTTAGTGCCAAGTCCTTATGTTACAAATAACCATCAAGAAAAAAATGCGCGGGCATTAAGTGACAAAGGAGCAGCAGTCATTAAGTTGGAAAAAGAAATGTCAGGAACCGTACTTTTAAAAGAGGTTGACAAATTAATGTTAAATGAAACAAAGTGGAATGAAATGCATAAAGCTTCTTTGCAGCTTGGTAAGCCAGAAGCTGCTAAAGAGATTTATGAACTTATTAAACAACTAACTAATAAATAAGCTAATTTGGAGGTTTTTATGGATCGACTTAAAGTAAGACTTCAAGAAGAAAACGTCGGCCAAGTTAAGGAGAACGAACCCTTGGCTAACCATACTACATGGAAAATTGGCGGTCCGGCTCATCTACTTGTTATTCCGAAAAATATCGATGCTTTAATGAGAACTCTTTCAATAACAAATGAAAGTAAGACTCCAGTTTTTATTATTGGTCGTGGCTCAAACATATTAATATCTGATGCAGGTATAGATGGAGTAGTTATCAAAATTAGCGCCGGTCTAGATCACTTAGAAGTTAATGGAGATGAAGTTCGAGTAGGAGCAGGCTATTCCTTAATTAAACTTGCAACAATTCTAAGTAAGCAAGGGCTATCGGGCTTAGAATTTGCTGGTGGTATCCCAGGTTCAGTTGGGGGAGCGGTATTTATGAATGCGGGTGCTCATAAATCGGATATCTCAAATATCTTGATAAAGACAAGAATTGTTTATCAAGATGGTACGGAAAAATGGTATAATAAGGATGAAATGGAGTTTTCATATCGGACTTCAAGGTTGCAAAGAGACCATGGGTTTTGTATCGAAGCAATCTTTCAATTAAAACACGGAAATAAAGATGTTATTGTAGCAGAGATTCAAAGAAATAAGGAATATCGTAAAAAGACACAACCTTGGGATTATCCATGCTGTGGCAGTGTATTTCGTAACCCATTTTCTTATCATGCTGGGAAATTGATTGAAGAAGCTGGTTTAAAAGGCCATATAATTGGTGGAGCACAAGTATCAACAGCACACGCTAATTTTATTGTCAACATTGGTGAAGCTACAGCGGAAAATGTTTTAGAGCTTATCGACTATATTAAAAAACGTGTTTATGAAAAATTTCAAGTGAAGTTAGAAACAGAAGTTGAGTTAATAGGGAACAAGCATTAATACTTCATTTATATGTAATAGCCTAATAGTCATGCTATAAAAAGATGAAGACGGCATATTCGTATGCCGTTTTTGAGGTTAAATTACTTTGTGACAGCTGTTGCAATAGCTAAGATAGTACTATATTGTTGATGTAATGTTGTAATACTGTAATGTTGTAATGTTATAATAAAACTAGTCAATTATTGTTCAATTTAATTCTATAAGTAAATATCCAAACAGGAGGGTGACCAGAGCCGAGTAGATCAAGACACCTAAGAAGCGAACCAACGAAGAGATTCGAATGCTTTGGTTGCGGAATTTTTTTCCATCTCCTATAGATGTTTAGATCAAATTCTTGATAGGATAGGAAAGACTAAGGATTTGGTAGTTGAATAAGGACTTCAGTCTGATTTATAATACTACTGTGGCATAGCATACAATGAAGGAAGGTTGTTATGGATCAGAAGAAGGTTATTACTCTCGAAGATCGAATACCAAAACTTAAAAGTGAGCGCAAACAAAGGGCAAACCGGGCTTTGATTCTGTATTTATCAATTTTTTTCCTTTTATTGCTTACAGTTATTTATTTTCAGTCTTCGCTAAGTGATGTCAAGGTTATCAAAATAGAAGGAAATCGCTATTTGACTGATGAGGAAATAGTAAGAGCCAGTAAATTAACTGATAAGACAAGCTTCTGGGGTGTAAATAAGCAAGAAATTAAAGCAGAGATCACATCGCTCACTCAAATTAGTGGTGTTTCTATTAACAGGAAATTTCCTTATACTGTAATTATTAATGTTGAGGAATATACAAGGGTCGCATATTTAGTGACAGATGGGAAGTTTTCCCCGATACTAGAGTCAGGAAAGTTATTAGCAACAGATACAGTAACGGGCTTTCCAACAGATGCACCTCTACTCATGGGTTGGAGTAATGGGAGCGAGTTAGCTGAAATGGCTGCTGAATTAAGCAAACTACCAGAAGGTCTAATTCATCGCATTTCAGAAATTTATTTTACACCTGAAGAATTAGACCCTTTAAGAATTACCCTATATATGAATGATGGCTTTCAAGTTAGTTCAACAATCCGACATTTTTCAGAAAAAATAGCTCCCTATTCTGCAATTGTTAGTGAGTTAGATCCGCATAACAAAGGGATTATTCATATGAAAATTAATCCGTATTTCGAATTATTTGATCCCGAGGAGGAACAAGAAATTGAAAGTGAAGGGTAAACATGTACTCCTCTCGTTTATTTTGATAATCACAGGCTTTATTAGTGCTTTGTCATACCAATTTGCAAATGAAGGTCAAAATAGTCAGATGATCACTGAAGGACAATGGAAGAAAGAGGACACATTAAGAAATCAAGTTTTATTTGAACAATCAGTTAATCGGAATTTAGCAGAGGAATTACGAACCATTCAAGCTGAAATTAACACGATAGAAGAAGTGGTAGCTGAACAAGAAAGAACATATTTTAATTTAGTCGAGGATCTAGAAAAACTTCGTATGGCGACTGGAGCTATTGGAATCCAAGGGACAGGCATTGAAGTAACTTTAACTGACGCACAATATGTCCCTGATGGTGAAAATCCAAATTTTTATATAGTCCATGAACTACATATTCAAAAAGTTATTCATGAATTACTCGTCACCCAAGCAGAAGCAATTGCTATTAACGGTCAAAGAATTTCACATCGTTCCTATATTCAATGTGTAGGTCCCGTCATTCGCATCGATGGGAACACTTCCTTTGCTCCATTTGTTATTACGGCTATTGGTGATTCGGACAAGCTTCATGACTCGTTGAATTTACCTGGTGGGGTAAAAGACCAATTACTTTATGACCAAATTGAAGTGAAAATTGAAAAAAAGGATTTGATTATAATGGATCCTTACTTATCAGATAGAGGGTGATGATTGTCAAGGATCGAATGATTATATTTGCAATCGTTACAACAATTATTGGATTTATGATTGCGCTACAGTTTAAGACAACAAATGAACCGATTGTTCGTGATACAAGAGATATCCTAGAATTACGGCAAGATTCCCGTATTGAAAAGGAGCGACAGCAAGAACTAAATCAAGAAATTGAAAAACAACTTTTATTGTTAAACCAATTAAAAGGAAAAGATAATCTTGAGGATGTAATGGTTAATGCTGTAAATGATTTAAAAAAACAAGCAGGCCTTACCCCAGTAAGTGGTGAAGGGATTATTATTGAAATTAATTCAATACACACGGATTATGGCTATATTCCGAAGATGGTACCACCACACTTATTATGGATATTGATTAATGAACTCAATATTTACAATGCAAAAGAAATTGCCATTGGCAATCAGCGAATTATCTCAACATCGGCAATTCGAGATGTTAACGGTGTTACTCATGTAAATGCAAAAAGAATTCCTGAATTACCACTAAAAGTAAAAGTTTTAGCTAGTGATGCCGAGAAACTCCATCATGAAATGATTGTCTCTCAATCAATCGAATATTTTGCTATTGAAAATTTAAGTTTAACCTCGACACCAATAAATTTTGTTGTGTTGCCAGGGTATGATGAGTCGTTACGTATTCGTAACTTACGACCTGTAAAGGGGGAGTCTTAAAATGTGGTTACCAGTAATTGGGCTACTTATTGGACTTCTCCTTGGATTTTGGACAGAGTTTCGGATACCTGATGCTTATTCTAGCTATTTATCAATTGCGGTTTTGGCTGCTCTTGATACGTTGTTTGGAGGGATCAGGGCCCACCTTCAAAATACTTTTGATGAACATGTATTTGTCACAGGTTTTTTCTCAAATATACTCCTTGCAGCAGGTTTAGCTTTTCTAGGCGTTCATCTTGGTGTAGACTTATATTTAGCTGCTATTTTTGCTTTTGGGGTCCGTTTATTTAATAATATTGCGGTAATTCGGCGGATACTTCTCTCTAAATGGACGTCAAGAAAAGAAAGTTAATAGTAGCGAGATTTTTGAACGTACAATTTACGAAAGTGAAAATTTTAGTCATAAGTATAGGTGAAGCTAAGGATTTCATAAAGTAATTGAAAAAATTATCTTTTAAAAAAGGAAATGAAAAGTTTTTGTTGAATAGTAACTTATTAATTAGTAATATTTTATTTTAAGATAGTTTCTAAGAATTTCCAATAACACTTTTTTTTACCTAATATTTCCTAAAGATTAGTTCCTAAAATTAGAGTA